>DATLLF010000066.1:0-58054 GCA_035537955.1 Vicinamibacterales bacterium | reverse complement strand
CGGCCAGGTTGCGGCGAAGTCGGCGGACGCCAGCGCGCTTCATGGGGCTGCCCTTCAGAAGCGTGCGCAGTTCCGCATCACTGCGCGTCCACAGATCCAGCAACGACGGCCGATCGAGCCCGTCACGAGGCTGCCAGGGCGCTGCATCGGTCACGGCGGCCTTTCGATTCCACGGGCAGACGTCCTGGCAAATGTCGCATCCATAGGCGTAATGGCCTATTGCGTCGCGAAACTCGTCAGGAATCGATCCTTTGTTCTCGATCGTCAGGTACGACAGGCACCGTGTCGCATCGAGCTGGTACGGCCCGGTGAGCGCTCCGGTCGGACACGCGTCGATGCACAACGTGCACCGGCCGCATTGATCCAGCGTCGGCCGGTCTGGTTCGAGCTCCAGATCGCAGATGATCGCTGAAAGGAAGAGCCATGAGCCGAGCTCGCGGTTGATGAGGCAGGTGTTCTTCCCGATCCAGCCGAGACCCGCATGCTTCGCGTACACGCGCTCCTGCACGGGTCCGGTGTCCACGTACGCCCGATGCTCGAAAGGCCCTGCGATCTCCGCGACCGCGCCGACGAGTTGACGCATCCTGTTCTCGATGACGTCGTGGTAGTCGTCGCCCCAGGCGTAGCGGGCGATCGCAGCCTCGCGCGGATCCTGACGCGTCGTCGAGTATGGTCGGTCGGCGTTATAGACCGTGCCGAGCATGATCACGGCGGTTGCTGACGGCATGACATGGCGGACATCGGCGCGGCGTTCCGCCGTTCGCGCCAAGTAGTGCATGTCGCCGTGAAAGCCGCGCGCGATCCATTCGTGAAGGAATTTCGCCTCGGCGAACTCGCGCACCGGCGCGATGCCGCAGATGTCGAAACCCGCCGCGGCCGCGCGCGCTTTCACCTCGTCGCTGGTGATGGCCGAGCGCGCCTGCATCATGGTATTCACCGTAAGGGCCGTTCGTGAACGGCCCTGGCTCCTAGCTCCTGACCAGCTGTCGCAGCACGTACGGCAGGATCCCTCCATGTCGGAAGGCGACGAGCTCCTCGGGCGTGTCGATACGCGCGATCGCCGTGAACTCATTGACCGTGCCGTCCGAAGCGGTCGTGCGGACTCGGACTTCGGCGCCGGGCTTCAGCTCGTCGCCCATGCCGACGATGTCGAATGCTTCACGGCCGGTGAGTTTGAGCGACGTGGCGGTTTCGGCATCCTTGAACCGCAGCGGCAGGATGCCCATGTTCACGAGATTGCTGCGATGGATCCGCTCGAAGCTCTCGGCGATCACCGCCCTGACACCCAGCAGCAACGTGCCCTTCGCGGCCCAGTCACGCGATGAACCGGATCCGTACTCCTTGCCCGCAATCACGACGAGCGGTACGCCACGCTCGCGGTACGTCACCGAGGCATCGTAGATCGTCGTCACCTCGCCATCCGGCAGCAGCGTCGTCCAGCCGCCCTCGGTGCCGGCGGCGAGCTGATTGCGAAGGCGAATGTTGGCGAACGTGCCGCGCATCATCACTTCGTGATTCCCTCGGCGCGCACCGTAGGAGTTGAAGTCGCGCGGCGGCACACCCTTGGAGATCAGGTATCTGCCCGCGGGACTATCAGCCGGGATCGAGCCGGCCGGCGAAATGTGATCGGTGGTGACGCTGTCGCCGAGCAGCGCGAGGACGCGTGCTCCCTTGATGTCCGCAAGTACGGTTGGCTCGAGCGTGACGCCCTCGAAGAACGGCGGATTTCTGATGTACGTGGAATCCTCGTCCCACTCGAACAGTTCGCCGATCGGCACGGGCAGCGCACGCCAGCGGTGGTCACCGTCGAAGACCTCGGCGTAACGCGAACGGAACATCTCCGACTTCACCGACGTCAGCATCGTCTCCTGAATCTCGCGCTCGGTTGGCCAGATGTCCTTCAGGTAAACCGGTGCGCCGTCGGAGCCGGTGCCCAGGGGCTCCGACGTCAGATCGATCTGCATCCTGCCCGCAAGCGCATACGCAACGACGAGCGGCGGCGATGCGAGGTAGTTCGCCCGCACCTGCGACTGGATCCGCCCTTCGAAATTCCGGTTTCCGCTCAGTACCGATGCGACGACCAGGTTCTTCTCCCTCACCGCCGTGGACACCGGTTCCGGCAGCGGGCCGCTGTTGCCGATACAGGTCGTGCAACCGTAACCGACGATGTTGAACCCGAGCTTCTCGAGGTATTCGAGCAGTCCGGACGCTTTGTAGTACTCCGTGACGATCAGCGAGCCGGGTGCGAGGCTCGTCTTCACCCAGGGCTTCACCGTGAGACCGCGCTGGACGGCGTTCCGGGCGAGCAATCCCGCGCCGATCATGACGCTGGGGTTCGAGGTGTTGGTGCAACTCGTGATCGCGGCCACGACGACGGATCCGTGATCGAGGTCGTCGATCTCCGGCGTGAGTTCCAGTGTGGCCGTCGCCGAAGGGGAGGCCGCCGTCGCCGCAGCGGGTGACGTCGATTCGCCCGGCTTGACTGTTGGTGCGCTGCCCTTCGGTTTCCGTTCCGCGAGCATGCTCGCGAGTGATTGCGCGAACTTGGTTTTGGCCTGGCGCAGCGACACGCGGTCCTGCGGACGCTTGGGTCCGGCGAGACTCGGCTCGACAGTGGAGAGATCCAGTTCCAGCGTTGCGGTGTAGGCAGGGTCGGCGTCGCCCGGCCGGCTGAAGAGACCCTGATCCTTCGCGTACGCCTCCACCAGCTTCACGTGGGCTTCATCGCGCGCGGTCAGCCTCAGGTAATCGAGGGTCATCTCGTCGATCGGGCAGATGGCGATGGTCGCCCCGTATTCGGGCGACATGTTGCCAAGCGTCGCGCGGTCCGCAATCGTGAGCGATTCGAGACCGGGACCATAGAACTCCACGAACTTTCCGACCACGCCGAACTTGCGCAGCCGCTCCGTGATCGTGAGCACCAGGTCGGTCGCCGTCGCGCCTTCCGGCAGACGATCGAGCAGCTGGAACCCGATCACCTCGGGGATCAGCATCGAGATCGGCTGGCCGAGCATTGCAGCTTCCGCCTCGATGCCGCCCACGCCCCATCCCACGACACCCAGGCCATTGACCATCGTCGTTTGCGAATCGGTGCCGACCAGCGTGTCGGGGTACGCGAGTGTGCCACCGCTGGTCTCTTCCTTGAACACGACGCGCGCAAGGTATTCGAGATTGACCTGGTGAACGATGCCGGTGTCGGGTGGCACCACGCGGAAGTTTCGAAACGCCTCCTGCCCCCAGCGAAGGAACGTGTAGCGCTCCTTGTTTCGCGCGAACTCCAGCGCGGCGTTCAGATCGGCCGCGTTCCGCTCGGCATAGTGATCCACCTGCACCGAGTGATCGATGACCAGCTCGACTGGCTGAAGCGGGTTGACCTTTGCGGGATCGCCTCCCAGACGCACCATGCCGTCGCGCATCGCCGCCAGATCGACGACCGCCGGAACGCCGGTGAAGTCCTGCAGCAGCACGCGAGCCGGTGTGAACGCGATCTCCTTTTGAGCCCCCGCGGTGACGTCCCAGCGCGCGAGCGTCTGCACATGATCGCCGTGCACGAAGCGCCCGTCTTCGCGCCGCAGCAGGTTCTCGAGCAGGATCTTCAAGGAATACGGAAGCCGTGCGATCTCAGGAAATCCGGCTTTCTCGAGCGCCGCGAGGCTGAAAAAGTCCACGGACGTGCTGCCGGCCGTCAGCCGACCGCGCGTGTTGAAAGAATTGAGCGAGGCCATCCTTAAATCATTTCGCAGTCAGGGCCGGCATTCAAGCGTGACTGAACGGTATCAGTCAGGTACGCCCCTTGCCACTACGTGAACAGGAGGGCTGCATGGCAGATCAGGACAAGCCGAATCAGAACGCGGACACGCGCAAGGCGGAAGGGGAACGGTGGAGGTCGGACTCCGACACCCGCAACGCCGATCGCGACGAGAACCCGGAACGTCTCTACGAGGGAGACAACAGCGACGATGCCGGCGGGATCACCAACCGTCCTCTGTCCGAGGAAGTCGGCAATCAGGAAGCCTTGCCGAAACGAGGGACCAACCGCGATCGCACGCGGAATCCTGACGCCACGCGCGGCGAAGGAGATTACGGGGAGGGCGACCGATGAAAGAGCAACATCGACGGACTCCGATTGCGCGACCCTCGGAAGAGGCTACGGCTGAGCAGTCGACGCAGGAAGCGGGCGGCCCCCACGAGGGGCTGACGGGTGTGCGCCCCGGCCCCGGGCCCGAACTCGCGCGCGAGCGTGACGCCGCGGACGTGCTCAATCGGAACGCCGAAGATCGATACGCTACGCCTCGGCGATACGAGAACGACGCCGACGAGCCGGCGTTGCCGGCAAACGACGCAACGCTGAAGACGAACATCTAGTTGCATCCCCGGAGCACACCTCGTGAGTAGACCGTGCTCCGTGGATGTCCTTTCCGAGCAATATGTGTCGTCGCGCTACTCTGGCGGTGTGCTGATCGCGCACCTTTCGGATCTTCATCTGCGCAACGTCAATGACGTGCGCGCAACCGAAGGTCTGCTCGATCGCATCGTCGCCGCGCGTCCGGCACACCTCGCGATCACGGGAGACCTGCTGGATCGCTGGGACCCGCGGCTGCTCGACCGCGTTCTCGACGCGCTCGACGCGCGCGCGCTGCTGGATGCCAGCCGGCTGACGATCCTCCACGGCAATCACGACCTCGCATCGAGCGGCGGTCATCCACGACGCACCGCTGATCTCTGGCGGATGGCGCTGCGCTTCTGGGATCCGCCGCCGGTACTCGCCGCGCGCAAGCGGCGCTTCTACGCCGCTATCGAACGGCGTGCTCCCGGCGTTGGTGCCGAAGCCCCCTTTGTCAAGGAGCTCTCGAACGGCTGGCGTTTAGCCGTCCTCGACACCGTGCCTCTCGAGTGGTGGCCGTTGACGATGGCGCGTGGAACGCTGACCGTGCATCATGCCATCGGCTGCGTCCGTAAGGCGCAAGCGCAGTGGCTCTCGCAGCAGCCGGCCGACGCGCCGCTTCTGCTGCTCCTTCACCATTTCCCTCTCGACGCACCGGAGTTCTCCTGGACGCCGCACGGCAAGTTGCGCCATTTCGTGCACGACGTCCGCGTTCCGATGGAAATACCGGAGAGCCACAGGCGCGAACTCTGGAACGCGGCGACCGCATCGGGCACGCGCCTGGTGCTCTGCGGTCACGTGCACCGCACGCGTCTCGCCTGGCACGACGGCATTGCGGTAGGGCTGAACGGACAATCGGGTGCGGACTGGGCCGGCCGGACGATCGCGTACTACGATCTGTCGCGCACCCCGCTAGAACAGATACAGGAGTGAGGCGGCGGCGATCGGAACGATGCGCGTTCCGTCATCGAAGCTGACCCCGCCGTCACGGACCGAGACCCCACCTTCGGCGCGAACGCCAAGCTTGCGCACGCGGCCGAACCACGACTTGATCCCGACGGTGCCGTGGTATTCGACCCCGGTGTCGACCAGCTCGCTGCTGCCGTGAACGTCGCGCACGTGCCCGGCACCACCGGCAATGAAGGGGACCGTCTGGCCCGTGCCCCCGAAGTGATACACGAGCGATCCGCTGAACACGTACGAAGTGATCCTCTCCGTCGCGGTGACGTCGGTCGCGTCCTCCGCATCATCTGTGAGGCGCACCTTGAGTTGAGGACGGGAGAATTGAATGCCGCCTTCGATCGCCAGGTTCCGCGTAATGTAGACCCCGAGAACACCGTGCACGCCCAAAGCGGCGCCGACCGAGGGCTCGGCGTTGAACAGCTCGAACCCTGAGGAACCAGTGGACGGATTCGACGTGAGCGTCGCCGCGGCAGCGTCGTGGCTCTGGCCTGCCATCCAGAACCCGCCGCCGCTCAGTTCGGCCGAGCCCGGCCGCGGCTTCGCGGCGCCCACGAACACCTGCGCGGCGGCGACGCCCGGCATCATCACCAGCGCGACGAAAAGCGTCGCAACACGCACGAGATCACTTCTCAAACGAGCTCCCCTATCTATCTGCAATCCCGTAACCCAATCCGCACTCAACAATCCCAATCCACACTCAGCAATCCGTCGATCCGCAGTCCCCAATCCACATTCCGCAATCAAGTTATTTGGGCACCACCATGACCTGAACATCGCTCGTTCCCCCACCACGCGGGACGATTACCACGCGATCGTGGAACTTCGGACGGAAATTGGAATCGATGTTCAGCGTCAAGTCGAAGAAACTCTCCACGTCCGCGTCGTCGAGCGGTTCCACGCGCAGAACGTGCGGCCCTGGTTCCAGGCCGCCGATCACGAACGCGCCATCTTCGTTGAGGGAGAAGCCGGCGACGAGCTTGCCGCTTCTCGGGTTGTACGCGATCACGTGCGCACCGAGGACTCCGCGGCCGTTTTTGGTCACACGTCCGCTGACGCTGCCCCGCTCGCGCCGGAACTCGGCGTTCGAGTAGATATCCGAGATACCCGCGATGTCATCGGCCTTCAACGTGCGTCCAATCGTGGTGCCGGCCGCGAATGCGACCGGGAACATCACCGCTTCGGCGGCGATGACGCGCCGGCCTCCGTTCGCAAGCTCGGTTTCACCGAGCGCAGAGTGCCCGAGACCAAAGAGATGTCCGATCTCGTGCAGCGCGATCGACTCGAGGTCGAACCGGCCCGACTGGCCGTTGGACGCGACGGACCAGTCGAAGAACGAGTTGAAGAAGATTTCTGCCTCGCGGATCTCGCCGGTGACCGTGTCGACCAGGAACGACGTGGCGCCGAGGGTGCGATCCTCGTCGGGACGATTGACGAAGCCGATCACGGTCATACCGTCGTCCTCGTTCGGACGCGCGCTCGTAAAGCCGACGAACTCGGACTCGGTGTCCGCCGTTTCAACGCCATCCCACGTTGCGAAGGCGCCGTTCACCGCATCACGCAACTGCGTCGCGCTCACGCCCCCTCCGGCTGCGTTCGTGATGAAGTACCGCACCGGGAACTCGTCCCAGCGCAGGTCGACGGTCCTGTTGCCGGATTGGGTTCCGAGCTTCAGATACGCCGAGGCCGGCTGATCGGCAATAGCGAGACAGAAAATCGTAAGGAAGAGCGCTGCCCGCTTCATCGTGCCCCTCCCTGCAGTACCGCCTTCACCTGTTGGGCGAACTGCGGCAGCGGGAGCGGACGCCTGTTGGCATCGCCGCGCACGACGATTTCCGGAGACGCGCTGCGGGCGGTGAGAATCGGCAGCGTGACGAGTCGGCGGCCGGTACGCGCGTCCACGCGAACGCGAAAGACACCCTGATTCAACCCGAAGACTTGCGGCACCGCGGGGCCCTGAGCCCTGAGAAACAGCACGACCTCGTCGCCGGACCGGAACTCCGGCGCGCCGACAGTCACACTCTTATAGCGCCCGACCTGTCCGCCCGGTACTCGGAACGTTACGGTTGCTGCCGGCGTTCCCCTGTAGAAGTCCGCCGCTTCAAGCGTGACGACGCTCTCGATGCGGCGACGTCCGTCGATCCACTGCGGGCGCACGGAACTGATTCGGCCGTAGACGATGATCTGCGAACCGTTGACGACTTCGCGGAAGTCGGCGGGCAGAAGCACGGTCGCGGAAAGTGATGGCGTGAAGCACAGCAGGACGGTGAGAAGTGCGACGAGACGCATGGCTCAGTGTACTCGCAGAGGATGCAGAGGACACGAACGCAGAGGACGCAGAGGTTTCAGGTCTTCGACGTTGCTGCGACCTGAAGAATTGCTTCGGCCGCACGGCGGCTCGCACCCGCTGTTCCGAGTTTGTGACGTACGTCACGCAGCTCGGCCCTCATGCGCTCCGCGGACGAGCGATCCGTGAGCAGGCGGGTCGCTTCGCGCGCGACTGCTTCGGCCGTGAAGTCGTCCTGGATCAGTTCAGGAACGACGCGGCGGCCGGCGACGAGATTGACCATGGCATAGGTATCGACGCGGACAAACGGTTTTCCGACTCGGTAGGTCAATGGCGAAAGTCGATACACCACCACCATCGGACACTCGTGCAAGGCGCCCTGGACGGTGACGGTTCCCGACGCGACCACGGCGGCGTCCGCCGACGCGAGCACATCGTCAGCGCGACCCTCGACGGTGATGACTCGCCCACCAGCGGCCTCGAGCGCCCGCAACGGGGCAAAGAGCTCGTCGCGCAGGTGCGGCGCGCGCGCGACGACGAACTGCACGTCGTGCACGTGCTCGCGGATCCGCTGCGCCGCAGCGGCCAGCACTGGCAGGATTTCGCGCAGTTCGTTCGTCCGGCTGCCCGGCAGGAGCGCGAGCACCGGCTGTGAAGGGGCGATCCCGTTGTCGGCGAGAAATGCGTCCCGCGACTGCGTTCCCGGTTGAACGTCGAGCAACGGGTGGCCCACCCACTCGACCGGCACACCCGCTTCCCGATAGATCTCAACCTCGAAGGGAAAGATCACCAGCACGCGGTCGACGACCCGTTGCATCGTCTTCATGCGTCCAGCGCGCCACGCCCACAGCTGCGGGCTGATGTAGTAGACGATCGGAATGCCACGCTTCTTCAGGGCGCGGGCGAGCGTGAAATTGAAATCGGGAAAGTCGATCGCGACGAAGACGTCCGGCCGCATGGCATCCGCATCAGCCACCAGTCGTTTGTACGTAGCGTACGTGCGAGGAAGAAGCCGCACGACTTCAACGAGACCCGTCACCGACAAGCCGCTGAAGTTCTCGACCAGCGTGGCTCCCGCCGCCGCAAGTCGATCGCCGCCAAAGCCGGTAATCGTCGCGGCCGGAGACAGCGTGAGGATCTCGCCCGCCAGCGCTCCGGCGTAGAGGTCGCCGGAAGGCTCACCGCAGGAGATCATCACGCGCATCGAAGGATTATCGCCGGAGTGCGAAGCCGCGGAAGCCGAGAGCGGGAAGGCGAGAGCCGTCTTATCGGCTGGGCTTCTTGAAGAACGAGGGCTCGATGGGAACGTTGATTTCGAACGTGCGGACCACCCGATCGAACGGGGGGCTGCTTTCCCGCCGTACTGTCGCGCGGTGCGCGACCTGAAGGCCCTGGACCGGGCGGTAGTCGGAGAACCTCTCTTCGGTTGCCGGTTCGCCCGCGTCGCCGCCGTAACGCTGATGGACCAGCAAGCCGGTCGCGGGATCGAACACGAGCGTGACGCGGCCGGCAGGCGATAAATCCACTTCCAGTGCGGGCATCACGTCGCCGTCGACGTTGACATCCGCGATGCGGCGGCCCTTCACGCGCTTGTCGACGAGTGCGAGCAACAGAGCCACAGTGTCGCGCTGCACGCCGGCCTGCATCGCGCGCACGACGACGGCAGGCGCGTCTTCGAACTCGCGCCCATCTCCGACCCACGCCGTGCCGTTGTCAAAGGTCTGGATGCGCAAGCCATCGGGCCCTTCCGCGTCGACGCGAAACTGGCCTGGGTAACGTACATAGGCGGTCGCGTTGACCTTGGCCTTCCCCGCCGGTGTCGCAAAGACCATTTCCGAGGTCGATTTGACCGTTGTGATCGAGCGCAGGAGCGGCAGCCCACCCTTGGCTGCGATCGCCTTCTCGATCAACGGCTGCGGATCGCCGGCCTGCGCTGGTACCACGCGCGTGAACGACGCCGGCACCACTGCCGGCGCAGCCTCGAGCTCCTCTTTCCCTGCTGCGGACGCGCCGCGTTTTCGCAACGTCGGCGATGAGAGGTCGAGCTGATCGAGGGAGATGCGCTCGACCTGATCGAATCCAACCGCGGGAAGCTGCTTCGCGAAGACGTTTGCGTCTCCAACGAGCACGATCGACAGGCGATCGGGATGCAGGTAGAGCTGCGCGACGCGCTGAATGTCTTCCGGCGTAATGCTGTTGACGCGCTCCCGGTACGTCTGCAGATCCTGCAGGTCGAGACCGTAGACCACCGCGTTCAGCACCTGCAGCGCGATCGCGCCCGGAGTTTCGATTGTCAAGGGAAAGCTGCCCGTGAGGTATGCCTGCGCGTCGCCAAGCTCGCGCGGATGCACGCGCTCGCGCCGCAGCTTCGCAATCTCGTCCACGATCAGTCGCAACGCTTCAGCAGTGGTTTCGGAGCGCGTGTCCGTACTGGCGACAATGTCGCCGGCGTCCTTGAGGGCGTTGATCTCCGCTTCGGCCCCGTACGTCAGCCCTCGCTCGCTGCGCAGGACGCGGTGGAGGCGATTTCCCCCTTCCCCCCCCAGGATCTTGAGCGTCAGGTCCAGGGCGAGATAGTCCTTGTGCTTGCGCGGCAGCCCCACGTGTCCGACGCGGATCTCGGTCTGCACCGCGCCAGGCCGGTCGATCACCACGACACGGCGGGTCGGCTCGGGGACCTGCGCGGCCGGCGTCGCCGGCACGTCGATCTTCGTCCAGTTGCCGAACGCACGCTCTGCCCCTGTGAATGCCTCTTCCGGAGTCACGTCACCGACGATCGCGAGGATCGCATTATTCGGACCGAACCACCGCTTGTGGAACGCGGTGAGATCCTCACGCGTGATCGCCGCCAATGATTCGGGCGTCCCGGCGTCCGGCTTGCCGTACGGGTGAAAGCCGTAGACCAGACGATCGAACACGGTGCCGGCGATGTAGTCGGGATCCTCGTAGCTGACCTTCATCGCCGAGATCATCTGCTGACGCTGGCGTTCGATCTCCTGCGCCGCGAACGCCGGGTTGCGCGCAATATCCGAGATGATGTCCAACCCGACGTTCAGGCTGTTCTTCATCACGGCGGCGAAGATCGACGTCAGGTCGGATCCGGCGCCTACGCCCATCGCGCCGCCGATCGAATCGATGGACTGTGCAACCTGTTCGGCCGATTTCGTCGTCGTCCCCTGGTCGAGCAGCGAGGCGGCGAGGCTCGCCAGGCCCGGGCGACTGTCGGGATCCTGTGCGGCTCCGGCGCGCACGATCAGACGCAGGCTCACGGCAGGCTGCTCGTGGTGCGACACGGCGATCACCTGCAACCCGTTCGCGAGCGTGCGGATCTCGTAGGGCGGGAACTTGACGTCGCGCGCGGCAAGAGGACGCGGCGGTTTCTCGACGGGCCACTCAGGCACCTGCGCGCCGGCGTTGACCGCAACAAGGAGAAACGCGAGAGCTGCAGCAGCGCCGCGGAGCGCCTTCACTGGCGGCCTCCCCCGGTCTGCGATCCCTTGGGCATGATCGTCAGCACGAGGCGGTTCTCGGGGGTGAAGTACTTCTGCGCAACCCGCTGGACGTCGGCCGCCGTGATGTTCATGAAGATGTCGAATTCATCGTCCGCGGTCTTGATGTCGTCGTGGATGACGGCCGCGTGCGCGAGTGTGTTCGCCTTGTCCTTCACGGACTCGCGGCTGAAGATGTAGTCACGCGCGAACTGGTTTTTCGCCTGCTGCAGTTCTGCGGCGCTGATCGGTTCCTTGCGGAGCCTGTCGAGCTCGGTGATCAACGCGTCGATCGCTTCCTGCGGCGTCTTGCCCGGCTGGACGATGGCGACCGCAAAGAACAGGTTCGGATTCTCGATGATGTTGCCGCCGCCGGACGCCGCGAGCGCGACCCGCTTTTCGTAAACGAGCTGGCGGTAGATACGCGCGCTCTGCCCGTCCGACAGCACCTTCGACGCGACGTGCAGGGGGTACGAGTCTGGATTCCCGTCGAATGTGATGTGGTGCGCGACCACCACCGCCGGAAGCGGCCAGTTCTCCTCGAGGCGCACGCGGCGTTCTTTCGTCTGCTCGGGCTCCTGCGGGATGTCGCGGGGCACCGGCTTGCTCGACTTCGGCACGCGCCCGAGGTACTGCTCGACCAGCTTCAGTGCCTCCTTCGGATCGAAGTCCCCGGCGAGAACGAGGGTCGCGTTGTTCGGCACGTAGTAGGTGTGGAAGAAATCGCGAACGTCGTCGATCGACGCCGCCTCGAGATCCGCCATGCTGCCGATCGTCGGGTGTTTGTATGGATGAACGGTGAAGGCCTGATCGTAGACGATCTCGTTGAGACGGCCGTAGGGCTGATTGTCGACGCGCATGCGGCGCTCTTCCTTCACGACCTCGCGTTCGTTCTTGAAGACCGATTCCTCGATACGCAACGTCGCCATCCGATCCGCTTCGAGCCACAGCACCAGCGGTAGGTACTGCGCCGGAAAGGTCTGCCAGTAGATCGTCGCGTCTTCATTGGTCGTCGCGTTGCTCTGGCCGCCTACGCTCGAGATCCAGGACGGATGCCCTTCGGGTTCGACGTTCTTGGATCCCTTGAACATCATGTGTTCGAACAGATGCGCGAAGCCCGTGCGGCCGGGCTTCTCGTTCTTCGAACCCACGTGATACCAGAGCTCCGCGTGCACGATCGGCGTCGAGTGGTCCTCGTGGAGCACCACCTTCAGGCCGTTCGGCAGTGTGGACATCGTGTAGGCCAGCTTGACCGGACGGTTCGCTTCGGTCGCACCGGTGCCGCCGTGTACGAGCACGAGCATCACCGCCGCGAGCAAACCGCAAGCGCGGCGGAGGTTGGTGTTTCGCATTGGTGCAACCATTATAGAGGCCGCAGAGGAGGCGAAACACGGAGGACGCAGAAGGAGGCAGAGGACGCGCGCGCGGAGGCCGCAAAGACCGCAGGGGCGCAGGGCTCGAGCGTGACTCGTCACCGCATTCGACCCTGCCGGGCTCGATCGCCTGCTTTATGTGCCCTCTGCGTGCTCTGCCTACTCAGCGCCCTCCTCACCTTTTTCCAGCGCCGCGACGCGCGCCTCCAGCTCGGCGATGGTTTTTCGCAATTCCGGGAGCTTGCGGAAGATCGCGGATGCCTTGAGCCAGTCGCGATTCGGGATGGCCGGATAGCCTGAAATGAACGACCCCTCCGGCACCGCGTTCGGGATGCCGGTCTGTGCAGTGGCGATCGTGCCCTTGCCGATCGTGAGGTGACCGGCCACACCCACCTGCCCCGCCAGCGTCACGGAGTCCTCGAGCGTGGTGCTGCCGGCGATCCCCACCTGCGCGGCGAGGAGAGCGTTGCGGCCGATGGACACGCCGTGTGCGATCTGGACGAGGTTGTCGATCTTCGCGCCCGACCTGATGCGAGTCTCTCCGACTGCGGGGCGGTCGATCGCGGAGTTCGCGCCGATCTCCACGTCGTCCTCGATCACGACGTCGCCAGCCTGCGGGATCTTGACGTGCGTGCCGTCGGCATTGTGCGCGAATCCGAAACCATCACTGCCGATCACGGCGCCATCCTGTACGACGACACGATGGCCGAGCTTCACGCGCTCGCGTATCGAGACTCGCGCGTGGATCAGACAGTCTTCGCCGATCTCCGCGCCACGTCCGATAGTGACGTGGGGATGCACGATCGTGCGTGCGCCAATACGCGCGCCCGATTCGATGACGGCGAACGCCCCGATCGATGCGTCGCCCGCGACCGCCGCGCCGTCGGCGACGAAGGCGCGCGGATGAATGCCGGGAGCGGGCCGCCAGGCGTCGCCGAAGATGCCGACCGCCTGGGCAAAGGCCAGATACGGATTCGCCGTGCGGAGCATCGCGCACGGCGCCACCGTGTCCTGCTCACCGAGGATGACGGCGGACGCTCGCGTGCATCGCAGCGCCGCGGCGTACTTGTTGTTCGCGAAGAACGTGACGTCACCGGCGGCCGCGTCTTCGATGCCGGTGACGCGGTGCACGTCGATGGCTCCGTCACCTTCGAGCCGGCAGCCGAGGCGGTCCGCGAGTTCGCTGAGTTTCAAGGCGACCGCAGTATAGCGAATCGGATTGCGTCAGCTGGAGGCGGCAGTCCGCTGGAAGAACGTGGCGAGATGATCGAGCTGCAGGATCGAGGCAACCGATTCCGCGACCCGCAGCCGGTCGGCCGCGCTCATCGAAAGTGCCGTCCTGAGCTCCGCAAGCGGACCGTTCGGCACTTTCGTCCAGACGACGCGATCGAGGCCATTTCGCGCTCCACGAACCGAAAAAAAATGGCCGACCACGCGGAACGCGAAATAGTAGCCGATGAAGTTCGGGCCCGGCACGAGGATGAGCAGCCCTGAAAGGACCATCAGAACCGAGTCGATCGCGAGCCAGAACCTGTGCTTCTCGTAATCGCGCGACAGCTGGTGTCGTATCTGCCTCTCGGCCGCGGGCTCGCTGAGGTCGAGCGGGTAGTGGAGCGTCGCCTCGTCGTATCTGCGCAGGTTCCAGAGCAGGCGCTGTTCGGCGATCGTCTCGGCGACCCAGCGCATCATCCGTCGGCGGACCCGAACGAACCAGCTCCCCTCGACGGCCGCCGCGTTCTCACGCCGCCGCTCGCGTTCTGCCTCGACGAGCATCTCGTGGAAGCGACGCTTCATTCGGCCGAACAAGAAACGCGGGCTGAATCGACCCAGTCTTCCAGCGGGGACCTCCTCGGCCGGCGCGTCCGGCTCGTCGACGTGCTCGCAATACATCTCGTAGGCATCGGGGCCCACCGGAACCAGAAACACGTCCATGGAGTGATTTACGATAACAGGTCGAGGCCGGATCGTTTTCTCCGCCTTGGATCCGACCTCGCCATCCTGATCAGACGCGCCGGCCGGTCACCAGGCGCAGTACGATGACCACCAGCGCGACGACCAGCAGGATGTGAACCAGGCCCCCCGCGATCTTCATCGTGAATCCGAGGATCCAGAGCAGCAGGAGCAACACCACGATTGTCCAGAGCATGCGAACGTCCTCCGTGCCACCGCCATGGCGGCCGAGCTCGACCGAGCAATCGACATGCCACGCATGAGCCCGCGCGATGAGTGATTGGGAATTGATCCAGCGGCTGTGTCTCGCCGCGCTGCTCGGCGCCGCGCTGGGATTCGAACGCGAGTGGCACCAGAAGTTCGCGGGGCTCCGAACGAATATCCTGATCGCGATCGGATCGGCGCTGTTCACGGTCATGTCGATCGACCTCTCCGCGGCGGCCGGTGGCGACCGGACGCGCATTGCCGCCCAGATCGTGACGGGGATTGGTTTCCTTGGCGCTGGCGCCATCATGCGCACCGGGAGCGGCGTCCGCGGCCTGACCACTGCCGCGATGATCTGGGTCAATGCCGCCATCGGCGTCGCTGTCGGGGGCGGGGAGTACCACGTCGCGATCATCACGACCGGCGTCACTCTTTTCGTGCTCATCCTCCTGTATCCCGTAGAACGGTGGATCGACAGGAGGTCGCCGGAATCCCGGAAGAACGGCACCCCTAAGGACGGCGGCGACTAGCCGGACGCTCGTCTACGATCAGCCGTCGTAACGTCCGCAGATTGCGCGCGTCCCATGGATCGAGATCGCTCCGCCGCCTGCTCTCCGGCGTCTCGAGCTTCGGCGTCTCGAGCAGCATGGCGTGGTCGGCGAAACGCCGATCATTCAGGAGCATCCGAAACGGCTCCAGCCCCAGGCACCCTTTACCAATGTGCTCGTGCCGATCGACGCGGCTGCCGCACGGCTTCTTCGAATCGTTCAAATGAAACGCGTGGATCCGGCGAAGGCCGACGACCCGGTCGAACTCGGCGAACGTCCGCCGATAGCCATCTTCGCTGCAGATGTCGTAACCGGCCGCGAGCAGGTGGCAGGTATCGATGCACACTCCCAGACGATCGCTGCCACCAAGACGATCGATGATCTCCGCCAGATGCTCGAACCGGTGGCCGAGATTGGTCCCCTGCCCCGCCGTGTGCTCCAGCAGGATCCGCGTCTTCAGGCGCGGACGTTCGTCGAGCAGCTGCGTCAGTGCTTCGGCAATCAGCCGGAGGCCATCCGCCTCGGTGCCGCTCGTGTACGAACCCGGATGCATGACGAGGCCGTCGAGCCCCAGCGCGCTCGCGCGATCGAGCTCCTCGCCGAGCGCCGCGATCGATTGCGCACGCAGGTCGCGCCGTGCGGTGCCGACGTTGATCAGGTAACTGTTGTGTGCGACGACCGGACGAATGCCCGTCTCGGAGACACGCCGTCGGAACAGCGCTATTTCTTCGGGTGGCAACGGACGCGCCCGCCACTGCCCCGCCGACTTGGTGAAGATCTGGAGGGCTTCACATCGCGAGGCTTCCGCCCGGTCCACGGCGCGCGGCAGCCCCCCGGCGATCGACAGATGCGCTCCAAGCCGCGGCACGCTAGCCCTTGTCGCCGAACACCTGCGCGTCGAAGCGATAGACGCGCGCACCCGTACGCCAGGCATCCTCCGGAATCTTCGCCTTTCGACATGTCTGGCGAAGGAACTGCTCACGAGTCCAACCCCACTCCATCGGCACCTGCGGCAGCAGCAGCCCGCGCCTCCAGCCCTGTTCCACAACCAGGCCGTGGCGGCCGATCTCGATCGCGCGCTCATCGAGAGGATCGATCTCTTCGAGAGGACCGAGCACCGAGATGTCGAGCGACATGTTCTGCAGCTCGCCGGGAGTCATCGGCGCGAAACGAGGATCCTGTGTCGCGGAATCGCGCGCGCAGCGGGCGACCTCCTCGATGAGAGTGCTCCGCATCTCGAGCACGCCGAGACAGCCGCGCAGCTCTCCGTCACGGTTGATCGTCACGAACACGCCGGACGCGGTGGGCGTGTCGTGCGTGTAGGTCAGGGGCGTCTGGCTGTTGACGTGGCGCACGATCGACTCGCGTGCGACGCGCAGCAGTTCCAGCCTCTGCGCCTCACTCAACATCGTCGAACATGCCGAACGCGGCGGCAACGTACCCGACAACGGCGGTGTTGTCGCCGGAGATCTCGCCGGAATGGGAGTACTTGAGCACGCGTCCGTGCCGGGCGCCGAGCGCCCGTGAGGCGAACATGACCGCGAGCGCCGCGCCCCCGCCGCATCCCACGTAACGGCCGCGCTCCCCTTCCGGATACTCTTCGAACAACGCGAGCAGCGCGTCCGGGTCGAACGCGTCGACATGGGTCTGCACCCGTCGATCGAGCGACGCCGCGGTCGGCGCATCGAAGTAATGGGAGAGGTCGGTGCTCGCAACGAGCAGGGAGCGCCGTTCGCCGGCGGCGGCTGACAGCGCCTCGGCGAGCGCCATGATCGTCTCCTTCGTCTGGTAACCGATGACGATCGGCACAATCGACAGGTCCGGCAGCAGGCGACGAACGAACGGCAGTTGCATCTCGAGGGAATGCTCGCGGGTATGAGCGGACGGTAGATCGCGGGCGAGCGGTGCGCGAAGCATGGCGGCAGCCGCATCCACATCGACGGGCGCCGGCCCCAGCGGAGAATCGAACGCGCCGTCGGGCCACACGGCGAAGCCGTCGAAGCCTACGAAATGCGATGGGCCGACGAGAAACGCGACATCGTATTGCGACTGTGCCGCGGCCTTGTAGGACCACGCGCCGACCGGACCCGAGAACATGATCCCCGCATGGGGAGCGATGATGCCCTGCACGTGTCCACGCAGGCGCACGTCGACTTGTGCGAGATAGTCGTCAACCTCGCGGGCCAGCGCCCCTGCCGAACCCGGATACCACGTGCCCGCAACTGCGGGTTTTCTGATCGTCATCGAATCGATGTTCACTCACGCGTGAGGTAGCATCCTAACCGTGGAGACACTGACACGCGACGAGGTCCTGCGGCTCGCGCGCCTCGCCAGGCTCGAATTGACGGATGGCGAAATCGAACTGTTCACGCGGCAGCTTCGCGAGATCCTCGCCTTTGCTCAGCAGGTCAACGCCGTCGATACGTCCGGGATCGTGGAAGCAAGTCCCGATCCTGCGACAGGTCAGGCCACGCTGCGCGATGACGCGGTCCTTCCCTCGCTGAATCGTGCTGAGGTGCTCGCACTGGCGCCTGACGCGGACCGCGACTCCGGTCTGTTCAAAGTACCACGAGTATTCAAGCGATGAAGGCGCGGCGGGCACTCGATATCGGGAGAGCTGTCGCGAACGCCGAGACGACGGCGTCCGCGGTGTGCGAGGCAACGCTCGAGCGGCTCGAGCATGAGACCGGCAGATTCAATCACTTCATTACGGTCGCGCACGAGCGCGCCCGCGCGCGGGCATCAGCGATCGATAGCGCCGCCGACCGTCCGCGGCCGCTCGCCGGGGTGCCCATCGCGGTCAAAGACAACATCTGCACGCGTGGCGTCCGCACGACCGCTGCCTCACGCGTGCTCTCAGATCACGTTCCGCTCTACGACGCCACCGTGATCGAACGCCTCGAAGCCGCGGGCGCCGTCATCGTCGGCAAGACGAACTGCGACGAGTTCGCGATGGGATCGTCGAGCGAGCACTCGGCGTTCGCGGCGGTCCGCAATCCGTGGGATCTATCGCGCATCGCGGGGGGATCGAGTGGCGGGTCGGCCGTCGCCGTGGCCACGCGTCAGGTACCGCTGGCGCTTGGATCCGAAACAGGAGGATCGGTGCGTCAGCCCGCCGCTCTGTGCGGTGTGGTCGGCTTCAAACCGACGTACGGACGCATCTCTCGCTACGGTCTGATCGCATTCGTGTCATCGATGGACCAGATCGGCGTCTTTGGCGCGAACGTGCGCGACGTTGCCGCGTGCGTCGGGATCATCGCAGGGCATGATCCGCGCGATGCGACGTCCGCGCTCCGCCCCGTTGACGACTACGCCGCGGCGACCGGTGATGACTCCCGGGGGCTGCGCATCGGGGTGCCACGCG
Organism: Vicinamibacterales bacterium; assembly: GCA_035537955.1. Taxonomy (GTDB): domain Bacteria; phylum Acidobacteriota; class Vicinamibacteria; order Vicinamibacterales; family 2-12-FULL-66-21; genus JACDCA01. The sequence continues at coordinate 39,496 of DATLLF010000066.1, read as the reverse complement.
CGCTGTTGGCCGAGGGGCTGGAGAACGGCGTTCGCGACGCCTTCGACGAGTCTCTGAACGTGCTGCGGCGCGACGGCGCTGAGATCGTCGATGTCGAACTGCCGCACAGCCGATATGCGACGTCCACCTATGCCATTGTCGTGATGGCGGAGGCAAGTTCGAATCTGAGCCGCTTCGATGGTGTGCGGTACGGCACTCGTGCAACGGGCGCGATGAACCTCGAACAGATGTACTCGCGCACACGCGCGCTGTTCGGCCATGAGGTGAAGCGGCGAATCATGCTCGGCACGTACGTGCTGAGCGCTGGATACTACGACGCGTACTACCTGAAGGCACAGAAGGTCCGCGCGTTGATCCGTCAGGATTTCGACCGCGCCTTCGAACGCGTCGACGTCGTCGCCACGCCCACGAGCCCGACGACGGCCTTCAAACTCGGGGAGCGGCTGGAGAATCCCGTGCAGATGTACCTGGCGGATGCGTTTACCGCGAGCGCCAATCTAGCCGGAATACCAGCGATCAGCGTGCCGTGTGGATTCTCGAGCGGTTTACCGGTCGGTCTCCAGTTGACGGGACGCGCGTGGGAGGAGGCCATGTTGTTCCGCGCCGCCGCGGCCTACGAACGGCTTACACCCTGGACAGGGCAGATGCCGGCCGCGTGAGACGGACGGCCATCCAGATCACGAAGCCAATCAGGGCGAGCGGCAGCAGCGGCACCAGAACGGCGGCGCCGACGGCAACTACCGTAATGATTGCCGTGATGGCCAGTACGGGCGCGATGACGAGGAAGACGATCCCGCCGAGCACGGCCTTCAGCACAAAGAAGAGCGGCAGAATCAGCGCGTAGAGGAGCAGCCGCACTGGCAGCAGGAAGAGCCACACCACCGCTTTGAGGAGCAGCAGGCCGAGCATCAACACACCCCAGGCGAGCAACGCGAGAATCGTCAGACCAGCGATCTCGATCATGATCGAGTCCTCCCACAGACACCGCCACGCGGTGCAGCTCTACTCGAATTTACGACTGTCGAGCTGTGGGAGTTCCGAATGACGAGGAGAAACGACGCAGCGCAACGCTGCGGCAGCGTCAGGGGTGCGCGGCCTGGTACTCCGCGCGAACCGCGGCGGACTCGAGCCCTGGAGGAAGTGAATAGTCGATGAGGCCGGTCCTCACCTCTTCCATCGCAACGCGTTCGAGCTTGTGAGGGCCGGATCCTACGTCCAGCCGGGGCAATGCGCCGCGCCGAAGCTGTTTCGCGCGCTGCGCGGCGACATCCACGAACAGAAAGCGGCTGGTGATGGGTGGGGCGGGTGTCTGCGGCCGTTCGCCGCGTGCTTCCTGCGTCTCGTCTGTCTGCGCCATGACGTTCAGCCTAACACTTTCGGCGCAGAAGAGCGCAGGCCCGCTCTGCGCGTAACGCCGCGCGGGCCCGTGCTCGTGCTCGGTCACGTTCTTACTCGGTCACTTCGATCTGCTTCGGCTTCGCTTCCTCGCGCTGGGGCAGACGCACCGTGAGAACGCCGTCTTTGTAAGAGGCGGTGATGCGGCCCGCGTCGACCGTCGACGGAATCGTGAACGAGCGACTGAACGTGCCGTACGCCCGTTCGAAGCGCTGATACCGGTCGCGACGGACGCTCTCATCCAGCTTGCGCTCGCCGCGCAGCGTCAGTACCTGATTCTCGAAGGTGATGTTGATGTCTTCCCGCTTCATGTCGGGAAGTTCCGCCTTGAGGACCACCTCGTGGTTCTCCGTCTCGTAGATGTCGACCGGTGGCAGCCAGCTGCGGGCGCCCTGGTCGCCGAAGAAGTTCGCGAACATGCGGTTCAGTCGATCGACCTCCATCGATGCCAGATCCTGCGCCGGTTCCCAACGAACAATCGCCATTTTCAATCCCTCCTTGCAGCCGGGCTTTTAGGCCCGGGGATGTTGCTGATGTGGATTTTACGAAATACATTAGCGTTAGTCAAGCATGTTATATGCGTTAGTTAGACTCATATTGAGCAGCCTGAGAAGATATTCCCTTCCAACCGGCACACCGGCCCACTCCGGCTCCTCCGCTGGATGTACGAAGTACAATCGCGCCATGCCGCGCATTTATCTGGAACGCAGGGAAATGGGCGAAGAACTGCGACGTCTGTTTGATCGTCTCGCGACCGAGACGGGCTCAGGAACCCAGCCGGGCGAGTGCAATCCCCCCGCGGACGTCATCGAGACCCCAAGCCGGGTGGAGGTGATCGTGGACCTGCCGGGGCTGGCGAATGAGGACGTCCATATCGCCTTCGCGCGAGGCACCGTGCTCATCGCCGGCCTCAAGCGATCATCCGTGTGCAGCCACAGCGACGCGGCGTTTCACCTTGCCGAGCGCGCCTTCGGACGTTTTGCGCGAGCGATCCGCGTGGCGGGGGCGGTGGACGCGGGTCAGGCGCGTGCGACGCTCTCAGCCGGCGAATTGCGCATCACCGTGCCGCGCATCGCGGAGCGGCGGGGCCGCGAGATCCGCATCGCGATCGAGACCGCCTGAGTGAAGATCCTCTTCATCGGCGACATCTTCGGCAAGCCGGGACGAGAAATTGCGCAGCGGGCCATTCCGGCACTCGTCGCGCAGCACGGCATCGATCTCGTCGTGGCCAACGTGGAGAATTCGGCGGCGGGCTTCGGTGTCACGGGTGATATCGCCGAGACGATCCTGCGTTACGGTGTGGACGTCATGACCTCGGGCAATCACATCTGGGACAAGAAAGAGGTCCTCGAATACATCCCGCGGCAGCCGCGCTTGCTCCGTCCCGCCAACTTCCCTGCCGGCGTCCCCGGTCGAGGCACGTGGATCGGTCAGACGCGCACCGGTGAACCCGTCGCCGTGATCAACGTCATGGGACGCGTGTTCATGCAGCCGCTCGACGATCCGTTCGCGGTCGTTCTGAAAGAGATCGACGCCGCGCGTCGAAAAACGCGGGTGATCCTCGTCGACTTTCACGCCGAGGCCACATCCGAAAAAGGTGCAATGGGCTGGCATCTCGACGGACGCGTCACGGCGGTGTTCGGCACGCACACGCACGTGCAGACGGCCGACGAGCGCCTGCTGCCGAAAGGCACGGCGTATCTCACCGACGTCGGCATGACCGGACCACTCGATTCCATCATCGGCGTCACGGTAGACGCCGCGCTGAGCCGGTTCGTCAGCGGCATGCCGTCGAAATTCGAAGCCGCCAGCGGTCCCGCGCGGCTGAACGCCATCATCATCACGGCCGATCCTGCATCCGGACGCGCCAGCGCCATCGAGCGGCTGAACATGTCGCTGCAGGACGTCGCCGCGCTCGCGCACCATGTCTGACCTGTTCTCGGAACCCTTCGAAGATACGCCGCTCGAAGAGCGGCCGGAATCTCCGCGACCCCCGCAGCGGCGGACGATCACCGTCTCGCAGCTGAACGGCGCGATCGGCGACCTGCTCGAAGGGCAGCTCGGAGAGCTATGGGTGGAGGGGGAGATTTCGAACTGCCGCGTGTGGAACACGGGGCACATGTATTTCACGCTGAAGGACGACCGAGCGCAGGTACGCGCCGTCATGTTCCGGATGGCGCTGCGCTACCTGCGCTTCAAGCCCGAGGACGGCCTCCGCGTGGTTGCGCGCGGACGTGTCAGCGTCTACGAGCCCAAGGGGGAATACCAGTTCGTCTGTGAGCACATGGAGCCGCACGGCCTCGGCGCGCTGCAGCTCGCATTCGATCAGCTGAAGAACAAGCTGCAGGCGGAAGGATTGTTCGACGTCAAGCAAAAGCGTCCGCTTCCCTCCCTCCCACGCAAGATCGGCATCGTCACGTCGCTCGAGGGGGCGGCGATCCGCGACATTATCAAGGTGCTTCGCCGTCGCCATCCCAACGCCCATCTCGTGATCCGGCCAGCTCGCGTGCAGGGTGAAGGGGCCGCGGGCGAGATCGCCATCGGCCTCCGCGCGCTCGGCAAAGTGCCGGGCGTGGACGTCATCATCGCCGGGCGCGGCGGTGGATCGATCGAGGACCTCTGGGCGTTCAATCAGGAGGTGGTCGCGCGGGCGATCGCGGCGTCGCCGGTTCCGGTGATCTCGGCGGTGGGGCACGAATCGGATGTGACGATCGCGGACCTCGTGGCGGACCTTCGTGCGCCAACGCCATCAGCCGCCGCGGAACTGGTCGTGGCGGCCAAGGACGAATTCTGCAGTCGCATCGACCGGATGAATCAGCGGCTGAACAGCGCTGCACGGCAGGCGGTCCTGCGCAGGCGCTCGGCCGTCCAGTCGCTCGTCGCCCGCCGTGCGTTCGCGGGCTGGCACGGGCGGGTGGCCATGCACGGACGGCACGCCTCCGAGCTCACGCATCACTTGCGGCGCGCGGTGCTCGCGAGACTCGCGCGACAGGAACGCGAGTTCCGTTCGCTTCGGCAGCGGCTGGAGGCAAACGACCTCGGCCGCCGGTTCGCGGTGATCCGCGGCCGCCTGCGAGGCGCCGACGAGCGACTGCGCGCCGCCGCCCTGCGCAGCCGCGAGCGGGCCGACTCACGCTTCCGCGTGCTGGCCGGTCGGCTGGATAATCTCAGTCCGCTCGCCGTGCTCGCGCGGGGCTACGCCGTCTGCTGGAACGCGGATCGCACGATGATCCTGCGCCGGGCCGGACAGGTCGGCCCCGGTGATAAGGTTCGTGTGACGCTGCACGAGGGCGAGCTTCACTGCGAGGTGCGACGTCCGCCTGAAGGCGAAAGGCACAAGTAAATTACGTCGAAATCCCTGGATCACACTCTATGGACCCAACGATCAAAGACTTCGAATCGGCGCTCGCCGAGCTCGATACGATCGTCAAGAAAATGGAAGAAGGCGATCTCACGCTCGAGAAATCGATGGAGCTCTACGAGCGCGGCCTTCAGCTCTCGCGGTTCTGCCACTCGACACTCGAAGCGGCCGAGCGCCGCATCGAACTCCTCAACGACCGCGGTGAAGTGCGGCCGGCGCCAGCCTCACTCGGCGCACTCGGCGAGGACGAGATCGAGCGGCGGCGGTGAATACGACGACCTCCGCACTGCAGGCCTGGGTCGAGACGCAGCGTCGTGCGGTGGACGCGGCGCTCGAACGGTTCGTGCCTGCTGATGCGCACCCGGCCCTCGTGTGGGACGCGATGCGCTACAGCCTCTTCGCCGGTGGCAAGCGGCTGCGGCCGCTGCTGACGCTGGCGGCGGCGGAAGCGATTGCCGCCCGGCAAGGGCAGGACCTTCAGCGCGCTTCGGCACTCGCACTGCCCTGCGCGTGTGCGCTCGAGCTGATTCATACGTACTCACTGGTCCACGACGACCTGCCGTCGATGGACAACGACGTGCTCCGCCGCGGACGGCCGACGGCGCACGTCGTCTACGGGGAAGGTCAGGCGATTCTTTCCGGCGATGCCCTGCTGACCGAAGCCTTCGGGCTCCTCGCGCGCGAGCCGCGCGACGCGGAAGGACTCGCACCAGCAGCGCTGGCGCAGCGAAAGATCTCCACCATTGCGCTGATCGGCGAAGCTGCCGGCGCCACGGGCATGGTCGGCGGCCAGGCCATCGACCTGCGGGCGGCGACGAGCGGCGCAATTCTCGACGCGGACTCGCTGCGCGACATGCATCGACGCAAGACGGGGGCGCTGATCCGGGCGGCTGCTCTCGCGGGTGCGACAATGGCCGGCGCCGAAGCGCCGCTGTGCGAGACGATCGATATTTATGCGTCACAGGTCGGTCTCGCCTTCCAGATCGTCGACGACATCCTGGATGTCGAGGGGGCGTCGGTAGACCTGGGCAAGACGGCTGGCAAGGACGCGGCCGCAGGCAAACCCACGTACCCGGCGCTCCACGGTCTCGAGGGATCACGACAGCTCGCCGCCGACTGTGTGGATCGAGCGCTCGAGGCTCTCGCAGCTGTCTCACTCGCAGGCCAGCTTCCCGCTCTCGCGCACTGGGTCGTCGGGCGGCACAGCTGAGGATTTGACCACCCGCAGGAAGCTCCGGCTCGACACGCTGCTCGTGGAGCGGGGGCTCGTCGCCTCGCGCGAGCGTGCACGCGCCCTGATCCTCGCCGGCGACGTGCGCGTCAACGGGCTGCCCGCCACGAAGGCCGGCACTCCCGTCGCCGAAGAAGCCGAAGTGACGCTCGCCGCGCCAGACCATCCATATGTCGGACGCGGCGGGTTGAAGCTCGCGCACGCGCTCGATGTGTTCGGGATCGATGTTCGCGGGCGCACGGGGCTCGACATCGGCGCGTCGACAGGCGGCTTCACCGACGTCCTCCTGCAACGAGGCGCTGCGCGTGTGGTCGCGCTCGACGTCGGCCATGGTCAGCTCGATTGGAAGATCCGCAGTGATCCACGCGTGATCGTCCTCGAGCGCGTCAACGCACGCACTCTGACGCCGTTCGACCTGCCCGAGCAGGCGCGCACTTTCGGCATCGTCAGCATCGATGTGTCGTTCATCTCTCTGCGGCATGTACTGCCGGTCGTCCCCGCCCTGCTGGCCCCGGTGGCGGACGTCGTCGCCCTCGTCAAGCCACAGTTCGAGTCTCGCCGGGAGGAAGTCGGCAAGGGCGGGATCGTTCGTGATGCGCTGGTTCATGCGCGCGTCGTCGAAGAAGTGACAGCGGCCGCCGATGCGCTAGGATTGACGCGCGCCGGGCTCGTGGACTCGCCCATCACCGGGATGGAAGGCAATCGCGAGTTTCTGCTGCATCTGACACCCCGCCCGGCCTGAGACGGACTGCGCATCCGATGGCATCTATTACACGCGTTGGTATCGTCGCGAAGGCTCGCCTGGCGGAAGCAGCCGGCGTGATAGCCGAAGTCGCCGGATGGCTCGAGGCGCGGCACGTGCGGCCGGTCTTCGACGCAGAAACCGCCGTCCTCGTCGGGCTGCCGCGCGAGCGACCGACGTGCAGCCGCGACGACATACCCAAGCACTGCGATCTCGTCGTCGTGCTCGGGGGAGACGGAACGCTGATCGGCATGGCTGGACGCGTGGCAAACGCCGGTGTCGAGATCCCGATCCTCGGCGTGAACTTCGGGAGCCTCGGGTTCCTGACTGAAATCACGCTGCCGGAACTCTTCCCGTCGCTCGAGTCGGTGCTCGCCGGTACCGCCCGCATCGAGTCGCGACTGATGCTTCGCGGACAGACGCTGCGCAGCGGAGCGGTTTACTCCGACCGCCTTGCTCTCAACGATGTGGTGATCACAAAAGGTGCGATGTCGCGGATCGTCGACCTCTCTGTGGCCATCGCGGATCAACCGGTGATGCGCGTGCGGGCAGACGGACTCATCATCGCGACACCCACCGGATCGACGGCTTACAACCTTGCGTCGGGTGGACCGATCGTCCATCCGGCGGTGGACGCCGTGCTGCTGACGCCGATTGCTCCGCACATGCTGACCAACCGGCCGATCGTGGTGCCGGCGGAGTCCGAAATCCGCGTCACTCCTGCCGCGGGCGCGTCGAACGACGAGTTGTTCCTGACCATCGACGGGCAGACGGGCCATCCGCTTCAGCAGGACGACGAGGTGGTCGTGACCCGTGCGGAGCGAGGTGTTCACCTGGTACGTGCCGCCACACGCACGTACTTCGACGTCCTGCGCGAAAAGCTCAAATGGAGCGAGCGCTGATCTACGCGCGCTGGTAGTAGACCCTGCGCGCTGGGAGCATGTCGGCATGCACCCGTCTCCGCTCTACCTGCTCCTCACGATCTGCGTAGCGCTGATCTTCACCTGGCCGAAGTTCGTGGCGGCCCAGCAGTCCGCGCTGATCGGGCGTGTGGTCGATACGAGGACCAACCAACCGATTGCCGGCGCGACGGTGACGCTCGCCGGCGTTCCCGGTACAGTCAAGACGGATGCGGAAGGGCGATTCACCTGGCCCAACTCACCTGCGCCGCCAATCCAGATCATCGTCGTGCTACAGGGGGGTCACGTCGCGCGTCCCGTCGACATCGCGACCTACGGGCCCGACGGTGTCAGCGTGCCTGTGGATGCGCTCGCCGATGAATCCGTCACAGTGATCGGTGCGGCGCCGAGCATTTCGTCCGCGCCAGCATCCGCGACCACGCTGCTCTCCTCGACCCAGATCGCGCGACGCACGCCTGAGAACCTGATGCAGGCGCTCGAGACCGTGCCCGGCGTGAACGTGGTGTCGGAAGGGCACGCCAGCGTTCCGGCCATCCGTGGTCTCGCGCGCGGCCGCACGCTGGTGATGATCGACGGGGCGCGAGTTACTTCGGAACGCCGTGTTGGACCGAGCGCGACGTTTGCGGATCCCGCGAGTTTCGAGGGGATCGACGTGGCGCGCGGGCCCGGATCCGTCGCCTACGGCTCGGACGCGCTGGGTGGCGTCATCTCAGTACGCACTCGTCGGGCCGAACCGGGCAGCCCGCTGCACATCCGCAGCAGCGGTACGCTCGGCGGCGGCATCCCGGACCGCCGCGGTACCGTCGCCGTGTCGAAAGGGCTGCCCCGCGGCGGAATCCTCGTCCAGGGCCACGCGAGGGACGCCGACGACTGGGACAGCCCCATCGACGACGAGTCGATATTCAATTCCGGCTGGAGCGACGGCGGTGCCAACGCGCGCTTCGATCATCAGCTCGGGAGCGGACTGTTCTCTGCGGGGTGGCAGGGTGATTTCGGTCGCGACATCGAGCGGCCGCGAAACAATTCGCGCACCGTCCGCTTCTACTATCCCTACGAGAACTCCAACCGGTTCACCTCGTCATACGAGGTCGCCGACGTCGTCGGCCTGCAGGAGCTCTCGCTCACGGGGTTCTTCGGCACGTTCGAACAGCGCACCGATCAGGACCGTTTCGCCACCACAACGACCGGCCGAAGCATCGAGCGCGCCGACGTGTCAGCGAAGGACTTCCATGTGAAGGCAGGCGGCACGCGCGGCCTCGGGGCCGCGCGGGTCGAGCTCGGCGTCGACGTGAATGGCCGCTTCGGTCTCGAAGCGGTCGACACGATAATCCGGTACGACCTCGGGGGCAACGAGACAGCTCACACCGACAATCTGTCGGTGGACTCCGCCCACCGAACTGACGTCGGCGCGTACGTGCAGGCGGACCTTCCGGCCGCATCGATGCTGCGTCTGTCGGGAGGCCTGCGTGGCGATCTCGTCATGACGCAGAACGTCGGCGGTTTCTTCGGCGACCGCGACACATCCAATGGCGCGTTCTCCGGATTCGCATCCGTCACCGCTGGGCCGTTCAGCAACCTGACGCTGACCGGCCAGGTGTCACGCGGCTTTCGCGATCCTACGATCTCGGACCGCTACTTCCGCGGACCATCCGGGCGCGGCTTCATCACCGGTAACCCTGACCTCGATCCCGAGACCAGCCTTCAGTTCGATGTCGCGGCCCGATATGCGCTCTCGCGCACCCAGGTTGCCGCATATTTCTATCACTACCGCATTGACGATCTGGTGGAGCGCTACTCCACCGAGACAGACTTCTTTTTCTTTCGCAACCGTGGCCGCGCCCGCGTGCGCGGCATCGAGATCGAAGCGCGCACGGAGCTGGGCGCAGGGTTCGGTCTCGAAGGAGGGCTCAACATCGGAAGCGGCGAAGCGCTCGACGATGACGCGGATCTCGATGACATTGCGCCGGACTCCGTATTCGTCGTCGCGCGCAAGGATTTCGGCAAACGCGCCTACGGCCAGCTTCGCGCGTCATTCCTTGCGGAGGACGACCGGCCCGGCCCCGGCGAGGTGGTCGCACCCGGTGCGCGGGTCGTGGACGTCGGGGGCGGATGGCGCTTCCTCCGGGGGCTCGAGCTGCGCGGCATGATCCGCAATCTGCTCGATGACGCGTATTTCGCCAGCCCGGATCCGAGATGGGTCTACGCGCCCGGCCGATCGGGCAGCCTCACGCTCGCGTTTGAATTCTGATCCGGCTCCCGGCTCCCGGCTTCCGCGGCTTCCGGCCGTGGCCTCGAGCCCCGGCCCGTGCGTGTGCGTGTGCGTGTGCCGGCGAAATCCAGCACCAAGTCAGCGTCGCAAATCCGGCGTCGAGAAATCCGGAAGCCGGAAGCCGGAGGCCGGAAGCCGTTCCCTACCGTCGCTTCTGAAAGTTGTTGACATTCCGATTGTGCTCGTCGAGGGTCGTCGAGAACACGTGCGAACCGTCATTGCGGCTGACGAAGTACAGATACGGCACGTCGGCGGGCTCCACCGCGGCGCGCAGTGAGGCTTCGCCCGGCGCGGCGATCGGTCCGGGTGGCAGGCCGGCATATCGATAAGTGTTGTAAGGCGAATCGATCTGCAGGTCTCCCTTGCGGATGTTGCCGTCGTAGCGGCCCGCGAGCGTGAGCGCGTAGATAACCGTCGGATCGCATTGCAGCCCCATGCCGATCCGCATCCGATTCGTGTAGACGCCCGCCACGACCGGGCGCTCTTCCGGCTTCGCCGTTTCCTTCTCGACGAGCGACGCGAGCGTGACAATCTGCCGCACGGTGAAGCCACGCTCCCCGGCTTTGTCGCGCAACTCGGGCGTCATTACTTTTTCGAAACGAGTGACCATGCGCTCGACGAGCTGTTCGGCGGTCGTACGACGAGGCAGCGTGTACGTGTCAGGAAAGAGGTATCCCTCCAGGTCCTTCGCGTCCGGATCCATCTCGCGAACCAGCTCCGCCTTCCTGGCTGCTTCCATGAACTCCGATGCGCGACCGTACCCGCCGTTTTCGAACACGGAGGCCATCTCGCGAATCGTCAAGCCTTCGCGGAACGTCACCGCTCTCACGTAAACGTCGCCGCGTGAGATCTTGTCGACGACGTCGGCAGCGGTCATCGGCTGGTCGAAGCGGTACTCACCAGCCTGGAGCCGCCGGCCGCTCCCGCGCAGCCACACGGCAACGCGGAACACCTGCGCGGACCGGACGACTCCCGCATCTGCCAGGCGCCGCGCCATGGTCGCCGTGCCGCTGCCGGAGGGAATCTCGACGAACTGCTCCTGCGCCTCGTACCCCTTGTATGGACGCTCGACACTCGTGTAAATCCATGCTCCCCCGCCGAGCACCACCACGACCAGTACGAGAAACGTCCACGTGATGACTCTTTTCACCGATTCGCGTCCTCCGCGTGGTCGCCAGCCCCTCCGCCCGGATGGGCGTCGAGATAGTCCTGCAGGATGATTGCCGCCGCCATGGCGTCGATCCGCTCCTTGCGTTTGCGCCAGTCTCTCTCTCGTTGCGCAAGCACCTGCTCCGCCTCGTGGCTGCTGAGCCGTTCATCCTGAAGAATGAGCGGGATGACGACCAGCTCTCGCAGATGGGACGCGATCTGCTCCACACGCGCCGTCTGTTCGTTGGCCACGCCACTCAGTCGGCGCGGCAGGCCAAGAACGATCATGCTCACGGCTTCGTCGCTGGATCCCAGCGCTTCGACCTCGCCTGCAATCGCGCGTGCGACCTGGGACGGATTGCCGACACGGGCGATCGTCTTCCACGGACGCGCCAGCATGCCGCTCGCGTCCGAGAGCGCGAGACCTATGCGCGTCTGGCCGTAATCGACTCCCAGGGCCCTCATGCATGAAGGTTACAATGGCGTCTCGCCATGAACATGCGATTTGTTGCGACGTTGTTGCTGGCCGCGGCAGCCTCGACGCTCGCCGCCTGCAGCAAGGATGCGCCGAGCCGGTACTCGCAGCGGTTGGTGATCATCGGCTTCGACGGCATGGATCCCGATCTCGTGCGTGAATGGATCGCTCAGGGGCGGCTGCCGACGTTCAAGAAGCTCGCGGAGCAAGGCGGCATCTACCCGCTGCAGACGACCCACTCACCTGAATCGCCCACGGCATGGGCATCATTCGCGACCGGCGTGAACGCCGGCAAACACAACATCTACGACTTCCTGGTGCGCGACACGACCACCTATTTCCCGGATCTCGGGATGGTCCGGCGTGAGCCACCCAAGTTTCTTTTCGGCTACATTCCGACGTCCAAACCGAGGGTCATCTCTACCCGCGGCGGAACCTCGTTCTGGGTCACCGCCGGCGAAGCAGGCGTGCGATCGAGCATGCTGACGGTCCCCGTGACGTTTCCGCCGGAGGACGTTCGCAACGGCGAACTGCTTTCGGGGCTGCCGCTGCCCGACATTCGCGGAACGATGGGCACGTTCTCGTTCTACGGGACGGACCTGAGCCGCTACGAAGAAGGCAGCACCGAGATGGGCGGAATTCTTCGCCGCCTCGTGATGGACGGCGATGTCGCGAAGACCGAGCTCGTCGGCCCGCCGAATCCCGTCGTGCGCCAGCAGATCCAGGCGATCCGCGCAAAGAGCCCGCATCCCTCCGAGGCTGAGCGGAAGCGGATCGCGGAGCTCGAGGCGCAGGAGGACATCCGGCTGCCGCTCACGATCCACTGGAACCGCGCCGCGAAGGCGGCCTCGGTCGACATCGGCGGCCAGAGCATCGCGCTCGAACAGGGCAAGGTCAGTCGCTGGATCGACCTGGAGTTCCGCGTCAACTTCCTGATCCGCATCCACGGCATGGCGCAGATGCTGCTCATGAACGCGGACAACGAATTGCAGCTGTACATCTCCCCCGTCAACTGGAAGCCAGACAACCCGCCGGTGCCGATGTCAGCGCCGGCGTCATTTTCCGGCGACCTGTTCAAGAAACTCGGCTACTACCGGACGCTTGGATGGGCGGAAGCAACCTGGCCGCTCAATGAGGGGCGCATGAACGAGGACCAGTTCATGGCTGATGCCTACCAGGCGTTCGACGACCGCGCACAGGTGATCCTCAGCCGGATCGACTCGCGGAAGTGGGATGTGCTGGTCGGCGTGATCGAGACCACCGATCGTGTGCAGCACATGATGTGGCGTCTGCGCGATCCGAAGCATCCGATGTACGACGCCGCGCTGGCAGCCCGGCATGGCGATGCCATCGAGAAGATCTACCGCAGGGCCGACACGTTCATCGCCGAGGTACTCGAGCATCTCGAGCCGGGCACGCAGGTGATGATCGTGTCGGACCACGGCTTTCACTCGTGGCGCAAGGCGGTGAACCTGAACACGTGGCTCGTGCAGCAGGGGTACATGGTCGTGCAGGGCCAGCAACCGGGCGAGAAGAAGCTCGAGGACCTGTTCGGCGGCGGTGAGTTCTGGGAGAACGTCGACTGGAGCCGCACGCGCGCATACGCAATGGGCCTGGGGCAGATCTACTTCAATCTGCGCGGGCGCGAGTCGAAGGGGATCGTTTCACCCGGCGCGGAATCGAAGCAGCTCGCCGATGAACTCAGCGCGAAACTTCTTACCATCACTGATCCCACCGACGGCTCACGCATCGTCGGCGCGGTCTACCAGCGTGATGACGTATATACAGGTGAGTTCATCGGCAACGCCGCCGAACTGCAGGTCGGGATGGAGGAAGGGTATCGCGTGTCGTGGCAGACGACGCTCGGCGGATCGCCGCAGGGGATCGTCTACGACAACATGAAGAAATGGAGCGGCGACCACGGCGGCTACGATTACGCCACGACGGCGGGAGTCCTGATCACGACGAAGGCGATCAACACGCCAACGCCGTCGATCATGGACGTCGCGCCGACCGTGCTGAAGTACTTCGGCGTGACGGTGCCGGCCTCGATCGACGGCAAGCCTCTGTGGTGATGTACCGCGATCAACCCTGGCGGACGGCGTCGTTTCTTGCGCTCTGCGCTGTACTCGGCCTCATGGTCGCCATCCGCGCGCAGAATGAACCGCTCACGAAGCGGATCGCCGAACGGCTCGCTTCGCTGCGACGCGAAGCAGACGATCTCGCAAAACAGGAAAAATCAATCCTCACCGACCTGCGCAAACTGGAGGTCGATCGCCAGATCAAGACCGAAGAGCTCGTCGCGGTCGAGGCCGACCTCAAGGCGACCGAGCAGCAACTGTCCGTTACGACGGCTCGCGCCAGCGCACTGCGTCAGTCGGCGGAGTCACAGCAGCCGGAAATCGACGAGCGGCTCGTCCATCTGTACAAGATGGGGCGCGCGGGGTACTGGCGGCTGCTGCTCGATATCGAAGACGTGCAGGCCCTCGGTCGCGCGTATCGCACCGCCTCGGCGCTGAGCGCATTCGATCGCAACCGCGTGCAGCAACATGCGCGAACGCTCGACGCGCTCGAGCAGGAGCGATCGTCCCTTCAAATCAGGGCGCGTGATTTCGCGCAGCTGCAGACGCGCGCCGCGGCGGCGCGGTCGGCGCTCGACCGATCGGTGGCCTCAGCCGCGGCGCTGGTCAAATCGATCGAGTCGCGCCGCGATCTCACCGCGCAGTTCGCAGCCGAGCTCGACGCGGCAAACCTGCGGCTGCAATCCGCGCTGGCGCAGAATGCGTCCGCCGCGGCAGCCGTAGCCATTCCGCTTCGTCCGTTCAGGGGCGAACTGCCATGGCCGGCGGACGGAATCGTCGTTCAGAGGTTCGGCCGGCAGGGCTCGACGCGCGTGACCGGTATTACCTTCAACCGCAACGGCATCGAGATTTCGCTTGCGGAAGGCCAGCCGGTCGCGGCCGTTCACGGCGGAACCGTGACGAATGCGGGGCCGTTCACCGCGTTCGGCCAACTGGTCATCATCGATCACGGCGGTGGGGCCGTGTCGCTTTACGGCCACCTGGCTTCGATTGGCGTCAATAAAGGCGATCGCGTCCTGCCGGGGGCCACCGTCGGGCTGTCCGGCCGCAATCCCGCGGGTAACCCCGCGCTCTACTTCGAGTTGCGAATCGACGGTACGCCGGTCGATCCCTTACAATGGTTGCGCAGGCAGCCCTGAGAGGCGCACGTCCCTGCTGTGAACGGAACACGATGACTTCCAAGACACGTCTATCGATCCTCCTCGTTTCGACGCCGGTGCTGGCATTCGTGCTCGTCGGTGGGCTGCTCGGCAACGCCCTTGCGGGAACAGACGACGATACGTTCCGGCATTTGAAGGTCTTCCGCGATGTGGTCAACCTGGTCAAGTCGAACTACGTGGAGGAAGTGAACTTCGATAAGGTCATGGAGGGGGCGATGCGCGGCATGGCCGAATCGCTCGATCCCGACAGCGCGTATCTCACGCCTGAGCAGTTGAAGGATGTCGAATCACGCGCGCCGCAGCCCGAGGGAGATCTTGGCCTCGAGCTCACACGACAGTACTACCTGCGCATCATCGCGGCGCGTGACGGTTCTCCAGCTGCGCAGGCGGGTCTGCAGACCGGGGATTACGTCAGGGCCATCGACGGACAATCCACGCGCGACGTTTCGGTCTTTGAGGGAACGCGTCTCCTTCGTGGAGCGCCTGGCTCGAAGGTCGTGCTGACGATCATCCGCGGCAACGCCGCCGACCCGCACGAGGTCACGCTCGTCCGTGAAAAACTTACGGCGTCGTCAACGACGGCGAAGATGCTGGGCACCGACATCGGTTACATCCGTATCCCGGCGTTCACGACGAAGACCGCTGCCGAGATCAAGCAACAGGCCGCAGATCTCGAGCGTCAGGGGGCGAAATCGTTGCTCGTCGACCTCCGCCGGACGGCCGAAGGCAGCATTGACGACGGCATTGCCGCCGCGAAGCTCTTCGTGGCCTCGGGTACGCTGGCGCAGAAGGCGGCGCGCGCGCCCGCGGGGCAGAAGGAACCAGTCAAGGAACCGATCGCGGCCACGCGCGGCGACGGCTCGGTCACGCTGCCGGTCCAACTGCTGGTCAGCGCCGGTACTTCGGGGGCGGCAGAAGTCTTCGCCGCAGCGCTCGACGGCAACAAGCGCGCGGATCTCGTCGGTGAACACACGATCGGCCGCGCCGCGGAACAGAAGCTCGTGAAGCTCTCCGACAACCGCGGGCTGTGGCTCACCTATCTGCGTTACTACACGCCTGGCGGCCAGTTGATTCACGGAGCCGGACTCGATCCGGATGTTCCGGTGAACGAGCCCGATCCCGAGTTCGGCGCGAAACTGGCGGAAGCCGATCCGCTGCTCGACGAAGCCGTGCGCCGCGTGCGCAGCGGCACGCTGCTTCAGAAGAAGTAGCGTCCTTCTTTCCTTGACACTCGTACCACCGTCGCGTATAACGCGAGCACATCAAGAGTTGCGCGGGGCATCGCGTGTGTGCGATCCCCGCCGTTTTTTTGCCCGGAGGGTCTCCATGAACAAGCAGGATCTGATCGCGAAGATTGCCCAGGACACCGGTCTCTCGAAGAGCAACGCGGCCGCCGCCGTCGACTCGTTCTTCGCTGGGATCACCAAGTCGCTCAAGAAGGGTCAGCCGATCACGTTCGTCGGCTTCGGCACCTTCAAGACCGCGCAGCGCAAGGCGCGCACGGCCCGCAATCCTCAGACAGGCGCAGCGATCAAGGTCCCCAAGCGCCGCGTCGTCAAGTTCACCGCCGGCAAAGGGCTGAAGACCGCCGTGAACTGACGGGCAGCGCGTGCGATTGTGAGTCGTCTGCCGCGGTCGGCTGACGATTCACAATCGCACCCTCATCGGCGGTCCCCGGTCCGCAATCCTTCCAATCAGCAAGCCAGTCCGCATCAGCACTTCCGCACCGGACTCCGCCCTTCAGCAAGCCGCAATTCCCGTGTGTTGTGTTAGAATTTTCGTTCCGGTAAGGCCAGTGTTTTCATGACATAGGCGCGTAGCTCAGTTGGTTAGAGCGCCTGCTTGACACGCAGGAGGTCGGCAGTTCGAGTCTGCCCGTGCCTACCACTCGACTCCGCCGCTGCGCGGCGTCGCTCGTGGCAGGCCGCGTCGACGACACGTCGAGTGGCCCTGAGCGAGCGCGCGATCAGGTGAGTCGAAGGGCCCTTGCTTTGACGGACCCCGACTCTTCTAGACGCCTCACCGAACATTTCTCATGAACGAGATCACCGTCACGTTGCCCGACGGCTCGAGCCGTCGCATGCCCGCCGGGAGCACTCCCGGCGACGTGGCCGCTGCCATTTCGCCACGGCTGGCGAAGGCGGCGCTTGCTGCGGCGGTCGACGACCGCCTGGTCGATCTCACGTACCCGATCCAGGCTGACGGGCGCGTGCGCATCATCACGGGTGAGAGCCCCGAAGGGCTGCACGTGTACCGTCACAGCACGGCGCACCTGCTGGCGGCGGCGGTGACGAACCTCTTCCCCGGCGCGCAGTGCGGCATCGGCCCGGCAACCGACGAGGGTTTCTTCTACGACTTCGTCGTCGATCGCCCATTCGTGCCCGAGGATCTCGAGGCGATCGAAAAGAAGATGAAAGAGCTTTCGTCGCAGGATCTCGCGTACGAGCGGCAGCTGTGGGATCGCGACGAGGCCATTCGTTTCTTCCGTGAGCGCGGCGAGCCGCTGAAGGTCCAGCTGATCGAGGAAAAGACTGGCGGACAGTTGGAAGTATCCTGCTACACGATCAAGGACCGCGACACCTTCGTCGATTTCTGCGTCGGGCCTCACGTGCCGTCGAGCGGACGCCTCAAAGCGTTCAAGCTGCTCAACACGTCCAACGCTTACTGGAAGGGTGACGCGAAGAACCAGCCGATGCAGCGGATCTACGGGACCGCGTTCTTCAACGACAAAGAGCTGCAGGCGCACCTGCAGCGGATCGAGGAAGCGAAGAAGCGCGATCATCGCCGTGTCGGCAAGGAGCTCGGGCTGTTCACGTTCCACCCGTGGGCGCCGGGCGCGACGTTCTGGCTGGCGAAGGGCGCGACGCTCTACAACACGCTTGCGAACTACATGCGCGAGGTGCTGTTCCCGGCCGGCTACGTCGAGCTGAAGACGCCGCTGATTTACAACAAGTCGCTGTGGGAAACGTCCGGCCACTGGCAGCACTACCGCGAGAACATGTTCCTTGTCGAAGGTCGTGATGGCGAAGAGATGGGCGTCAAGGCCATGAACTGTCCGGGCCACATGCTCGTTTTCGGAAGCGACGTGCGCAGTTACAAAGATCTTCCTCTCCGCTTCCACGAGCAGACGCCGCTGCACCGCAACGAAGCGTCGGGGGTGCTCACGGGTCTCACCCGTGTCCGCCAGTTCTCGCAGGACGATGCGCACTGCTTCGTGACCGAGGACCAGATCGCGTCAGAGGTCGAGGCGCTGCTGCGACTCGTCCAGCGCGTATACGACGACTTCGGGCTGCAGTACGAAGCCAAGCTGTCGACGCGTCCGGCGGAGTTCCTCGGCGAGATCGCCACGTGGGACCGCGCGGAAGCCGCCCTGAAGCAGGCGTTGCAGGCCGCTGGGCAGGCGCACACGATCAACGAGGGTGACGGCGCGTTCTACGGCCCGAAGATCGATTTCGACATCACCGATGCGATCGGCCGGAAGTGGCAGTGCGCCACGATCCAGCTCGATTACCAGATGCCCGAGCGATTCGGCCTCAAGTACGTCGGCGCCGATAACGCGGAGCACATGCCGATCGTGATCCATCGCGCGATCTTCGGCAGCTTCGAGCGTTTTATCGCCATACTGATCGAGCATTACGCCGGTGCGTTCCCGCTGTGGCTGGCGCCGCTTCAGGTCGTCGCGCTGCCGATCGCGGACCGTCACGTGGACTACGCCCGTTCGGTCGTCGCGAGCCTCCAAGCGGCGGGTCTGCGAGCCGAGGTGGACGACCGGCAGGAAAAGATCGGTTTCAAGATTCGCGAGGCTCAACTGCAGAAGATCCCCTATATGCTGGTAGCCGGGGATCGTGAGGCGGCAGACGGGACGGTCGCGGTCCGCAGCCGCGTCTCAGGGGATCTCGGGTCCCAGCCGCTTTCGAGCTTCATCGAGCAAGCGCAGCGTGAGGTAACGGCGAGGTCCGCGGCAACAGTACCGACGCCGGAACTGAGCGCGCAGGGTTCTCAAACGCGGCACTGAGCTCGCGTCCGGTGGATCGGTAGTTTCTCAGGAGGTTTTTATCGCTTTCGACCGCAGCCCCCGACGCGAGGAACGTGTCCGGGTCAACGAACGGATCAGGGTGCGGGAGGTGCGCGTCATCGACGACACCGGCCAGCAGCTCGGGATCATGCCGCCCCAGCAGGCGCTGACGATTGCGCGAGGCAAGGGGCTCGACCTCGTCGAGATCGCGGCCACGGCCAGCCCGCCAGTGTGCCGGATCATGGATTTTGGCCGCTACCAGTACCAGGAGCAGAAGCGCGCCCGCACGGCCAAGAAACATCAGAAGGTGATCGAGGTCAAGGAAATCAAGTTCCGGCCGAAGGTCGACGAGCACGATTACCAGTTCAAGAAGAAGCACATCGAGCGGTTCCTCGCAGAAGGAGACAAGGTCAAGGCAACGATCTTCTTCCGCGGCCGCGAGATGGCGCATCCCGAGATCGGCCGCCGCATTCTCGAGCGGCTGATCGACGAACTGGGAGAAGTCGCGGTCGCGGAAACGCAGCCGCGCCAGGAAGGGAACCAGATGCACACGATCCTCTCGCAGCGCGCCGGCCGCAAGTCCGCGCCGAAGCGTGAGGAGCGTGCGGCCGAGTAGTTCGGCTTGAGGCTCGCGGCTCGAGGCTTGCGCCAGCTCGACTCAAAAGCCGCAAGCCGCAAGCCGCAAGCCGATAAGGGAACAGAAATGCCGAAACTGAAAACACATCGAGGCGCCGCCAAGCTGCGGACGATGCTGCCGAACTAACGTCGGGCCAGGGATCAGGCGCCTGCGGCTCGAGCGAGGCGCCAGCGGGAAGTCCGCCGGAGGCGGACCGCCGAGCGAGCGCGAGCGGGGGTGGGGCCCCGCGAGCAGTGATAAAAGAGGACAGCAATGCCGAGAGTGAAAAGAGGAAACGTTCGCCGCGCGAAGCGCAAGAAGCTGCTCGCTCGCGCCAAGGGCTTCTACCAGAACAAGAGCAAGCTGTATCGCGCCGCGAAGGAGTCGGTCGACACCGCGCTGAAGTATGCGTACGTCGGACGTCGACGCAAGAAGCGCGACTTCCGTCGCCTGTGGGTCGTCCGGATCAACGCCGCCGCGCGCGAGAACGGTCTGACCTACGGACAGCTGATCGCCGGTTTGAAGGCGGCCGGTAATCCGATCGATCGGAAGCAGCTCGCGGATCTCGCCATCTCCTCGCCGGCGGCATTTGCCAGGCTCGCGAAGACCGCGGCGGACGCGAAACCGGCACCGGCGCGTCGCGCGCCGCGGACCGAGGCAAAGGCGGCACGGCCCAAGGCCCGCGCAGCCGCCGAAGCCCGCGCCTGAGAGAGAAATGGGAATGGCAGATGGTAAATGGCCATTTGCCATTCACCATCTGCCATGTCTGACTCCTCCATCGATTCCCTTCGGACGCAGTTCAAGACCGATCTGGCGGCGGCCGTCGGCGAGGCGGACCTCCGCGTGGTGCGGGACCGATACCTCGCGCGCAAGGGCGGACTGCTGTCAGGGTTGCTGAAGTCGCTCGGCTCGTCGCCGGCCGCGGAACGTCCGCGGCTCGGGCAGCTCGCCAATCAGCTCAAACAGGACATCGAAACCGAGCTCGAAGCACGCCTCACGGCGGTGACGTCGACGCGCCGCCCGAAAGGATCCGTCGACGTCACGCTGCCAGGCCGCCGTCCGCCAGTCGGGCACCAGCATCCTCTCGCGATCCTCCGCGAACGCATCGAGCAGATCTTCACGCGCATGGGGTTCCTCGTCATCGAGGGCCCGGAGCTCGAAGACGACTACCACAACTTCGAAGCGCTCAACATGCCGGCCGAGCACCCCGCGCGCGACATGCAGGACACGCTGTATCTCGCCTCACCGGTGCGCTCGTCTGCCGGCAATCCCGCCACGCTCCTGCGCACGCACACATCAGGAATGCAGATCCGCTACATGGAGCAGCACGCGCCGCCCGTCCGATTGATCGCTCCCGGACGCGTGTACCGCCGCGATAACCTCGATCTCACGCACACGCCGATGTTCACGCAGGTCGAAGGCCTCGTCGTCGGCGAACACGTCACGCTGGCGGATCTGAAGGGGACGCTCGACATCTTCGTCAAGGAGCTGTTCGGCCAGGACCGGCGGGTTCGGTTCCGTCCGAGCTTTTTCCCGTACACCGAGCCGAGCGCGGAAGTGGACATCAGCTGCGCGGCTTGCGCCGGCGCCGGGTGTTCGATGTGCAAGCGCACGGGCTGGATCGAGATCCTCGGCAGCGGCATGGTCCATCCCGCCGTCTTCGAGGCGGTTGGCTATGACTCCGAGAAGTACACCGGCTTCGCCTTCGGGATGGGAATCGAGCGGGTCGCGCTCCTGAAGTGGGGCGTGGAAGATATCCGGCTGTTCTACGAGAACGACCTGCGCTTCCTGGAGCAGTTCCCGCTGTGAACATCGTCCACGAGTGGCTGTCGGAGCTGGTGGATGTACCGGCCGACACGGACACTGTCGCCCGTGAGATCTCGTTGCGCGGGTTCGAGGTGGCGGCGGTCGAGGGTGGCGTCATCGATTTCGAGATCACCGCGAACCGCCCCGACTGCCTGAGCCATCTCGGGATTGCGCGCGAAGCCTCGGCCATCTGGCGAAAGTCATTGAAGCGCACGAGCGCCGAGCTTCCGCATGGTGACGCCGTGCCGGTCACGATCGAGGATCCACAGCTCTGCCCGCGCTATGCGGCAACGGTGTTCGACGTCCGCGTCGGTCCGTCGCCGGAGTGGCTTGCGCGACGATTGGAAGCGGCAGGCGTCCGGTCCATCAACAACATTGTCGACATCACGAACTACGTGATGCTCGAGCTCGGTCAGCCGATGCACGCGTTCGATCTGCAGCGGTTGCAGGGCGGCCGGCTCGTCATCCGTCGAGCCCGGCCGGGGGAAAGGCTGCGTACGCTCGATGGCCTCGACCGGGCATTGGATCCCGAGATGCTGGTCATCGCTGACGCCGATTGTCCGGTGGCCATCGGTGGAGTGATGGGTGGTCACGACTCGGAGATCGGGTCGTCGACGACGACGATGGTGCTCGAGAGCGCGTACTTCCAGCCCGCCTCGATCCGGCGGACGAGCAGGCGGCTGAACCTGAAAACCGAGGCGTCGACGCGATTCGAACGCGGCGGCGACATTGAGGCGCCTCTCGCGGGGCTCGGTCGCGCGGCGCAGCTGATCGAACAGGTCGGCGCGGGAAAAGCGAGGTCCACGATCGACGTTTATCCCGTCCGAAGGGAACCGCTGCGCCTGACCCTGCGCGCTCCTCGCATTGCGCGGGTCCTGGGCGTCAGGGTGCCTGCCGAGGACGTCGACCGCATCCTAACGGCTCTCGAGTTCACCGCCACACGCGAAGGCGAGTCATGGACGGTGGTGGTGCCGACTTTCCGCCCCGACGTCCTGCGCGAAGTCGATCTTATCGAAGAGGTCGGCCGTCATTACGGCTTCGATCGTCTGCCGACGACGTTTCCGGTTCTGGCGCAGGCGCAGCGTGAGCCCGACGCGCGCATCGAGCGCGATCGGGGCATTCGCCAGCTCCTGACGGCTGCGGGTTTCTTCGAATCCATGACGTTCGCCTTCATCGAGCGCGAGGCGGCCACGCCGTTCTGCGAACCGGGCAGCAGCCCTGCGGCCATCGCGAATCCGTTGTCGGAGAAGTTCGCGGTGTTGAGACCGTCTCTCCTTCCCGGTCTCGTCGACTCGTGCGCGCACAACCGCCGGCGGGGCCTGAAGGACGTCCGTCTGTTCGAGATTGGCAGCCGCTTCACGGCATCCGGTGAGGGTCGCGCGACCGGTCTCGTGTGGGCCGGCGCCGGCGATTCCGCGCACTGGTCCGCGGGCTCGCGCACTGTCGATTTCTTCGACGTCAAGGGCGCGGTCGAGCTCCTGTGCTCCGCGTTCGAAGTGCCGGGCCCCGAGTTCGCGCCCGCGGAGATCGCCTATCTCGTCGGCGGCCGTAGCGCGACGGTCACGTCGGAGGGACGGACGGTTGCGGTGCTCGGCCAGTTGCTTCCCGTCATCGCGGAAGCGCGCGGCTTGCCCGGCGCCGAAGACGTCTACGTCGCGGAGATC
This sequence comes from Vicinamibacterales bacterium, assembly GCA_035537955.1. Lineage (GTDB taxonomy): Bacteria > Acidobacteriota > Vicinamibacteria > Vicinamibacterales > 2-12-FULL-66-21 > JACDCA01. Next base: position 16,612 of record DATLLF010000066.1, on the reverse strand, counting down.
GATACCGACGCGCTCGTCGCAGCAACCCAGCGCGAGCTTCGCGCGCACCCGCTCCCGAAATATCCGTCCATCGTTCGCGACATATCGATTCTCGTCGACGAAGCCTTGCCTGCTGCGTCCGTTCGTGGCACTATCCGTTCGGCGGCACCGGAACTTCTGCAATCGATCGTCGAGTTCGACCGGTATCAGGGAAAAGGCATCCCGGAGGGCCGCACGAGTTTGTCGCTTCGCCTCACGTTCCGCTCGCCAGAGCGAACGCTCACCGATGACGAGGCCGAGGCGGCCATGGATACGATCGTCGCCGCGCTCGAGCGCGAGCACGGCGCGCAGCGACGGTAAGACCACGACACGCATTCAAGGAAATCAAATTGGCGAAAGTAGCAGTGGCACGGGGCGTTGATCTCGAACCCATCGACCGGCTCGAAGAAAAAGTACGGATGCTCGTCGGCGTCATCGATCGGCTCCGCGCCGACAATGTGAAGGCATCCGAAGACAATTCGCGGCTGTCACGCGAGCTCGACGCGCTGCGCGGACGGCTGACCGAAGCGGAAGGCAGCGGCGTCGAGCTGTCTGCCCTGCGCGAGGAGCGCGACCTGATCCGCTCCCGCGTGACCGACATGCTCGAGCAGATCGACGCGTTAAATCTCTAGACCATGGACCAGGACGACGCGTCGCGCGTCGTGCACGTGGAGATCCACGGCGCGCAGTACCCGATCAGGAGCGCCCTCGATCCCGCGTACGTCGCGCAGCTGGCCGCCTACGTGGATCAGAAGATGCGGGCGGCCTCGCGCGAGACCTCTGCCGCCGATTCGCTCAAGGTGGCCGTGCTTGCCGCGCTGAACATCGCCGACGAGTGCTTCCGCCTGCGCGCCGACGAGCAACATCGCCAGGAGTCCATGACGGCGCGCGCCGGCGAGCTCGAACGGATGCTCGACCTCGCCCTCGGTCTCGACGAGACACAGCCCTCCATCCGGGACGACCGCAAAGGCGACCGCACCCTCTCCGCCCGCATCCACGGGCTCTCCGAGGCGTAAATATCCCCGGCAAGCGGCGTTTCCCTGCTGTAAGATTCATACAGGGCTCGAGTTCCCTGCTTTGTGCGTGATGGTTCGGAGGCTCGTTTGAGCCGATGTTTCATCCCAAGCGAATCGCGACGTTGCGCGGTGTGCATGCCTCTGTAAGAGGAAGCCTGAAGCGCGGCTTGTGCAGCGGTTCCACCTGCTCTAGCAGGTTCATCCGACCTCCCCACACGGCAAAGCGGGGGCCCTTCTCATACTTGTCCAGCAAGTCGAACATGAAGTGACCTCCGTGCGGGGCATGCCCCTCGTGCGGTTTCAGCGGGGCGCCTGCATGGGCACACCTTCGGTTGCCGCACTTCTCGTACTGCTGGCCAGCGCGGTCGGCGGCGGATCCATCGTCTGGGCCGCCGCGTCCAGACGCCGGGCGGCGCAAACCACTCTCCAGACTGCGCGCGCCGAAGCCGACCGCCTCACCAAACAGGCCGAGCGCGAGGCCGATACCATCCGCAAAGAAGCCGCGCTCGAAGCGCGCGAATCGGCGCATACGCTCTCGACAGCAGCCGAGCAGCGCGCCCGGGATCGTCAGCAGGAGATCACGTCACTCGAGCAGGCGCTCGCCGACAAGACCCGCGCGCTCGCCGACCGGCTCTCCGCGACTGCCCGTGTCGAAGAGGACCTGCGCGCACGCGAACACCGCCTGGCGGAACAGGAGCAGGCCGCGGCGAGCATTCTCCTGCGCAGCGAACAGCTGCTTGCGGATCGTCAGCGCGAGCTGCAGCGGGTCGCCGGCCTCACTGCCGACGACGCGCGCGAGCTGCTGCTCAAACAGCTCGAGACCGACGCCCGCCGCGAGGCGGCCAATCTCGTGAAGCGCCTCGACGCCGAAGCACGGGAGACGGCAACTCAACGGGCACAGCAGATCATCACCGACGCGATTCAACGCAGTGCCGCGGAGCACGCCATCGAAACCACGGTCTCAGTGGTGGACCTTCCGAGCGACGATCTCAAGGGGAGGATCATCGGCCGCGAGGGGCGCAACATCCGCGCGCTGGAAACGGCGACCGGCGTCGAGCTGATCGTCGACGATACACCCGGCGCGATCATTCTTTCGAGCTTCGATCCGCTTCGGCGAGAGATCGCGCGCCAGACCATCGAACGGCTCATTGCCGACGGCCGCATCCATCCCGCCCGCATCGAGGAGATCGTCGAGAGGGTCAAGGCGGAAATGGACGATACCGTTCTGCGCGAAGGCGAAGCGGCGGCGTTCGAGCTCGGTCTCTTCGACCTCGATCCCGAGGTGCTTCGCCTCATGGGCCGCCTGAAGTTCCGCACCAGCTACGGACAAAACGTGCTGAATCACTCGAAGGAGGTCGCGTTTCTGGCCGGGATCATGGCGAAGGAGCTCGGGCTGAACGGGCAGGTCGCAGCGCGCGCCGCCTTCCTCCACGACATCGGCAAGGGGATCGATCGCGACCTGCAGGGCACGCATCTCGAGCTCGGCCTCGACTTCCTGCGCAAGCACGGCGAGAGCGAGCCGGTGCTGCAGGCCGTGGCGGCGCATCACATGGACATCGACTGGCCGTCGCTCGAAGCGATGATCGTCCAGGCCGCCGACGCGATCTCGGCGGCGCGGCCGGGGGCGCGACGCGACATCCTCGAGTCCTACGTCAAGCGACTCGAAAAACTCGAAGGCATCGCCGACTCGTTCGAAGGGGTCTCCAAGTCTTACGCCCTTCAGGCCGGTCGCGAAATCCGGATCGTTGTTGAAAGTGACCGGGTCTCTGACGAGGCAACTGTCTGGCTTTCCAAGGACATCGCGCGGCGCATAGAGAACGAGCTCCAGTATCCCGGTCAGATCAAGGTGACCGTGATCCGCGAGACGCGCGCGGTCGACTTCGCCCGTTAGACGCGTCCCGACCGGCTGATATCGCGCAATGGAACGGAGCGACGCGGAGCGGCCGAATCTCACGCCCGGACCCGTCAGCGATGCCGCGCGTCTGCCGGGCGAGCGCACGCTGATCGAACACATCCGCCGGCGGCTCCCGCCGGCTCCAGCCTCGATGGTTGTGGGCCCTGGCGACGATGCCGCGGTCGTGACCCCGGCTCGCGGCGCCCTTCAGGTCCTGACAACCGACGCGGTCGTCGAGAACGTCCACTTCGACCGGCGGTTTTCCAGCCTGGCGGATATCGGCTACAAGGCGCTGGCAGTCAACGTCTCCGACCTGGCGGCGATGGGCGCGCGGCCCGAGTTCGCGCTGCTTTCCTTCATTCTCCCTGACACACTCACCGCGGTCGATGTGGATGCCCTCCTCGATGGGCTCCTCGAAATCGCATCGGCCGCCGGCGTCTCAATTGCGGGTGGCAATATCTCCAGGTCGCCCGGTCCCCTCATCGTGGATGTCACCGCGATCGGCAGCGTTCGTCCGCGGCGTGTTTTGACACGCGGCGGAGGGCGGGCAGGGGATGCACTTTACGTGACCGGATCCATCGGCGCGGCTGCGGCCGGTCTGGAGTGGCTCAGGGCAGACGAAAACGCCGCCACTGGGTCGGATGATGTGCTGATGGCAGCCTGCGCGGCGCGGCACCGCCGGCCGGAACCGCGCCTCCGCATTGGCCAACTTCTGGGCAGGAATCGGGCGGCGTCCGCCTGCATGGACCTGAGCGACGGCCTCGCGGACGCCGTCCGCCAGATCGCGGACGCGAGCGGAACCGGGGCAACCATCGACGCCTCGGCACTGCCCGTTGATCCAGCCGCAGCGAGCTGGTTCCGTTCTCAGGAGCTGGATCCCGTATCAGCGGCGCTCGCCGGCGGCGACGACTACGAACTGCTGTTCGCGGTGCCTCGAAAGTTCAGAGGACGGCTCCGTCACGTGCAGCAAAAGGCCCACGGTGTGACGCTGACGCACATCGGCGAACTCACCGTGGACCCTGTCTGCAGGCTCGCCCGTGACGGATCGTTTGAAGAACTTCCGGCCGGTTTCAGCCACTTCTGATCGTATACCCCTCCCCTGCATACCGGCTGAGCTGCTTTGACCTGAGTCCCTTGGGCGGCTATATTGGAGCTGGCCCCAGCGCTGGTTGAAGCTCAGCTATGACCCTATCGCGTTCAGCCTGGCGGAAGGTCGCTGCAACTACGGTTGCAGCCTTCGTGTTTGCCTTCCTCTTCGACTTCACGGTTTTCGATTCCAGCCACGTCCGTCTGGGAGAGTTCCGTGAAACCGTGTCGGCCACCGCCGGCCCCGGCGGTTCAGGCACGGAAGCCCGTGTGGCCCTTGGCTTTACGGCCACGTTCTACTGCAAGGGCGAGACGACGGCCTCGGGCGTCAACGTGCGCAACGGGATTGCCGCCGCCGACCCCGACTTGCTGCCCATTGGGTCCGTGATCCGGATCGACGGCCTCGGCGAGAAATACGACGGTATCTACACGATCATGGATACCGGCCCCAAAGTGCAGGGCCGACACGTCGATGTCTACCTCTGGAGCTGCAATGAGGCCCTCCAGATGGGCCGCCGCCCGATGAAGCTCACCGTTCTCCGCATGGGCTGGAATCCGACCCACAGCAAACCGGGTCTCGTGAACCGCCTCTTCCGCCAGCGAGAGAATCAGAATCAGTAGTATTTTCGAGCCGCCACCCTTATTCGTCCTTGTACTGCAGCTGGAATAGCTTGTAGTAGATGCCGCGTTCGGCGAGCAGCTCCTGATGGCTGCCGCTCTCCCGCAAGTGGCCATGGTGCAGGACCAGGATTTTGTCCATGTCCTGGATGGTCGAGAGCCGGTGCGCGATGGCAATGGTCGTTCGGCCCGCCATCAATGTCCGTAGCGCATCGCGGATGAGAACCTCCGTCTCGGTGTCGACACTCGACGTGGCCTCGTCGAGGACGAGGATCCGCGGGTCGAACGCGAGGGCCCGCGCAAACGACAGCAACTGCTTCTGCCCGACCGATAGCGTCGCCCCCCGTTCCGCGACAGGGCTCTGGTAGCCGCCGGGCAGCCCGTGAATGAACGGATCCGCATGAACCGCCCTCGCGGCGAGGCGCACCCCCTCGTCGTCTATCCGCGTTTCCCCCAGCCGGATATTCGAAGCGATCGTGCCTGAGAAGAGATGCACATCCTGCAGGACGAGGCTGAACAGCCGCCGCAGCTCCTCGAGATTCATCTGCCGGATGTCGGTGCCATCGAGCAGAATCCTGCCGCTCGTGACGTCGTAGAACCGAAGCAGAAGGTTGATGATCGTGGACTTCCCCGCCCCCGTCGCGCCGACGATGCCGACGCGTTCGCCCGGCTTCACTTCGAACGACACGTTGTGCAGCACGGGATCCGTGGCGTTGTAGCCGAACGAGACGTTGTCGAAGAGGATGTGTCCCGCCACGGGGGCCGGGATACGGGGCTCGGGACTCGGGGTGTCACGCCACCCGACGTGCACCCCGTCCGCGCCGGGACTGACGATCTTTGCGGGCGTATCGAGCAGCTTGAAGATCCGTTCCGACGACGCCATCGCGGCCTGAAGGATGTTGAACTTTTCGGAAAGGTCGCTGATCGGACGGTAGAAGCGTTGCGAGTAGAGCACGAACGCCACGAAGGATCCGATCGTCAGCGTGCCGCCCAGCACCCAGGTTCCGCCGAACCAGATGATCATCGCCGTCGACACAGCGCCGATCACTTCGATGGCTGGATAGAACACCGCGTAGTAATAGATCGAGTCGATGTTCGCGTCGCGGTGGCTCCGATTGATCGCGTCGAACGCGTCGAAGCTCCTGCGCTCGCGGCGGAAGAGCTGAACGGTCGCCATCCCGGTGATGTGCTCCTGCAGGAACGCGTTGATGCGCGCGATCCACGTGCGGACGCTGCGGTAGGTGTCGCGTACGTTCTTGCGGAACCATTGCGTGACCAGCGCGATCAGCGGGAGCACCGCGAAGGCAATGGCGGCGAGCCGCCAGTCCATCCAGGCGAGCGCTGCCATGATGCCGATGAGCAGAAAGATGTCGCCGAACACCGACACCACGCCGGCCGTGAACAGCTCGTTGAGAACGTCGACATCCGTGGTCACGCGCGTCATGAGACGGCCGACCGGGTTGCGATCGTAGTACTGCACGTCGATGCGCTGCAGGTGCGCATAGATCTGCATCCGCATATCGAACATGATGCGCTGGCCAGTGTTCTGCAGCGTCCACGTCTGGAGGAACTCCAGCCCGAAGCTGAGAACGAGGATTGCGAGGAACGCGACCGCCAGCCTGTCGAGGCCCTGCATGCTGCCCCGCGCGATGTAGTTGTCGATGGCGATCTTCATCAGGTACGGTTGCGCGAGCTGCAGCAGCGCGGCGCCGACGATCGCGCCGAGAGCGATCGATACTTTCGGGACGTACGGACGCAGATACCGCAGCAGCCGCCGCATCAGACGCGCGTCGTATGCCTTGCCGAGGACCTCTTCTTCGTGTAGCGACATGATTCGTGGCGGCTGCCCCTAACTCGCTTCCAACTCCTCTTCCAGCAGCTGCTTTCTGTACAGCGACGCATACGGACCGTCGCGAACGACGAGTTGGTCATGCGTCCCGCGCTCAACCAGCCGACCCGCATCGAGGACGAAGATCTGGTCGGCGTCTCGCACGGTCGATACGCGGTGGGCAACGATGATCGACGTTCTCTCGCGCATCACGCCGCGAAGCCGGGCGAGGATCTCGTCTTCGGTAGACGTATCCACCGCCGACAGGGCATCGTCGAGGACGAGGATGCGCGGATCCGCGAATACGGCGCGCGCAATTGCGGTCCGTTGCTTCTGCCCACCCGACAGTGTGATGCCGCGCTCACCGATCACCGTCTCATATCCCTTCGGGAACGACTCCACGTCCTTATCGAGCCGCGCGACCGCTGCCGCGTGCTCGAGGCCTGCAGCGCCCTGCAGTGCGGCGCCGGCGAAGCGAACGTTTTCCGCGAGCGTGTCGGAGAAGAGGAACGGTTCCTGCGGTACGAAGCCGATGGCGGCGCGTAGCCTGGCGAGCGGAATCTCGCGCACGTCGACGCCGTCCAGGAGCACCGTCCCCGGCGGCGGTTCGTGCAGCCGCGATAGCAGCGAGATCAGAGTCGTCTTGCCGGATCCCGTGCCACCGACGAATGCCGCGGTGGTGCCTGCGGGGATCCGCAGCGATACGGCCGAGAGAACAGGCCGCTCCGATCCCGGATACGTGAAGGTGAGATCACGGATGTCAATTGCGCCCGTGATCTGCACGGTGCCTCCTGCATCGGTCACGTGATCGTCGGCGATCGCGGGTACCGCATCCATGATCTCCAGCATCCGTCCCCACGACGCCATGCCGCGCTGCAGGATGTTCGTCACCCACCCGAACGCGATCATCGGCCACGAAAGCATCGCCAGATAGGAGTTGAAGGCGAAGAACTCGCCGAGCGTAATGCGCCGGCGGATCACGGCATCTCCGCCCATCCACAACACGAGCAGCGCTCCGAGGCCGAGAAAGAACGTCATGCTCGGGTAGAAGAGCCCCTGCAGGCGGATCAGCGTGCGGTTGCGACGAACGTACTCCTCGTTGGCGGAGCGGAATCGCTCGATCTCGTGCGGCTCCTGCGAATACGCGCGCACCACGCGTACGCCGGCGAGGCTTTCCTGGACGACGGCGCTGATCTCGGAAAGCTGCGCCTGGATTGCCTCGAATTTGCGATGAATCGCGTTGCCGAAATACCTGACGCTGATCGACACGAACGGCAGGGGGACCAGCGCGACGAGCGTCAGCCGCGCGTCGATGGAGAGCATCACGGCGATCGCCACGATGAAGACGAGGATCGTGTTTGCGGAGTACATCACCGCCGGGCCGATCATCATCCGCACCGCGTTCAGATCGTTGGTGGCGCGCGACATCAGGTCGCCCGTTCGTCGCGCCTGGTAGTACCCGAGCGGAAGAAGCTGAAGGCGCGCAAAGAAATGGTTGCGGATGTCGTACTCGATCTCGCGTGACGCGCCGATGAGGATCCGCCGCATCAGGAACCTGAAGACCGCGCCGACCATGGCAATGACCAGAATCAGGCCTGCGTATCGCACGAGCTTCTCACGCGTGACGCCGGCGGTCAGATCATCGACGGCGAACTTCAGCACCCACGGGGGCAGGAGCTGGATCGATGTGGTGATGAAAACGCAGAGCAGCCCGAAGGAGAATTGGCGGCGGTAACGGAGCACGTACGGGAGGAGACGCCGAAACGAGGGACCCATCTCTTCCGAGTATATGTGCTATCCTGAGCGGGCCTTTCCCAGCAGGCTGCCTGTTCCCCGTTCCGGGAACTGTTCCCGTTTTCTCCACCGGGGTCGAGAGTTTTTTCACATGCGCAGACGCATCGCCTTGCCCGTTCTCTGTCTCTCCTTCGCGCTGTCGGCGCTCCCCGCCCACGCGCAATATGCCGTTCGCAGCTCGTCGACGAGGGCCACGGGAGAGAACTATCGCGTCGAGATCGGCGGATATTTCTGGAATCCCTCGCCCGACATCCTCATCGCGAGCGAGGCGTTTCCGGGCGAGATCGGCGACACGATCGATTTCGTCAATGACCTCGGTCTCGAGAAGCAGTGGCACACTCAGCTGCGTGTGGTCCTGCGACCCGCCACGAAGCACAAGTTTCGTTTCGAGTTCACACCGATCAAGTACGAGCAGCCGCTCGGCGTCATCACACGGGATATCGAGTTCAACGGGATCATTTACAGCGCGTCGCTGCCCGTGTCGACGACGCTGGACTGGAAGGCGTACCGGTTCACGTACGAATGGGACATCGTCTACAAGGACCGTGGATTTTTCGGAATCCTGCTGGAGGTGAAACACACCGACGTGCGGGCCGAGCTGATCAACATCCTGCAGAACGAGTTCGTACGCGCACGCGCGCCCATCCCGGCGATCGGCGCGATCGGGCGTGTCTACGTGGCGCCGAATATCGCCATCACGGGAGAGTTCAGCGGTTTCAGGCTCCCCGAAGGTATCGATGAGGACTACCGCGCGAGGTACTACGACTTCGACGTGTACGGCACGGTCAACTTCACCGATCACTTCGGCGCGCAGGCGGGCTATCGCTCGTTCGACGTGTTCTACCGGGTCGACGACGACGAAGGCGCGATGACGCTCAAGGGGCCATACCTCGGCGGCGTCGTTCGCTTCTGAGGCACGCTCGGGAGTTGGAATTTGGGCGTGAGGGCTGCCTGACGGCCCGTTACCGGCTGACGACGAGCGTCTGCGCCCGGCCCTCGCCGCCAGGACCGTAGAGGAGACGGTAATCCTCGGCCGTTCCGAGGATCCGCTTCACGTAGTTCTGGGTCTCGGGGTACGGGATGTCATCGATGAACTCGTCCTCATCCATGCCCGGCCGTTCTCTTTTCCACTGACCAACGCGGTTTTCCCCCGCGTTGTAGCTCGCGAGCGCGTAGTACGTTCCGCCGAACTGCTGCACGAGCTGCGAAAAATAGTACGTGCCGATTTTCAGGTTCGCGTTGGCATCGGTCAGCGTGGACGTCCGGAATTTCCGGATCCCGACATTGCGCGACAGGCGCTTGCCCGTGGACGGAAGGATCTGCATCAGCCCCCAGGCATTCGCCGCCGAACGGACACCGGCGTCGAAAGTTGACTCCTGCGCGATGAGTGCTGCCACGATGTACGGATCGAGCTTGCGCGCTTTGGCTTCGCGCTGAATTGCGGGCCAGTAAGTCAGCGGGAAGATGACCTGCAGGATCTCGGCGGGGACCTGATCGCCAGCCGCGCTCAGGAATTGCGGATACGCCCGACGCATGAGAGTGATCGCGCGGCGGAGATCGCCTTTGCGGTGATAGGCCCAGGCGATGGTGGCTTCCACGGCCGGAGACGTTCCCGCCACGCGTTGCCCGTATTTCAATTCGCGAATCGCGTCATCATAAAGCCCGATCGAGAGCAGGAGCCGGATCGTGGGCTCGTTCGGCAGCGGCGGAGTGGCAGCGGCGGTCTGGCTGGCGTGCGCGACCTGCGCCTTCGGCAGCGCACCCGCCCGGCGAAGGTGGGTGGCCGCGAGGCGACCGTAGTACGAGTTCGCGTAATCGGTGTACACGAGGCGCATGCGCGCGGCGCTCTCGGAAGCGCTGCCCTTCTTCGCGTGTGAGCGCGCCGTCCAGTAAAGGAATGAAGGACGGTAGTCGGATCGCGGGAATGTCGTCGCGGCACTCTCGAACACCCGGATCGTTTCGGCGTAGTCTCCCGCCTTGTAGGCGGCCCACCCGTATTTCCAGGCGGCGCGCTCCGCGCGGCGTCCATTTGGGAATTTCTCGTAGAGCTCCTTGAACGTGGCCGCGGCTGCCTCGTCTTCGTCGACGAGGATGTAGTGAGTGCCGAGATTGTTCAGCGCCTCTTCGGTCCACGAGCCGTCGGGGAACTCCGACGCGAGGGCGCGCGCGAGCGCGACATATTGCGCATGATCACCGAGCTCGCGGATCGCGCCCAGATAGAAGAACCGCGCTTCGGCGAGGCGTGACGCGCGCTCCGTATACGGACGCAGCGCATCGCGAGCGGCCGCATAGCTCTTCTGGAAGTAGTCGGATTCCGCGATACGCAGGTCCACGAGCTCGCGGTCGTCTCCGCTGACGTTGGAGCGGATCGCGGCAAACGCCGCCTTCGCTTCCGCATAGCGCCCGGCGCCGAAGTACATCTGCGCGCGACCGATGTCGGCGTCGTAGCCCCGACGCGTGATGTGCGCCGCGAGCGAATCCATCTGCGCCGCGGCGGCAGCGCCAGCTGACGTCAGCGGGTACTCGTAATACAGCCTGACGTACGCTGCGGCAGCCTTGTTGTCCTCCTTGACGGCGAGAGCCGTTCGCCCAAGGCGGGACAGCACTTCGTCGCTGACCAGCAGCTTGTCGGCGGCCAGACGCTCGTAGATGCCGAGCGCGCCGGCATTGTCGCCGGCCGCCTCAGCGGCCTCACCGGCGGCGAGCGCGACCGACAGCGCAAGCGCGCCCGACGGTCTTGCCTTCAGCAATCGATCGAAGGTCGTGCGCGCGTCGCTGGTCTTCAGCAGGCGCAGCTGCGCCAGGCCGGTGTAATAGGCCGCGTATTCACCGAGCGGAGTGTCGGCGAGGCCAGGCCGGGAGGCGAGGCGAATCGCGTCCTCGTACTTGCCTTCTTCGAAGCGCCCGACCGCCTCCGCGAGCGACTCGTACTGCCTGTAGCCGCGCGAGCTGCGATCCGTCGCGGAGGGCACCAGCCAGAAATCACTGCCTTCCGACGGCAGCGCCGCGTGCGCCGTCGGGGTGATCTGCTCCTGCCCGCTGGTCGTGGAGCCGGAGGCCGGGAGGAGGATGAGCGAAAGGGTGAGCGTTGCGGCGGCGCTGCGGGAATGTGGTGCGATCACGTTTGGTTCTTGCGTCAGCCGAGCAGCGTGGGATCGCCGCCGGCAAGGGTTTGGATCAGTTCGTGGTGAAAGTGCTGCGCGCGATCCGGGATCGTCGACGCCACGCGTTGTTCGTAAAAGCGGCGGGCTCTCTCGATCTCGGCAGCCAGCCGCCGTGAGAGATCACGCTGCGCGCGTCCCTCGTTGACCGCCGTTTCGTTATACAGCTTGATCTCGGACACGAGCAGCCGCGCGTAGCGCCGCGCCGACTGAACCTCGTCATCCTCGCCGCTCTGTTCGGTCTCCGTTTTACGTTCGGACGTGCGAGCCACGTTTCCGGTTGCCGCTGTCGGCCGTGCGCCCCACCGCTGCGCCTGGATGATCCGCGCGGCGGTCAACGCGCCGAGTCGCGCGGCGCCGTAGCGCGCGAGCAGCTCGAGCGCATCCGCGTCCGCATCATTCGACGCCGTCGCCTGCAACACACCGATCGCCGTACCATCGAGCAGCAGCGGCGCGGCGGTCGTGCCATCGCGGCGCAGCACCCGGCCGGCGCTGAACGAATCCTTCACCACACTGGCCGGCCCGCGCGCCTGCTCTCCCGCCCCCCCGGGCCATCGGTCGAGTTCCGGACCGACGAACAAGGACCCCCCCTGTTTCGCCGCTGCGGCGGCCAGCGCCCTCAGCGCGTCGGACACGCGGGTTGCACTGTCCATCGCCGAGAACGCCTCCAGCATCGTTCTACTTATCGGCACCGGCGGCGGGGGCGTCAGCGCCGCGATGCGCCGCTCGGCGTCGGCTTCGGCCTCACGGCGCGCGGCGGCGACCATCTCCTGGTTGCGGCGCTCGGCCGCCTCTTCGACCTCTCGTCGCGCGGCGGCGATCGCCTCCTCATGACGAGCGGCGAGCGCTGGGAGCTGCGTATCGAGCTCAGCGTGTACGCGACTGCGAATCGAGTCGATCAGCTCACTCAGAGGTTCTTGGGGCACGCGCCGATTATCAAGGCACGGCAAGGGGCCAGTCAAGCTGCGAAAACGGACAAGTTCAAGCGCGACAGATGTTTGACTGGTGTCGTGTGCGGCCGTACAATTGGATGGTTGAGGCCCTGAAGCTTACTTCAGCCTTCAGCGTCTGACTTCAGCATTTCTTCTTAGGGGGCGACCTAGATTCGACGGAGATACGGTTTCGCAGGATGCGTGCCGAGGACCATCAACCTCGACAAAAGATGGAAAACCAAGTAACTGCGGACACGCAGCTCGCTCTCGCAGCTTAATAACCTGTGAGCGTCCACCCCGGTCAGCCTGCGGGCCGGGGACCGGATGTCATTCCAGCAGGCTGGCCGTTGACGGCTACCTCGGACGTCAGCGGCGAGATTTTTCGGGGCTGGTTCCCGGCGGTTTTTCCGTTTCTTCACGCCGGGAGCGACACTTCAGAGGCGGATACGCATCGTAGATTCCTGCGGGGATGTATGTTCGGACGGGGGTGCGAATCCCCCCGCCTCCACCATTCGACTCGGCCCCTGCGGGACCTCGCTCATGGCAGGCCCTTGAGGCCGAGTCGAATGGTGTCCCGAGCGAGCTTCTAAATCACGCGAGTCGAGGGACCCGCGGACGCGTTGTCGTTAAAGCACAGGTGAGAGATTGGGCGCGGCAACTCATGTCGTCTACATCCTCGAATGTGCCGATGGATCCTTTTACGTAGGGTCGACTGCGAACCTCGAATTCCGCCTCCGCGCGCACCGCAGCGGCCGCGCCAGCACCTTTACCAGCAGGCGCCTTCCAGTGACGCTCGTCTTCCAGGAGTTGCACTCAGAGCCCAAAGACGCGCTCGCTCGGGAAAAGCAGATCAAGCGATGGAGTCGGGCAAAGAAGGCGGCCCTGATCACGGGCGACTTGATCGCTCTTCATAGCCATGCGCGTCGGCGAAAAGGGCGCTAGTCTTCCCCTCAACCACACCCGCCGCCTCGCTACTCACGACCCCGGTCGCTAGTCAGAGCGGATCGCACGTCCTCAGCGTCAGCCGGCAAGCTGCACGCCTTCGCCCCGCGCCCCGACCGCACCGCATAGAATGACAACTGGTGTCGATCCGTTTTCCACGCACTGTACTGATGGCGGTGATCATCATCGCTTTGGCGCCGCTCTCCTCCGCCCAGGCCCCGCCCGCCTCTTACACCGTGGTTTCGCGCGAGCGACGAGGGGCGCTGCCGGTACGAACGTTCAACGGGCAGGAGATGTTCGCGGTCGACGACCTCGCCCGCCTGTTCACGCTCTCGGTAAAGGAAGACACGATCGCGGGCGGCTTGACGATCACGGTGCGTGGGCAGTCCATCCTGCTGTCACCGAACCAGGAGATCGCTTCCGTAGCCGGACGTCTCATCTCGCTTCCCGCCGCGCCCGTTCGCGATGGACGCGCCTGGTTCGTGCCCGTCGACTTCGTCCCGCGTGCGCTGGCGCCCGTCGCAGGGACGCCGATCGAGCTGCGCAAACCGTCCCGTCTGATTCTGCTCGGCGATGTGCGGATGCCGCGCGTGACGGCACGGATCGAAGCGCTCGGCCCGGTGGCACGCGTGACCTTCGACGTTGCACCGGCGACCCCGCACACCGTTACCCAGGACGCGTCACGCCTGGTGCTGCGCTTCGAGGCGGATGCCCTCGATGCATCGCTGCCCGCTTCGTCGCCGGTGGCTGACCTGGTGCAGGGCGTCCGCGCGGAGGGGAACGTCGCCATCGCCCTCGACCTCGGCCCCCGGTATGCGAGCTTTCGCGCGTCGGATGTACCCGGCACGAGAGGCAACGTCCAGGTCGTCATCGAGATCATCGCGAAGACGACGGACGAACCACCCGCGCCTCTGCCGACGGCGCCGGCGGAGCCGCCGCCAACCTTCGAGGTCGCGCCCGCGGGCACACTGCGCACCATCGTGATCGACCCGGGGCATGGAGGCGCCGACGAAGGTGCCAAAGGAGTGGCGGGCAGCAGCGAGAAAACGATCGCGCTCTCAGTGGCACGGCGGCTGAAGGCGTCGCTCGAAGCCCGGCTCGGCGTCCGCGTGATCCTGACACGCGATGGCGATATGGCCATCGGCCTCGATGAGCGGGCGGCGGTGGCGAACAACAACAAGGCCGATCTCTTCATCAGCCTGCATGCGAACGCCTCGGTCCGTCCGGCCGTGCGCGGCGCGGAGATATTCTTCCTCAGCCTCGAGGACTACGGCGACGAGGCGCAGCGCGCGGCGAGCGCCCCGCGAGAGGCGCTGCCGGTCTTCGGCGGTGGCGCGCGCGACATCGAGGTCGTCCCCTGGCGCATGGCGCAGGCGCGCCACATCGACCGCTCCGGCGCGTTCGCACGGCTCGTCGAAGCCGCATTGCGGCCGCGCGTGCCGCTCAGCCCGCGAGCGCTGGTCCAGGCGCCACTGCGCGTGCTGGTGGGCGCGAACATGCCGGCGGTTCTCGTCGAGATGGGGTTCGTCACCAACCCGGAGCAGGAGGCGCAGCTCCTGAGCGACGCGCACCAGTCAGAGATCGTGCAGGCACTGTCGGATGCCGTGGCCCAGTTCCGTGACGCGCGCGTGGTCGCGACGCCAGCGCCGCAGGGAGCGAGCCGGTGACCCGCCGCGCAATCGTAGCGATCGTCGCATTTGCCGGTGGCGCGTTCGTGCTCTGGTGGCTGCTCTTCTCAGCCGTACCCAGATGGTTTCGCGGGAGTGCCACGCCGACCGCCACACCGGCGGCGTCCCCAACGGCAGCAGCGCAACGCAAGATCACCGCAACGCTCTTCTTCACTGGGGAAGATGGCTTGTCGCTCGTACCGGTTCAGCGCGAGGTTCCGCTGGCGGAGCCAGTGGTCGAACAGGCGCGGCAGATCATCCTCGCGCAGATCGCGGCTCCATCGCAGCCGCTTGCGACAACCATTCCGAGCGACACGAAGCTGCGCGCGATCTACCTGAGCGATCGCGGCGATCTGTTCGTGGACTTCAGCCCGGAGCTCACGGTGCGTCACACGGGTGGCTCGCTCGACGAGCTCTTCACCGTCTACGCCATCGTCAATGCCGCAACCGTGAACCTGCCGGCGATCACGCGCGTGCAGATCCTGATCGACGGCAAGGAAGTCGATACGCTCGCCGGCCACGTGGACCTTCGCAATCCGCTGGCGAAAAACCTGACCTGGGTCAGATCCGAAAATCCATCATGACGAATCGAACCGACGGGCGCACGCCCACGCAGTTGCGGCCGACACGCATCACGCCGTCCTTCACCATGCACGCGGAAGGATCGGTATTGATCGAAGCCGGGCGCACGCGCGTCATCTGCACGGCCAGCATCGAAGATCGCGTGCCGCCGTTCCTGCGCAATACCGGCAAGGGATGGGTGACCGCCGAATACGGCATGCTGCCCCGCGCCACCTCGACGCGGACCCAGCGCGAAGCCAGCGCCGGAAAGGTCGGCGGACGGACGCAGGAGATCCAGCGGCTCATCGGACGCTCGCTGCGATCGGTCACGCGGCTGCCGGATCTCGGCGAGCGGACGATCTGGGTCGATTGCGACGTGATCCAGGCCGACGGCGGCACGCGCACGGCCTCGATCACCGGCGGATTCGTCGCACTCGTCCTCGCGCTGAAGCACATGCGCAGCAAGGGAATCATCCGGTCCATTCCCGTCAGCGACTACGTCGCCGCGATCAGCGTCGGCGTGGTGAGCGGGGTGCCGATGCTGGACCTCGCCTATGACGAAGACTCGAACGCCGATGTCGACATGAACGTCGTGAAGACGGGTGCCGGTCAGTTCATCGAAGTACAGGGAACGGCGGAAGGACTTCCCTTCGAACGGAGCGCGCTCGACTCGCTGTTGGGCCTCGCCGATACCGGGATCGAGGAGCTCGTCGCGCTGCAGCGTTCGGTGGCCGGCGACCTGCGGTGAGCACCGGCGGCGAATCCGCGGTTCCGATTCCGAGGATTCTCATCGCGACCACCAATCCGGGAAAGATGCGCGAGATTGCCGGCATGCTGGCAGGCTTTCCCATCGAGGTCGTGAGTCTCGACCAGTTCCCGGATGTTTCCGAGCCGGAGGAGACAGGAACCACCTTCGCGGAGAACGCAAGGCTCAAAGCACTCCACTACCACCGAGCCACGGGGCTGCCCAGCGCCGCCGATGACTCCGGCCTGGAGATCGATGCGCTCGCCGGCGCACCCGGCGTCCACTCCGCGCGGTGGGAAGGAGACGATTACGGCGTCAAATTCCGTAAGATCTACGAACTGCTCGACGCA
>DATLLF010000065.1:0-29602 GCA_035537955.1 Vicinamibacterales bacterium | reverse complement strand
CGTTTTGCAGCTCGGAATCTGGAATTGAATCAATCAGAAGCGTTTTTCTTGCCCTTCAGGTGCTTGTCGAGGAATTTCAGCATGGCGCTGTAACCCTCGATCTGGTTCTTCTTCTTCGTGAAGCCGTGTCCCTCGTCGGGGAAGACGATGTACTCGATGGGCACGTCGTTCTTCTTCACGGCCGCGACGACATCGTCGGATTCCGCCTTGAGGACGCGCGGGTCGTTCGCACCCTGCAGCACCATCAGCGGCTTGCGGATCTTGTCGCCGTGGAACGCAGGCGAGATGTCGTGCAGCATCTGCTTCTGCTTCACGGGGTCGCCGATTTCCGCATAAAGGGCGGTGCGTTGCGCTTCCCACCACGCCGGGATGCTCTCGAGCGTGCGCAGCCAGTTCGATACGCCGAAAATGTCCACGCCGACGTCGAAGACGTCCGGCTGGTAGGCAAGCGCCGCGAGCACCATGTAGCCGCCGTAGCTGCCGCCGACAATCCCGACTCGGTTCGCATCGACATACGGCAGGCCGGCGAGGTACTTCTTCGCGTCCACGCAATCCCACAGCGGCTCGCGGCCGTGCTTCTGGTCGTCTGCCGCAAAGAAGGTGCGGCCGTAGCCCGACGAACCGCGATTGTTGATCCCGAGCACGACGTAGCCGTTGTTCACCAGATACTGGATCACCGCGCTGTAGCCGCGGGTCGTCTGCCCGCCCGGGCCGCCGTGAACCCAGACGATCGCCGGCGCCTTGGCGGCGGCTGTTGCCTGGTGCGGCTTCCACAGGATGTTTGGAATCGCCATCCCGTCGCGCGCCTTGAAGCGAACGACCTCCGTGTCGACGAGGTCACTCGCATCGATCTCGGGATTCAGCGAGCTCGTCAGCTTGACCGGCTTCTCGATGCCTCGCTTCATGAAGTACAGATCGTTCGGCGAGCGATCGCCGTTCACGTAGAAGGCGAGCGCCGACTCGCTGTCTGCGATCGCCACGCCCGCAACTCCACCGGAGGGAACGTACGGCAGCTCCATCAGCTTGCCCGTGGCGGTCTCCGTTATGCGAATCGCCGCGCGCCCGTCCTCGTTGATGGCGAGCACTCGATACTTGCCGGTCTTCGAGAAGCTGGTGCCGACAATGTCCCACTCGGCTTTCTCCACGTCCTCGTGCCTGCCGTCGCCAAGGGCGTATCGGCGCAGACGCAGGAATTCACTGCCATCGTTGGTGACGTAGTACAAATACCTCGTCGCGGGATCGAAGGTGGCCGGCTGGTACTGCGACTCGGTCGTGTGCGGCGACAGGTGTGTCGTCTGTTTCGTCTCCGCGTTCCACACGTATACGTCGGTATTCGATGTCGTGATGACTTTCGACAACGCCACCCACTTCCCGTCGTCCGACACTCCTGACGGGAAGAAACCGTCTTTGTTCTCATAGAACAGCGCGCGCTCGTACGACTTCGCATCGTAGCGGTAGATGTCGAAGAAGCGCGGGTCGCGCTCGTTCGTCTGGACCCAGAATGCGCCGCCGTCGGGCGTGAAGCCGCCGAACACCGCCTTCAGCTTCGCACCGGGCGTCAGGTCCTTCTCCTGACCCTCGGGCGTTCGCACGTACAGGTGGTTCAGTTCGTTGCCACCCTGGTCGCGCGTGAACAGGATCCGGTCGTCCTTGGGAAAGTACGTGACGGCGTACGTCGAGTCGGTCGTCGACGTCGTCATGGGTGACCACTCACCGCCGATCACCGGGACCGTGTACGCGTTCCAGATGCCGGTCTTGTTCGACGAGAACAGGATCCGCGATTCATCGGGGGAGAACGAGGCCCCCGTAATCGCGATCGTGTTCATGAATTGTTCGATGGTGTAGTGCTTCTGCGGTCGCGTGACGGATTGTGTGATGGCCGGGGTCGTGAGGGCCAGGATCGTCGCGGCGATGGCCAGAGCGGAAAGCTGTCGCGCTGTCGTCTTCATCGCGACATCATACGCGTGATGCGCACGCAAGGTTGCACCGGTTCCCAGGTTGGCACGTGGGCTGGTGCGGCCTGAAGATTGCGCTGCGTTTGTGTTCTGTCTTGTGTCTTCCAAGAAAAAAACGGGCGGCACCCTTTCAGATGCCGCCCGTTGATTCGTTTACGCCGGACCGGTTACCAGCGCGGTTCCCGACGACGACCGCCGCCGCCGCCACCACCGTAGCCGCCACCGCCGCCGCTCGAGGTCTTTGGACGTGCCTCATTCACGGTGAGATTACGTCCGCCAAAGTCGGTATTGTTGAACTGATCGATCGCCTTCTGGGCATCGGCGTCAGATCCCATCTCGACGAACGCGAAACCGCGTGCGCGGCCCGTCGCCATGTCGCGCATGACGTTCACGCTGTCGACCGCACCAGCCTGAGCGAACAGGTCCTGCAGATCCTGCTCGCTTGCCGTGTACGGCAGGTTACCGACGTAGAGTTTACGGCCCATGACTTCTCTTCTCTCTTCCGCCCCGCCTGTGCGGGGCCGCTGCTCTTCCGATCCGGGATGGATGGAACTGATGGTGTCGGCTGTGTAAGCGGGGCAATTAGCGCGGGCTACAGCAAGGCTGGCTACCACCTGACCCGGTCAGTGTACCACGTGGAAGTGCGAGCGAAAGCTCGACCGGCGATAATGACCCGATGGTCAGGAAAACAGCTTCCCTGTTCCTTTTCATTGGCTTGATGGCTTTCGCCGCGAGTTGCAGTTATCAGGCCGGCGTCGGCTCTGAGTCGGAAGGCAACCCGGCACCACCTGACGTCGCGGCGGTACCCGCCGATGCGCAGCGATCATCCTCTGGCCTTGCGTGGAAGGTTCTGAGCCCTGGCACCGGCACCAGACATCCGCGGCCCAATTCTGAAGTGACCGTCCACTACACGGGCTGGACGACCGACGGACGGAACTTCGACAGCTCTCTCAAAAACGGGCAGCCCGCAACATTCAGACTCAATGGCGTCATCAAGGGCTGGACCGAAGGCGTGCAGATGATGGTCGAAGGCGAGAAGCGGCGCTTCTGGATCCCCGCCAATCTCGCTTACGGAGAGAACCCCCCGGGAGATTCGCCAAGAGGGCTGCTCGTGTTCGATATAGAACTCATACGGATCGGCTCGTAACCGGGCTGCGTATCAGGAAGATCATCATGAAACTGAAAGACGCCGCGCTCGTTCTTGCGCTCCTCCTTCACGTTCCGGTCGCGCCGCGTGCGCAGTCCGCGGCGCCGCCAGCTCCCGCCGCAGGACCTGTTGCCGCGGCGAAGCCGGCCGCGCTCGATCCCGCGACGCTCCGGGACAAAGTGGACGAGTTGATGAACGGCCACGTGCGCACGAACGACTTCCACGGCGCCGTGCTTCTGGCCAGCGGGGGCACGCCGCTCATCTCGAAGGGCTACGGCTTCGCCAACATCGAATGGCAGGTGCCGAGCACTCCACAGACGAAATACCGTATCGGTTCGATCACCAAGCAGTTCACCTCGATGCTGATCATGCAGCTCCGCGAACAGGGCAGGATCAGGATCGAGGATTCGGTGTGCCTGTACCTCTCGCCCTGCCCCGAGGCGTGGAAGCCGGTCACCGTCCATCACCTGCTCACGCATACCTCCGGGATCCCGACCTACACGGGGATCCCCGCCTGGCGCGAGACGATGATGGTGCCGAAGACGACCGAGCAGATGGTGGCGCTCTTCCGCGACCTGCCGCTGCAGTGGGTACCAGGTGAGAAGTACGCCTACAACAACTCCGGCTACTTTCTGCTCGGCGTGCTGATCGAGAAAATTACCGGCAAGAAATACGAGGAGGCGCTGCAGGAGATGATCCTGACGCCGCTCGGCCTGAAAGACACCGGCTACGATTGGCCCGGACCAATCATGCCGCGGCGCGCCGCGGGCTATCAGGGGCGCGGGCCCGGCCTCACCAACGCCGCCGCGCTCGACATGCAGCAGCCCTTCTCGGCCGGCTCGCTGTACTCGACCGTCGAAGACCTGCTCGTCTGGGATCAGGCCCTGTACACAGAGAAGCTGATTCCCAACGCCGCGAAGCGGATCATGTGGACGCCGTTCAAGAGCGGCTATGCGTACGGCTGGTCGATCGCGGAACCCTCAGCGGCAACGTTCGGCCACAGGCGTGTGACGCACAGCGGCGGCATCAACGGCTTCTCCAGCGTCATCATCCGCGTGCCCGACACGAACGTGACCGTTATCGTGCTGTCGAACAACGCGGCCGTGAACGCCACCGCCGTGGGCGGGGATCTGCTGGCGATCTATTACGGCCAGCCCTACAACATACCGGCGCCGCGCACGATCGTTCCGATGGATCCGAGGGCGTTCGACGCCTACGTCGGCAAGTACGAGCTCCGGCCCGACTTCATCATGACGGTCAGCCGCGACGGCAGCCGCTTCCTGACCCAGGCCACGGGGCAGAACGTCATCGAGATCTTCCCGATGTCCGATACGAAATTCTTTCGCAAGGCCCTCGAGGCGGAAATCACCTTCGTCAAAAGCGCCGACGGCACCGTCACGCATCTGATGCTGACGCAGAACGGCCGGACGCAGATGGCGAAGAAGATGGATTAGAGACGCCTATTTCTGCTTCGCCGCCATCTCCTGCTGAGTGCGGTAGATGCTGCACCATTCCTTGTGTTCGGCGACAGGCATGCCGCACTCGATGCAGACACGAACCCGCTGAGCGGGGGCCTTGGAGGCGAAGAGTTTCTTGAGGATCGTCATGGTTTTCGATACGTATGACGGTCCGGGGAGGTTCAGGGTTGGCAGGCCTATTTGCCGCAGGCCGCCTTGGTGCGGGCGAGCTTATCGCCGAGCCCGGCCACGTCGAAGTGGGCGACGACCGGTGAGGCATTGTGGGGTGTGTAGCCGAAGCGGAGCGTCCGAGCCTGCTTGAGCTGTGCGGCGAATCCGGCCCCGTTTGGAGCGAAGAGGGCGTCGTGCTGGGTCGAGTCGGGCCAGCGCTCGGTGCGGCCCGCCTCCTCATCGAGGGAGATGCGGACGGTGTGGTCCTCGTCCTGGGTTTCCATCGCGACGGGCGAATCCGTGACCACGAACACATCCGTGCGTCCCTTCACGCACCGCACCACCAGCACCGGCCGCACGGTCTTCATCCAGACAGGAGTTTCGTTCCGCGACGCCACTTCGAACGCGATGCTCTTGCGGAGCCCGCCAGTCCAGGCGCTGCTGTTTTCGATCCAGCCCGTCGAGGGGCCGAGCGCGCTCTCGGGCAACCGAGTGGTCGCGGCGGCCGGCGAAGCCTCGGGTGCGCGCGCGTGGTCCGGCGATCCGCCGCCGCGGGCGTTCAACACACCAATCATGAACGCGCCGCTGCCTATCAAGACCGCGGCAATCATCATCAGGTGACGCCCGCCGAGTCCTTCCACGACCGGCTCCGGTGCAGTGTCGGTCGCAGGCGCATCAGGCGACGGTGCGTCTGGCGCTGCCGTCGATGGGACGTCGATTTCATCTTTCAAGCGCATTGCTCCTCGTGGTGCAGCGGAGACGCGCAAGGCACATACCAGACAGCGATTTGCGGCGATATCGGATGGTTTTGGGCCGATCTGAAAGGCGAGGCCCGCGCGGCCTGACAGATCTGGCGCCCGGATCACAGGCCTGTGCCCGCCAGGGCTGGCCGCGCGCCTGAGCGAGAGCCTCGACCCGCCGCGGTGGATGCGCGTTTCGCTAGGCGTGGACGACTGTCTCCACGAGGCGAAGGAAGGCCTCTATGGTCTGGCGCAAGTACGGTTCGGGGGTGTCCTCTTCTTTACAATGAGAGAGTCCGTTCGACGAATACGCGAACATCATCACCGTCGGCATGTGCGGAACCATCTCCGCCGCATCGTGCAGCGGCCCCGACGGCAGGCGGGGTGCGTCTCCCGTGACCTCGCGCACGGCCTGCGCACACAGTTCGATGAGCTTAGGATCGAACGGACGCGGCTCGATCCTCCACAACGTCCGCCACTCGACGCTCACATTGTTATCACGGGCGGCCTGCTGCGACGCGGCCTTCGCCTCGTCGAGCATCCGCGCGAGCACGGCTGGATCGAGTGCACGCTGATCGAGCGACATCTCGCAGACGCCGGGCACGGCGGTGACGATGCCCGGTTCGATCTTGACGATCCCGACGGTGCAGACAACTCCGGCGTCCGGCCGCGAATGCTTTCGGGCGATCTCACGACACGCGAGCGCGGTCTCCGCGGCAGCAAGAAATGCGTCGCGGCGCATCGGGATCGGCGTGGAGCCGGAATGCGCGGCCTGTCCGACAAAGCGCAGCATGTGCCGCTCGACGCCGAACGTGCCGAGTACGACACCGGTCGGCTTGTTCATCGATTCGAGAACGGGTCCCTGCTCGATGTGAAGCTCGAGGTACGCCCTCGCGCGGATCGTTCGCAGTTCCGCGTGCGCATCGAGCATGCGATCGAGGTCGACCCCGTTCTCGCGCAGCGCATCGACGAGCCGCGTACCCTCCTTATCGGTGAGCCCGCGCACGTCGTCGACTGTGAGGCTGCCGGCGGCGGCTGATGAGCCAAGCAGACTTCGTCCGAAGCGGGCCCCTTCCTCGTCGGCCCAGTCGACCACTTTGATGGTGACCGGAGGACGCGTTCCGCTGAACAGGCGCAGCGCGCCGAGACCCGCGAGCACGCCGAGCGCCCCATCGAGCCAGCCGCCGTTGGGCACCGAATCCAGATGACCGCCGATGATGACCGTCTCGTCGCTGTTTCCGGGAAGCGTGACCCAGTTGTTCCCCGCCGCGTCGGTCCGAATGTCGAGGCCGATCTCCCCGATTCTCTCGCCGAACCACGCGCGCGCGTCACGCCAGACGGGACCCCATGCAAGGCGCTGCGCGCCTTCCGCAGTGGAGGTGCGCGCGGCAAGACTGCGCAGGTCTGCGACGGCCTGTCGTGCTGCTGCCACTTCTGACATGGTGCGGAATTATATGGCGGCGGGATTGTGATTGATCTACGGCTCTTCGCTGTCGCCTTGCGTGCGGCGGACGATATACTCGCGATCCACAGCGATGACCATCATCAATCCGCCTGCGCTCGCCAGGCCGCGCGGTTACAGCCATGGCACCGTCGGCAGCGGACGAGTGCTGTTCGTAGCGGGGCAGATCGCGTGGAACGAGCGCGCAGAGATCGTCAGCGAACGCTTCGTTGACCAGTTCGACCGCGCGCTCGCGAACGTTCTGGAAGTCGTCCGTGAGGCAGGGGGAGCGCCCGAGTCCGTGGCGCGGCTGACGATCTACGTCGTCGACAAACGGGAATATCTCGATGCGCAACATGACGTCGGAGAGAAGTACCGGGCGCGGATGGGGCGACACTATCCGGCGATGACGCTCGTCGAGGTGAAGTCGCTGCTCGAGGCTGCGGCGAAGGTGGAGATCGAGGCGACGGCGATCATTCCGGCCTGAACGTCACACTCCAAGATCGTAGAGCTGTTCGAACTCCAGGTTCAGATCGTTCATGACCTGCCACATGCACGCGAGCGCCTTCTTGACGTTCCGCTCCGCGCACGGCGCCAGGTCGTCTCGCGCGGCGATGCGTTTCAAATCGGCATAGACGCGCGCCAGGTCGGTTTCGGTTTCCGTGAGCGGTCGCCCGAGCAGATCCTTATCCATACAAACTCCAAACGTTTTTACGAGTACTCCGCCGCCGGCCGTTTGTCTACGAGGCGCTTCGCTTTCAGTTCGAAGCGCGGCAACGATCCCGGTGGCGCAAGTTCGACGCGGAACCTGAGACCTTCATGCGCATCAGCGAGATCGATGTGTAGGCGCTGCCGCAGCGTGTCCCAATGATCTTCGCGGCCCGGCTTGAGCTCGACCATCACCCAGATCTCGTCGGTCACTCCTTCGCGCGTGAGAAGGATCTGGAACTCGTCCACCGAGGCGCACTCGCGGACGATCGACTCCACCGCGCGCGGATAGACGTTCGTGCCGCGCACCAGCTTCATATCGTCCCAGCGCCCCTGGATGCCGCCCTGATAAATATCGCCGGTGCGGCCGCAGCCGCACACCGTGTGCGGGACCTTCACGACGAGGTCATTGGTGCGATAACGGATCAGGGGAATGAATCCACGGCCGAATGACGTCACCACGCGCTCGGCGCGCTCGCCGTACGGCACCGGCCGGTCGCCTTCGTACTCGAGCGTCTCCTCGATGAAGTGGTCCTCGATGATGTGCGTGCCGCCCGGCTGCCGGCGGCACTCGAAGATCATGATGGAGCCGATCTCCGTCATTCCGGCGGTGTCGCCGACCTTCGCGCCCCAGGCGGTTTCGAGCTGACGCTTGACGGCTGGAATCGAACCGGCGGGCTCGCCCGAGACGATCACCTTGTCCACCTTGCTGTCGCGCAGATCGATGCCCATCTCGCACGCTGCCTGCCACATGCGCAGCGCGTACGTTGGCGTCGAACAGACGGTCGTCACCCCCATGTCGAGGATGCTCTTGACGCGCGACTCGGTGGTCGCGCTGCCGGTAGACAGCACCAGGCAGCCGATCTTCTCGCACGCGTAATGCGCTCCCCAGAAACCGATGAACGTTCCGTACGAGAACGCGAAGAGCACGACGTCGGTGGCGCGCAGCCCGAACGCCCACAGCCCGTACGCCCACATCTCCGCGATCCACTCCCAGTCCTTCGCGCCGTCGAGCACGCGCAGCGGCGTCCGCCCGGTCGTACCCGAGGTCGTGTGATAGCGGACCGCGTTCTCCGCCGGCACGGTCAGCAGCGGACCGAAAGGTGGTGCCTCGGCCTGCGCGTCCATCCACTCGGCGCGCGTCATGAACGGGATCCGCTTCAGGTCGTCGAGCGAGCGCAACTGGTCAGGGTGAAACCCGGCGGCGTCCCACCGACGACGGTGGAACAGGCTCTTCGCGTGCGCCCAGTCGCACAGTCTTCTCAGCTTGACGAGTTGCAGCACGCGCAGGTCGTCGCGCGAGAGCGTCTCGTTCTTGGGGTTCCAGTATTCGGAAGTGTTCGCCATTCGAGTGTCTCGGGCGGACGTTTCGCGTTCCAGGCTACGTTTGCGGTTCCAGGCCTGCCGCGACGAGTCGGGCGGCGAAGTCTGCATCGCGCTGTTTCAATTTTTCGAAATCCACTCGCTTGCTTCGCGTCATGGCTTCGACCGCAAACGGCAGCGGATCGAGGTGCGCGTAGTCTGCCATGTTCTCGAACCAGCGGAGGCTGTCCATCGCCGCCTGCTGATACTGCTCGACCCGAGGGCGTCTCGTCCGCTCGAATTCCCGCAGCGCCTCCGGCAGCGACGGCGCCTCGGCCAGAGTGCGCGCCAGCGCGATGGCATCCTCCACCGCCAGCTTGGTTCCCGACCCGATCGAAAAGTGCGCGGTGTGCAGTGCGTCCCCGAGCAGCACGACCTGGTCGTCGTGCCAGCGATCGTTCCTCACGAGCGGAAAATTCAACCATTTGACGAAGTTCCTGGTCAGAAGCGGCTGCCCTTCGAGGTGCTCGTGGAACACCGCCTCGAGAAACCGGCACGTCTCTGCTTCCGTCATCTGTTCGAGGCCTGCGGCACGCCATGTGGCCTCGGTGCATTCGACAATGAAGGTGCTGGTGCGCTCGTCGAATTGGTACGAGTGCGCCGCATACAACCCGGTCGCGTGCGTCACGAAGGTCAGCGTCAGACCGTGAAACACCCTCGCCGTACCGAGCCAGATATATTTGTTGCGGCCGTAGGCGATGGTCGGCCGGAACACCTCCTCGCCCGCCTTCCGCACCAGGCTGTTGGCACCGTCAGCACCCACCAGCAGGTCGCCGCGCGGCAGAGACTGAACGGCACTCACCGGCTGATGGAACCTGAGATCGACACCGACGTCGCGGCACCGCGCGTGGAGCACCTGCAGGAAGCGAATCCGCGCGATACCGGAGAATCGATTGCCGCGAACGGTGATCCGCTCGCCGCGATGCACGATGTCGACGTTGTCCCACTTCTGACATGCGGCGGTGATCGCGCTGAAAGACGGCGCGTCGTTTTCGCGCAGATAGTCGAACGTCTGGTCCGAGAAGACGATGCCCCATCCGAAGGTGTCGTCAGGACCGTCGCGCTCGATGACGGTCACTTCGCTGGACGGCTGCAGCTGCTTCGTCAGCAACGCGAAATACAATCCCGCCGGTCCGCCACCGAGAACGATTATTCGCACGGGCGCCAGGCGGGCGCGATCAGCCGCCGTTTCCCATCGTCGCTCTTCGGCAGGTCAGGCTCGTCGAGCGCTTCACGGTCCCACAGCTTGCAGGTGACCTGTTTGTGCATCTGGTCGAGCCCCTCGCAATAGTTCGTGAACGCGCATTGACGCACGGCGTCACCGTGGCCGGTTCTGATCTTCAGATACCAGTCAGGATCCGCAAGCGACTGCCGCGCGGCGGCGATGATGTCCGCTGCCCCGGAGCGGAGGATCTCTTCGGCCTGATCGAAACTGTGGATGCCGCCGGCAACGACCACTGGTGTCGTCAGATCAGCCGAGCGGATCGCGTCGCGGATCCGATGAGCGGGCGAGACGTTGCGTCCGAACGGTCCAGCAGCGTCCGCAAGTACCGTAGGCATGCATTCCCAGCCGCTCGGGCCGGTGTAGGGGTAGGAGGCCCAGCCGACTTTCGGCTGCTTCGCGTCCTCGAACTTGCCGCCGCGCGAGAGGGAGAGAAAGTCCATGCCGGCGCGCGCGAACTCGACACCGAAGAACACGGCATCCTCGACCGGGCTTCCTCCTTCTATGCAATCGTCACTCAGATATCGGCACCCGACGACAAAGCCGTCCGACACAGCATCGCGCACGGCGCGGAACACTTCGAGGGGCAGCCGCACGCGGTTGGCGCGGGATCCGCCATAACCATCCGTTCGCGTATTCCTCGCAGAAAGAAACGACGCCATCGTGTAGGCGTGCGCGTAATGCAGCTCGACGCCGTCGAAGCCCGCGGCCTCCGCGCGTCGCGCAGCGGCGGCGAAGATCCCCGGCAGCGTCGTGGGCAGATCGCGAATGTGCGGCCGGTCGATGTCGGTGACCCGCTCACGAAAGCCGAAATCCATGGCCTCCAGCTCGCGCGGCGTCAGGATCTCGCGAAGCCGCTCGTCGGGCAGGGCGAGCAGCGCCGCACGCTCTTCCGCCACGCCGTTCGTGGAGCTATCGTTGGCTGCCCGTTCCCATCCAAGCAGGCGCCGGTGCGTGTCGGTGATCTGCAGATACCTGCCCAAGTACGTCTCACGGGACGGCCGCCGGCGGATGGTGAGGAAATCGATGATCTGGATGAAGAGCTTCGTGCGGCCGCCGCTTGCGCGACGCACGGTCGTCACGAGCTCCTGCAGACCGGGGACGAAACGATCGTCGCCGATCCGCAACAGCGGACCACTGGGGATGTCGCGCACACCAGTCGCTTCGACCACGATTGCCGCCGGCTGTCCTTGTGCGAACCGCTCGTACCAGGCGAGCACGTCGCGCGTGACAAATCCGTCCGCCGTTGCGCGCCACGGCACCATCGCCGGAACCCACGTCCGGTCTGCGAGCCTGAGGCGTCCTGCACTCAATGGACTGAACAAACGCGACGCGGCGGCGGCACTCGCCTCGAGCGAAGGAGAGCGCGTCGGCGTGTGCCGGATTCGTTCAGGCGGATGCCACATCTCACGGCAGAATACAGGAGACAGAAGGCAGAAAACAGAAGCCTTGACACGCGACACCACGAACGCATGGGTAACGAATACGCACCAGGGCTGTTCTCCAACCGCCCCTACGCGTGTCCGAGGAGGTCTCGTGCGATCACGAGGCGCTGGATCTCTGACGTGCCTTCATAGATGCGTGGGGCCCGTACTTCGCGATAGAGGCGTTCGACGAGGGATCCGCGTTGTACTCCAACGCCGCCGTGGATCTGGACGGCGCGATCGACAATTCGCTGGGCGGCTTCGGTGGCGAAGAGCTTGGCCATCGCGGCCTCACGGGTCACGCGCGCGGCGCCAGCGTCCTTCATCGACGCGGCCCGATAGACGAGCAGCCGTGCGGCGTCGAGCTCCGTGGCCATGTCGGCGAGTGCCGCCTGCGTCAACTGGAACTCTGCGATGGCGGACCCGAACTGGCGCCGCACCCGCGCGCGCGCGAGCGACTCCGTCAGCGCGCGAGACGCAAGACCGCACGCGGCGGCCCCGACGCTGGTCCGGAAAAAATCCAGCGTGCCGAGCGCCAGGCGCATCCCGTCGCCTTCGACACCGAGCAAGTGACCCGCCGGAACGCGACAGGCGTCCAGTCGCAGTTCCGCGATGGGGTGCGGCGCGATGATCTCCTGCACTGGGCCGATCGACAGGCCGGCGGCCGCCGCGTCGACCACGAAGGCGCTCAGGCTGCGCTTCGTTCCTTCTGCCGTCCGCGCGAACACGGTGAAGAAGGTCGCGATCGGTGCGTTGGAGATGAACGTCTTGCGTCCGTCGAGCACGTACTCGTCGCCATCACGTGTTGCGCGAGTCTCGAGGGCGGAGGCGTCGGAACCCGCGTCCGGCTCGGTGAGCGCGAATGCCGCGATGGCGGCGCCCTCCGCGACAGCAGGCAGGTGACGCGCCGCCAGCTCACGCGTCCCTCCGAGCACGATCGGATAGCTCCCCAACCCTTGAACGGCGAACACCGCATCGGCAAGACCGCTGCGGGCAGCCAGCGTCTCGCGAGCCAGGCAGACAGACCTGAGATCCAGACCGGTACCGCCGTACTCGCGCGGAATCAGCAGGCGGCAGAGATCGAGCCTGGCGCACTCGCGCACGGCATCACGGCCGGCGGCGTCCACTTCTCCCGCTTCACCGCGCAGGGCGATCGGATCGAAGACGGCAGCAATGCCCCTCAGCCGCTCCTGCAGCGAACGATGGCGATCCTCGAAAAAGGGCAGGTCGATCATGAGCCGGCCCGGTCGCGCTGCCGGGCCTGGAACGCGTCGAAGGCTGCTCGAAACGCGGGCGTCTGCATGCAGATCGCCTGGCCCTGGGCCTCCGCTTCGATCGCCGCCGCGAAATCGATATCGAGCTCCTGATTCAACAGCGTCTTGGTCATCCCGAGCGCGAATGACGGACCGCTCGCCAGCCGTCCGGCGAGGCCGCGCGCTTCATCCATCAACGCGTCGGCCGCCACCACCTTGTTCACCAGTCCAACCCGCAGCGCATCATCAGCCGACACCCGATCACCCAGCATGAGCAGCTCGGTCGCACGAGCGAGGCCGACGACGCGCGGGAGCAGGTAGGCGGCACCCATGTCAGCACCCGCGAGCCCGACGCGGGTGAAGAGGAACGCGATGCTCGCCGAATGAACGGCGATGCGAAAATCCGCTGCGAGCGCGATGACGGCGCCGGCGCCGGCTGCCACGCCGTTGACCGCGGCGATTATGGGCTTGGGGAGCGCACGCATGGACGCGATGAGCGATCCGGTCATGCGCGTGAAGGCGAGCAGCTCCGTGGTATCGCGCCCGAGCAGCTCGCCGATGATGGCCTCGACGTCGCCGCCGGAACAGAAGCCGCGCCCTTCGCCGGTCACGATGACGGCCTTCACCGGATCGTGCGATCTCAGTACGTGAAACAGGTCACGAAGCTCGCCATACACCTCGAACGTCAAGGCGTTGAGACGGTCCGGGCGGTCCAGCGTGATCGTCGCGACGCCGGCATCCTCCTGGTAACGAAACGACTTCGGCTGGATCATGGAATGTCGACGTCCTGTCCATTGACGCTGGCCGCATCGGGCGATGCGAGGTACGCTGCGACCGCCGCGACTTCATCGGGCGTGATCAGCCGCTGCTGCGGGTTCATCCGTTCGAGCATCTGACGCGCTTCGGCATCAGGCCGGCCCGTACGTTCGGCGATGCGCCGCACGGCGCGATCGGTCATCTCGGTATCGATCCAGCCCGGACAGATGGCGTTCACCGTCACGCCACGATTCTCTGCTTCGAGGGCGACTGCCCTCGTCAGACCGAGCACGCCGTGTTTCGATGCCACATACGCGGCGGTGTAAGGGAACCCGACCCGCGCTGCCGTGGACGCGATGTTGATGATGCGTCCGTGCCGGCGCTCGAACATGCCCGGGGCGATCGCGCGCATGCAGTTGTACGTACCGGTGAGATTCACTGCCAGCGTCCGATCCCACATGTCATCGTCGGTGGCGACGAACGGCGCGCTCTCGGCTATCCCGGCGCTGTTGACGAGGACGTCGATGGGCCCGAGACGCTGTTCGGTCAGCGCGACCGCCCGAGCGACATCGTCGCGCGCCGTCACGTCGCAGATGAGCGCCAGCGCCTCGACACCCGTCCCTTCGAGGTCCGCCGCGGTCTCGCGCACGTGCGTGTGGGATCTGCCGGTGATCGCCACCGCGTAGCCGTCGGCGGCGAAGCGACAGGCGATGGCGCGACCGACACCGCGCCCTGCTCCTGTGACGAAGACGACGGCGGATGGCATCGGCCGCTATTCTAGTGGTCCGCCCTCGTCATCTGTAAAGCGCTTTTGAATCGAACGGGATCACGCAGGCTTGACCTTCAGCACCCCGGTGCGCATCAGCGTGCCCGAAAAATCGAACACGTGGCGGATCGCGATGATGCCCTCGGGACCGAACGTCGCCTCGGTCGCACCGATCATCGACACCTTCGATCCGACCTTCACGTCCCCGAAGAACGGACCGGCGGCAGTGCCGTCGAACGTCCAGATGTACGACGCATGGGGCGGGTCGATCAGAGCGGAGTCCCAGGTGAGGATGAAATCCGGGAACGCCGCGTACCAATAGCGGTAGATCTCGCGGATCGAGTCACGCCCGGTGACGAGATTGTAGGCCGGGCTTTGGAAGGTCCCTTCGGGTGCATGCAGCGCCGTGAGCGCCTCGATGTCGCGGCGCGCAAACGCATCCTTCTGCCTCGTCAACGCCTCTTCTATCGCGGTGCGGGTCATGGTGCGCCTCGCGGACGCGATTATACGTGCGACTGCCGAAGGGAGCGTATACTTCGGCCACCCGGCCGGGCCGGGCATTGGAGGTCGGTGCCAGATGCGCGCACGTCATTTGACAGTCCTGATGCTGTTGCTCTCGTCGCCAATGCTGACTGCAGGTCAGCAGCCCGCAGCCACGGCCGCGCAGCCGGCCGTCAACGCTCCTCCACTTGTGAAGCCCTGGCTCGGGCGCACCGAGGAGTTCGAAGACTTCATCCGCACCGCACCGTTTCGCCGGGTCGAGGAGCTCAAGATCGGCGTGACACGACCACATCGCGGCTACTTCGACCCCGGCGGCCTCGTCGCGAGCGCGGCGTGGAAGGTGTTGCCGCCCGGACGGCCGAACGGCTACTGGGAAAGCTACAAGTCAGAGATCGCGGCCTACGAGCTGGACAAGCTGCTCGACCTGGGCATGGTGCCGCCGACCGTGGAGAAGTCATATAAGGGTGATCGAGGCGCAGCGATCCTGTGGCTGGACGGCGTCCGCTCGTGGAAGTCGGTCGAAGCGGAGTCGAAGCCGGACAAGTGGAACCTCGAAGCAGTGCGCATGAAGATGTTCGACAACCTGATCGCCAACATCGATCGGAATGCCGGAAACCTGCTCATCGACGCGGACTGGAACCTGTACCTCATCGATCACTCGCGCGCGTTCGTCACCGATACGAAGCTGCGCAACGTGATGACGCGCATCGACCGGCAGCTCTGGGAACGCATGCTCGCGCTCGACGAGCCCACACTCACCGCCGCTCTCGGCAAGTGGATCGATGGAGGCGCGATCCGGGCCATGCTCAAGCGGCGTGACGCCATGAAGAAGGTGATCGACACGGCCGTCACGAAGAGCAGCGAAGCGGCAGTCTATATTAAGTAGATGCGTCGCTTCGCGCTGTTCCTGGCGGTCTGCACCGCCGCCATCCTCACCGTCGCGCCTTCGGCGTCTTCGCTCCCTTCGGACGCGGCCACGCAGAACGCAGCCGGTCCGCGCATCGTCGCCATCGGTGACGTCCACGGCGGCCTGCAGAACTTCACCGCGATCCTCAAGCGCGCCGGTCTCATCGACGACCAGCAGCGCTGGGCCGGAGGAAAGACCACGTTTGTGCAGACGGGCGACCTGTGCGATCGCGGGGCGGGAATGAAGGCGGTCCTCGACCTGATGATGGCCCTCGAGGAGCAGGCGAAGTCGGCGGGCGGACGTGTCCACGCGCTCCTCGGCAACCACGAAGTCATGAACATGGTGGGTGAGACCCGCGACGGCTCGGCGGAGATCTTCGCGAGCTTCGGCGGCGAGGACGCAACCCGTGAGGCGTTCGGTCCGCGCGGCCGTTACGGCAAGTGGCTCCGCTCCAAGGGCGTGATCACCGAAGTCGACGACACGGTGTTCATGCACGCGGGAGTCGATCCCACGTTTTCGGATGAGTCGCTCAACGCGATCAATCAGCGCGTGCGCCGTGAGATCGCCGAATGGGACGAGGGATTGAAGTACCTCGTGGATCAGAAACTGGTGTCGGCCTCGCCCAGATTCCTCGACGCCGTCGAAGCTGCGCGCAGGGAACAGGAACGTCTGCTGTCGAATGCCAATCGCAACGAACCGGACGTGCAGCGAACGGCCGCGCAGCTTTCGCCGCTCGCCAACGTCGGCTCGTCGGCCCTGTTCGCACCGAATGGCCCGCTGTGGTTCCGCGGTTTCGCGACGTGGCCCGACGATGAGGGGGACGCGAAGATCGCGGCGATCCTGAAAAAGTTCAAGGCGAACCGATTCGTGACCGGCCACACGCCACAGGCCGACGGACGGATCAATGAGCGCTTCGCCGGGAAACTGTTCCTCATCGACACAGGCATGCTCGGGGCGCCGTTCTTCCCCAAGGGCCAGCCGTCCGCGCTCGAGATCACGACCGGCGGGGCGAAACCCCTGTATCTCAACTGATGGTCACTCTACTCCTTGGTGCTACGTGCTCGGTGCTAAGTGCTCGGTGCGGGTCGTGGGTGCTAGGTGCTCGGTGCTAAGTGCTCGGTGCGGTGCTGGGTGCTCGTGCTGAGTGCGCTGGGGCGGGTGGTCAGTGACAAAACTGCTCTCTGTGCGGCTGGTTCGCGCAGTGATTGCTGCGTACTTTTCAGTTCGATTGACTGATTGCTGAACCTTTCGCACGGGCACGGGCTCTGCTCTGTCCGCGGCATGGCTGGGTGGAAATCGGTTGAGGAAATCGAGGCGTATCGCGTCGCCGTAGACCTTCGTGATTGGATAGGACGACTGACGCAGTCCGGACCTGCAGGCAGGGATTTCACCTTTCGAGATCAGATCCGCAGCTCCGCGGCATCGACGACGAAGAACCTTGCGGAGGGGTTCGAACGTTTCTACCACGGTGAGTTCGCTCAGTTCGCAAGCATCGCAAAAGGCTCCCTGGGTGAAACGATCGACGCGCTGAAGGAAGGTAAGGCCAAAGCATATTTCTCGCCGAAAGATGCCGACGCGTTATTGACGCTCGCCGAAAAGGCGCGAAAGGCAACGAGCGGCCTGATCCGGTACTTGCGTTCCTCCAAAGCCCCCGGCGAGAACCGCGCGCGGAGAAGACGGCCGTAAATAGCACGCGCACCGAGCACCCAGCACCCGCACCGAGTACCCAGCACTAAGCACCGAGCACCCAGCACTAAGCACCGAGCACCGAACACGTCAGCGCCGCATCCTCTCGAGCACGTCCCCGAGCTTCCTGATCTCCTCGCCGTAAAGCGCCCAGTTCCCCTCGCGCTGGGCTTGCAGCGCGCGCTGGTAGTGGTCCCTCGCCTGTGCGGCGAGTGCAGCGATGTCAGCGGCGCCCGATTCAACCGGTGCCTGCTCGCCGCGGGCAGGCGCCTGCACCGACGTGGACGGCGGTGCCGGGCGCGCGCCGGCGGGGAAAATGCGTTCGAGCGCCGCGTCGAGCGTCTCCTCCATCACGATCTGGTTCTGGTAGGCGACGATGACCCGTTTCAGCTCGGGGATCGATCCGCCCGCGGCGCGCAGATACAGCGGACGGATGTAGATGAGCGACTCTTCGATCGGGATCACGAGAAGCGTGCCCTGGATCACTTCGGAGCCCTGCTGGTTCCACAGCGTGATCTGCGGCGCGATCACCTGGTCCTGACTGATGCGCGCCGCCACCTGCTTGGGCCCGAAGATCACGGTCTGCTTCGGGAACTGGAACACCGCCAGCTTGCCGTAATTCAAGCCGTCGCTGCGGGCGACCATCCACGCGGCGAGGTTGTCCTTCTGCCGCGGCGTGAACGGCAGCATCTGGATGTACTCGGGCCCCGACTCGCCGGGCAGTTTCATGATCGTGTAGTACGGGTGCATGGACTGGGGCTGGCCGCCGACGTCGAACGTCGGCACTTCCCACTGGTCCTCGCGGTTGTAGAACACGGCCGGGTTCACCATGTGATACGTAGCGAACATCGAGGCCTGGATCGCAAAGATCTGCTGCGGATAGCGCAGGCGCGCGCGCAGGTCCTCCGGCATCGTGTCGAGTGGACGCAGAAGCCCGGGGAACATCTTCGCAATCGTCTGCGCCAGCGGATCGGTCGGATCGATCACGTGAAAGATCGTCGTACCGTGATACGCGTCGATGGTGACCTTGACCGCGTTGCGGATGTAATTGATGCCGCGGACCTGCGTGGAGTAGGGATACCGCGCCGACGTGGTGTAAACGTCCTGCATCCAGATGAGACGTCCGTCGCTGATCGTCAGGTACGGATCGGGATCGTATTCGAGAAAGGGCGCGATCCGTTCGACGCGCTCGGCGATCCGGCGGTAGAGCATCACGCGCGAAGTCGTCGACAGATTGGGCGAGAAGAACGTATCGGTCGAGCGAAACCTGATCGCGAACATCAGCCGGCGGAACGTATTCGAGAGCAGGACCCCGCCGTCGCCTTTGTACGCCGCAAACACGTTGTCTTCACCGCGCGGATAGTCGAACTCCTCTGTCCGCGTGTTCACGAAGACGTGGTCGTTCGGCAGCTCGCCGTAGTAGATCGCCGGCTGTGTGACGGCCAGGTCCGCGGTCGAGACCGGCGGCAGGTCCCGAATGAACAGCACCGGCAGCCCCTCGCGCGTGACCTCGTTGACGGGCCCCAGCGTCAGACCGTAGCCGTGCGTGAAGGTGAGACGCTCGTTGATCCACGTCCGGCTCGGCAGGCTCTGCGAGTTGAGCTCGCGCGCCGAGAGCATGATCTGCCGGTACTTGCCATCGATCGTGTAGCGGTCGTTGTCGACGGCGACGAAGTCGTAGTAGGTGCGGATCTCCTGCAGCTGCCCGAACGTATCGAGGAGCGGACGGTCGTTCCACAGCGGCACGTTTTCGATCGTCGCGGCGTTGCGTTCGAGGTCGGCGCGTGTGAGGTGCGCCTCTCCCGAGAGCGGCTTTTCGACAACCTGGTCGAGCGCGAAGGCCGCGCGCGTCGCCTGGATGTTGTGCGTGATGAAGGGCGTCTCGCGCACCTGTTCGTTCGGTCCGACGACGAAGCGCTGGATCACGGCCGCGTACGCGGGGCCGGCGAGCGCGACGAAGACGTACAAACCACCCGCCAGGAGAAGCCGCATCGGGCCGCGCTGACTGAAGGCGGCCCATACGGCGATCGCGGCACCGACGATGCCCGCGCCGGCGAGCGCTCTGAGAGCGGGCATCCTCGCGTGCACGTCGACGTACGACGCGCCCCACACGACGCCGGACCGTGACGTGAGCAGATCGGGGATCCGCAGCCACGCGCCGAACGCCAGCACCAGCAGGAGACCGGCGGCGAGGCAACCGACATGACGGTTGGCCACTGATGCCACCCACACCCCGCGCGTCGGATGCAGTGCCGCCTGTCCGCCGAGCACGTACGCGACCAGCGCCGTCGCGATCATCACGAAGAGCAGAAACAACAGCAGCCCCTCGAGGTGCTCGAGCAGCGGCAGCGTAAAGACATAGAACCCGATATCGCGGCCGAGGATTGGATCCGCCTTCCCGAACGGCGTCCCATAAACGAAGGACAGCCACATGGCCCACCGACCGCCGGCGAAGAGGCCGATGAGCAGCGCCACAGCGCCGGCGGCGAGCAGCGCGAGCGGCCGCAGCGTGGCCGGATCGACCGTGATCGTCTGCGGCCCTTGCGGTGTGGCCACCATGAACGGACGCGGCCGCAGCGACCGCATCGCGAGCAGCAGATTCCCCCCGAGCAGCAGAAACGCGATCGCGCCAATGCCGACCGTCACCATCGCCTGCACGGTCAGCGAGCGCAGGAAGACCTGTTCGTAACCAACCTCGGTAAACCACAGCCAGTCCGTGTAGAACTCCGCGGCTGCCGGGATGCCGAGAATCAGAATGACGACGAAGATGAGAAAGGGCGCGCGCGAGCGCATCCGGAGATTATAGGTGCGTGTCAACTCCCAACCCCCAACCTCCGCCTTTCGGTCAGAGTTGGAGAATTGGGAGTTGGGCGGTTGAGAGTTGGAGCTGCCTTTTACGACTCGGCCTTACCTTACGATCGAAAGCGTGACGCGGAACTCGCCGCTGTTATCCCCCAGGAAGTCATCGTTCACACCGAGATACAGCCGTCCGCTGTTGGGTATGCGTTGCAGGCTGTTACGGTCACCGATGAGGAACGGCTGCGAGTCGCCGATGCGCCCGATCAGCGCGCCCGCGGGGTACTGGTTCAGGGGAGCCTCCGCAGCGCGGCGGCCGCTGCGCGCGCCTGCCGGGTCGGCAATGTCACTCGCATTGCTCATCGTGATGCTGCCTGCGGACTGGATGCGCAGCGTATCTCCAGCGCGGACGACGATGCCCGTATCCGTCCACCGCGTCTGCGCATTGACGCGAACCACCTGGTTCGAACCGAAGTCCATGCCGCTGGTGCCTGTCGTCAGGTCGCTGTCGCCCGTTTCCGATCGGCTGAGACGGTCGTCGTTGTTGCGGTCCAGCCAGTCGAAGACGTCTCGCGTGCCGTGCCATTCGCGGCGCTCGATCGCACCGTTGTTATTGGTGTCGAGATCGGCGAACCGGTCCTCGCGGTCGAAATCGGTCGCCTCGCCGCCAAGGAACTCGGTGAGGGTCAAAACGTTGTCACGATTGCGGTCCGCTCTGAGAAACAGCTCGTAGTCGTAGTTCCACTCGTTGCGCGTGATGCGGTTGTCGCCGTTCGCGTCCACTGAACGGAACCCGGCGCGCGTCCACTGATAGAAACCGCGGTCGTTCTGATTCCCTTGTGGCGGCACCGCGCCTGCACGGAGCTCGTCGCCTGAAAGAATGCCGTCGTTGTTCCAGTCGTGATTGCGGAACGAGCGGTCGTTGCCGCGCCACTCGGCACGCGTGATGACGCCGTCCTTGTTGGTGTCCATGGCGCGGAAACGCGCCTGCTGCTGTCGCTGTCCTTGTTGCGGCTCAGCAGTGCCGCCGGCATCAACCGGCTGAGCAACGAGCACTGCTCCAAGAAACGCCGCAGCCGCGAATACATGAGCCTTCATAACTCCTCCTGACAAGGGAAGAGCAGAAAGCGTGCCTCACTTCAGCTCAGCTTTTGGACCGACTCAACGGAAGACCGGCGAGAGAGACTGCGAGGACGATCAGATGCTGCGGTAGACGCTCGACCAGAGAGGCAGCAGGTCGGTGAGCGCCTGGTCGATCCACTTCACCAGTTTCGACGCATCTTCCATGGTCTCCGCATGGTCGGCGCGATCGGAGAACAGCCAGCCGCCCACGAACAGCCAGCCCTGCTCCATGGCGTGACGATTGTTGATCAACCAGTCGACGGCGTCCTCCGGCAGCATGTCGATCGCGGGCGCGCGATCCGCATATTGGATGAACCCGTGATGCGTCGACAGCCACTCGACGAGGAGCTGCCGCCACTCGGATGACACGAGGCGCTGGAAGTTCTCGAAAAACGCCGCGACGCGTTCCTGCCCCGCTTCCCGTTCCGGATCCGCGCCGGCAGCGGTCAGATTGAAGCCGATGCCCGCGCGAATTGCCGATCGGTTCCACTCGGGGACGGCATAGAACCCGAGATTGATCTGAGGCTCCCAGCGTCCACCGTGATGGAACGCGTAGAGGTGCCCGGCGGTCCCGGCGTAAAAACTGTTTCGGCGAAAGAGCTTGCTGCCCGACTGCCCGGCGCGGTTGCGCGCGTCGACGACCTTCGCCGCGAACGGCCGATCGTTGAGGGCCATGAGGAGCGCCTCGATGGTCGGTCCCAGTGAGTCGAGAGCCGACGCGGGCGCGAGCTGCTGCAGTGCGGCGAATTGCGCACGGCCAAACCCGCCGCGTCCGGCGACAGGTGCTGCGGCCTTGGCGCGGGATCTCGTGCCGCGCGCGCGCACCGGCGCCGGCTCGGGCGTCTGGCGCACCTCGCGGCGGATCGATTCCTGCAGCAGACTGCGCGCGATCGTGTTCTGCGGATTGAGCTGCAGCGCCCGTTCGAGCGCCGCATTGGCATCGTCGAACAGCCCGAGCTCGATATTACAGCGGGCCAGCCGCGTCCAGGCACCCTGGTTGGAGGGCACGAGCGCCGTC
The DNA here is from genome assembly GCA_035537955.1 of Vicinamibacterales bacterium. Lineage (GTDB taxonomy): Bacteria > Acidobacteriota > Vicinamibacteria > Vicinamibacterales > 2-12-FULL-66-21 > JACDCA01. Next base: position 7,170 of record DATLLF010000065.1, on the reverse strand, counting down.
AGCTCCTGGTTGACCTGCTTCGCTTCGACCCCGAAATCTCCGCGCCGCGCGAAATCGATGGCCCGCTGTTCCAGTGATGTGATGTCCACGCATCATCATACTGGGCAATCGCCTATAATCCCCGCATGAATGTGGTGGAGCGCCGGCTGGGTAACGTCACGGTTCTCGACCTGAAAGGGCGGCTCGTCTTCGACGAAGGCGACGGCGTGGTCCGCGATCGGATCAACCACCTGGTGGACGAGGGCCGCGTGAACATTCTCATGAACCTGCAGGACGTGACGTACGTCGACAGCTGCGGCATCGGCGTCCTCGTCGCCAAATACGTCAGCCTGCGGCGCAAAGGGGGGGACCTCCGGTTCGTCAACCTGACGCCGAGAAGCCGCCGCCTGCTGGAGATCACCAAGCTGATGGGGATCTTTCGCATCTTCGATTCCGAGGAAGAAGCGGTGGCGAGCTTTCGCACCGCGCCGGCAAAATGACGCACCCCGACGCGAAGCAGAACGGTGAGGCCGAACGCCTCGAGGCACTCAGGAAGTACGAGATCCTCGACACCGATCCCGAGGTCGGCTTCGACGACCTCGCGCTGCTCGCATCGCATATCTGCGCGACGCCGATGGCGGCGATCACGCTCGTCGACCGGGACCGTCAATGGTTCAAGGCGCGCGTAGGCGTCGCCGTCCGCGAGACGCCGCGTTCGATCTCCTTCTGCACGCACGCGATCAAGCAGCGCGGGATCTTCGTCGTAACCGACGCGTCCAAGGACGAGCGCCTGCGCGACAATCCGCAGGTCACGGGCGACCTGCACATCCGCTTCTACGCCGGCGCGCCGCTGATCACCCGGGATGGTTACGCGCTCGGCACGCTCTGTGTCGTCGATCGCCATCCCCGCACCCTGACCAGCGCGCAGGCGGAAGCGCTGGCGGCCCTGCGGCGGCAGGTAGAAGCGCAACTCGAACTGCGGCGGCGGCTGATCGAGCTGCGCGCGGCCAACGAAAGCATTCAAAAACTAGCAGGGATGATGCCCTTCTGCTCGACGTGCGAGTTCACCATGACGATCCCCGCGGATCCCGCAGCGATCCCCGCAGTCACCGAAGGGGTCAACGCGATGCTGACGCAGAAGCACTGGCCCGAAGACCAGATCATGGCAATCGAGCTCGCGCTGCAGGAGGCGGTTGCCAATGGCATCCGCCACGGCTGCGGCGGCGATGCCACGAAGCAGGTGCAGTGCACCGTCAACATCACGTCTGATGGTGAAGTGATCATTACGGTCCGTGATCCCGGTCAGGGGTTCGACCCATCGTGCGTGGCGAATCCACTCGAGCCCGAGAACATGCTGAAGCCGAGCGGCCGCGGCATTTTCCTCATCAATGGGCTCATGGACGACGTGCAATACGCGGACGGCGGCCGCGAACTGCAGATGAAGAAACGAAAGGCGTAGCCGCTCCACTCCGCTCCTCTCGTGCGTCTCCGCAGGACCAGGTCACTCGTCTTTGTCCTCACCGCCTCGCTGCTCGTGGCGGTCGGGGCCTTCGTCCTCCTCGATCTGTGGTGGCGCTACGAGCGCGCGATCGGGACCGCAGAGTCACGGGCGACGACACTGTCACGCGGGGTATCCGAATACGTGCGTGGTACGTTTGCGCTCGCCGACACATCATTTGCCGGCATCCCGCCGGCATTCCTGCCCTTCGTCTTCGATCGATTCCGTCAGGCCGACAGCGGCACCCGGAGGGAACCGGGCGGCCTGGGCCTCGGCCTCGCGATCTCGAGACGACTGGTCGAACTGCACGGAGGGACGCTGACCGCCGCGAGCAAGGGCGAAGGCCGCGGCGCCACGTTCCGCATCGTCCTTCCCCTGCGCGGCGTTCACGACGCGCGCTTCGATGACGAGATGGCGGTCGGGAGCGGCTCGTGCTGACGGTTCGCCGCTCGGTTCTGGATCTCGCCACCATCACGCAGGGCAGCGATGCCGCGGCCGCATTGCGCCACTCGCTGGACCTCGCGCGCCATGCGGAACGCTGGGGGTATTTTCGCTACTGGCTCGCCGAGCATCACAATATGCCGGGGATCGCGAGCGCGGCGACCGTGATCGTCATCGCGCATGTTGCCGGAGGCACGAGCACGATCCGCGTCGGGGCCGGCGGGATCATGCTCCCGAATCACGCGCCGCTCGTCGTCGCCGAGCAGTTCGGCACCCTCGAGAGCCTGTTCCCCGGACGCATCGATCTCGGCCTCGGCCGCGCGCCGGGCACGGATCCGCTGACTGCGCGGGCGCTGCGCCGCACGCTCGCCAGCGATCCTGACGCGTTCCCGCAGGACGTCCTGGAACTGATGTCGTACTTCAACGCTCCACCGGCTGATGTGGGAACCGCCGGCACGGTTCGCGCGGTGCCCGGAGGCGGATTGAAGATTCCGATCTTCATTCTTGGATCCAGCCTGTTCGGCGCGCAGGTCGCCGCCGCGCTGGGTCTGCCCTATGCGTTCGCGTCTCACTTTGCCGCCCCCCTGATGCTGCGCGCCATCGAGGTGTACCGCGAACACTTCCGGCCGTCCGCCGATCACGCGCAGCCCTACCTGATGCTCGGCGTCAACATCGTCGCCGCGGATACCGATGACGAAGCCCGCTTTCTCGCCACGTCGGGCCGGCAATCGTTCGCGAACCTCCGCCGCGGAATGCCGACGACACTGCCGCCGCCGTCGCGCGAGTTCGAGCGCGACGTCGCGCCATTTGGAGCCATTCCGCTCCACGAAGTGCAGTCGATCTCGATTGTCGGATCACCTGATACTGTTCGTCAGGGACTCGAGACGTTCATCGAGCAGACCGGTCCCGACGAGATCATCGTGGCGGCGCACATCTACGATCATGCGGCGCGGCTGCGCTCGTACGAGATCGTCGCCGGCCTCGAGCATCCTGCCCCGCACCGCGGCGACGACCGGAACTGACATGAACCTGCTCTTCAGCTTCGCGCATCCCGACGACGAGAGCTTTTCAGCAGCCGGGACGGCCATGAAGTTCGCCGCCGCGGGCGCGCGGATCGTACTGGTGACCGCAACGCTCGGGCAGAAAGGCAAGTGCGGTAATCCTCCGCTCTGCGCGCCGGAGGACATCGCCAGGACGCGAGAGCACGAGCTGCGTGACGCGGCGCGCATCATCGGCTTCGATGCCCTTCATATCCTCGGTTACGAGGACCAGGCGCTTGCCTCGGCGCCGCCGCAGGAGATTCGCACCACGCTCGTCGGCATCCTGAGACGCGAGCGGCCCGACGTCGTGTTCACGTTCGACCCGAACGGCTTCAACGTTCACCCCGATCACGTCGCGATCAGCCGCTTCACCGCCGACGCGGTCAGCGCAGCGGCGGATCCCCGCTGGCACGCGGAGGCTGGAGACCCGCACGTCGTCAAGCGTCTGCTGTGGACGCCGCTGCTCCCGCCGTGGGAAGCGGCGAAGCTGCCGCGACTGCACGAGGCGCCCAGCGTCGACTTCGCCTTCGACGTTTCAGCGTGGACCGGGAGGCGGATCGCCGCGCTGCGTGCACATCGGACGCAGCATCTCTCCATCGATCGCTGCTTCTTCGAACAGACGGATCTGGAAAGGGTGCTCGGGACGGAGATCTGGCGCAGCGGGTTCGGACCACCTCTCCAGCAGCGGCCTGCCCGCGACCTGGAGCTCTGATCGCGTTTTCGTGGGCGCTATAATCGTCCGGTGATCTCCACACGATTCCTGCGCACTCTCTTGATTGCTCCCGCGCTGGTGGCGGCAGCAGCGCTTTCAGCCTGCGATGATTCGCCGCTCACGCCTACGCCCGCCTTCACGCACACCGATCTGCGCGTAGGCACCGGCGCCGAAGCCGCAGCCGGAGACACGCTGACCGTTCATTACACAGGCTGGCTGTACGACGGCGGGAGGGCTGACGACAAGGGGCTTCTGTTCGAATCGAACGTCGGGGGCACGCCCTTCCCATTCGTGCTGGGCGCCGGACAGGTGATTCAGGGCTGGGACCAGGGCCTCGTCGGCATCCAGGCTGGCGGTATTCGTCGGCTGGTGATCCCGCCGGAGCTCGCCTACGGGTCCACTCGACGCGGTCCGATTCCGCCGAACTCGACGTTGATCTTCGAGGTGGAAGTGACGGCGATCGCCGCCCCGGCCGCTCAGTAGTGCCGAATCAGAAGATCCGGAAGCGTCCGCCGAAAATGTAGTACGTCAGGCGGTCGTCAACCCGGATCACTTCGGATAAGCGCTCCTTTCCTTTCATGCTGAGGATGCCGGCCTCGCCGTACAGCGCCACCCGGTTGTTGATCCAGCCTTCGAACCCTGCGCCGTACGTGTAGCTCCAGCCGTCGGTGTGCGTTTCTACCGTTTGCGAGGCGCTGCCGATGGTCTCGGTCATCGTATCCCTCGCCTCGTGAAAGTTCATGCCGCCCAGCCCGTAAACCCTCGTGGGTCCGAGTGGAAGCCCGCCTTTGACTCCCACGTTGAGGAAGTCCACGTCCATCCGATTACTGAACGTGAACGTGCCGCCGTTGCCGACTGTGACCATCTTGGATGGCCGTAAATAGCTGCCGTCGACGGCAAACCATCGCGTGAGCCATAGCGTGGCGCCAACGTGGTACGCGAAGACGAAATCACCTCCCTGGCAATCGCTCAGGTCGCCGCATGCGATGGCCGACGCATCTCTCAGCTTCGCGAAACCGCCGCCTCCAAACGCAACGAGGCCCTTCGGCGCGAGCCGTTTGGTCGGGGCGTTCGGGTTGTACGAGCCCTGACGCAGCAGGACGTCGGGAATCGGCTTCGAGACGTCGATGACGATCGTGCTGCGCTGGCGCACCCAGTAAATGCCGGTGAGGTCGCTGCGCGTGCAGTCCGCCGCGGGCGGCAGCGGCAACTGGTTGCGATTGACGATGATCACGCGGCGCATCGCGGCGCATGTGTCGAGATAGAGGCGCGCGTCCATCTCCGGGCGCTTCGCGTCATTTGGCGGAAGGTTGCCGGCGACGGTCGCGGTACCGTCCGCGGCCACGGTGCCCTTGTTAGCGGGGGAATCGTTGACGACGACTTCGAGCGTCTCGCCGGGCTTCGCGCCACGGACGATGACGGTCTGCGCGGACGCAGTACCGGCCACAACAATAGTCAGCGCGGCTGCAACCGCGAGCAGCCGCAGGGACTTCGACATCCTCGCTCCTCTATGTGCGGGGACTGCCCGGATGCGTCCGTCCCCGATCTGATTCAAGCCTGAATTATCGTCCAGAACGGATAAAATTCCCGCATGACCACCACGCACACCCGGTCCGGCGAAGAGATCGTTTCGCTCACGAAGACTCACACCCTGTTCGAATGGTCGGCACAATCAAAGGTCGATCCCATTCCGGTCGCGGGAGCGGAAGGCTGCTGGTTCTGGACGCCTGAAGGCAAGCGATATCTCGATTTCAACAGTCAGTTGATGTGCGTGAACATCGGCCACTCGCATCCGCGCGTGATCAAGGCCATCCAGGAACAGGCGGCAACACTCGCCTATGCGAATCCATTCATGGCGACGGAGCCGCGCGCGCTGCTCGGCGAGAAGCTCGCCGCGATCTGCCCGGGCGACATCGACGTGTTCTTCTTCACGAACGGCGGCGCCGATGCCAACGAGAACGCGATCAAGCTCGCCCGCCTCTACACGGGACGGCACAAGATCCTCGCCCGCTACCGGTCGTATCACGGGGCGACCGGCGGCGCGATGATGCTGACCGGCGATCCTCGGCGCTGGGCCGCGGAGCCGGGCATGCCCGGCATCGTTCACGTCGCCGACGCGTGGCACGGTATCGGGCGCGGCTGGGATGACGTGGGGCCGGCGCTCGCGAACATCGAAGAAGTGATCCAGTACGAGGGTCCGCAGCACATCGCCGCGTTCTTCATCGAGCCGGTGACCGGCACCAACGGCATCCTCGTTCCGCCGGCGGGCTATCTGGAAGGCATCCGTGAGCTGTGCACCAAGTACGGAATTCTCATGGTAGCCGACGAAGTCATGTCAGGCTTCGGCCGCACCGGGGAGTGGTTCGCGATCAACCACTGGAACGTCGTACCCGATCTGCTGACGATGGCCAAGGGACTGACGAGCGCGTACGTCCCGCTCGGCGCGGTGGGCATGCGGCGCGCGATCGCCGATCATTTCAAGAACAACGTCTTCTTCGGCGGGCTGACCTACAACAGTCATCCCCTCGGGTGCGCCGCTGCGCTCGCCACGCTCTCGGTGTATGAGGACGAGAACCTGATCGCTCGCGCAAAGAAGACGGGTGAAGTGATGAAGCGGCTGCTGAAGGATCTCGAGTCGCGGCACGATGTGGTCGGCGGCACACGCTCCATCGGTCTCTTTGGCATCGTCGAACTGGTGAAGAGCAAGAAGACAATGGAACCGCTCGCCCCGTACAACGGCACATCGGAACCGATGACGCGGCTGGCGAAGTTCTTCCGCCAGGAGGGGCTCTACACGTTCGTCCGCTGGAACAACTTCTTCACCAACCCGCCGCTGACGATCAGCGAGGACGAACTGCGGCACGGCTTCGACATCATCGACCGGGGGTTGAGAGAGATCGCCTGATTGCTGATTGCTGACTGCTGATTGCTGATTGCTGATTGCTGATTGCTGATTGCTGATTGCTGACGTCAGGAGCAGGCTGAAGTTCAGCATTGAACCATACTTCAGCCTTCAGCCCTTCAGCCTATCCACTATGGCCGCCGTCACGTCGCGAGTGGCGGCCGTTCCCCCAAGGTCCGGTGTTCGCGGTCCAGTGCTGTCGGCCAGCACGCGTTCGATGGCGGCGACGATGCGATCGTGCGCGGTGGTGGCGCCGAGATGATCGAGCATCATCGCGCCGGCCCAGATCGCGCCGATAGGGTTCGCGATTCCCCTCCCTTTGATGTCGGGTGCCGAACCGTGAATGGGTTCGAACATGGACGGATGCGTGCGTTCGGGATTGATGTTCGCGCCCGGTGCGACACCAAGGCTGCCGGAAATCGCGGCGCCGAGGTCGGTCAGGATGTCGCCGAACAGGTTCGAGGCCACGATCACATCAAGGCTCGCCGGATCAGTGACCATGCGCGCGGCGAGCGCGTCCACGTGGTATTTGCGCCACGAGACCGAGGGATGATTCGCCGCCACGGCTTCGACTGCCTCGTCCCACAAGACCATGGTG
>DATLLF010000064.1:0-22459 GCA_035537955.1 Vicinamibacterales bacterium | reverse complement strand
ACGGCGGACCCGGCGGTTGGACAACCAGACAGTGGACGCACCGGCTGCGGCGGCGATCATGCCCGAGGTCGACGCACCGAGCAGCATCGCAAGTGCGGTCGTGACGAGCGTCGCGGCGGTTGACCACACGTGGCGGCGGGAGGCGATATACAGGATGCCGATGACGAGCGCGTGAGCACCAACCAGCCCGAGACCTCGCGGCTCGAAATTCAGTCCGCGGACCCGGAAGTTCCAGTACGTGGGCGCGAGCACGCCCTCGTTGAAGAGCAGATAGTAGCTGATGCCCGTTACGTATTCCAGAACGGCGAAGGCGGACGTCGCGCAGGCGGCCAACAGAATGCCGTTCAATACTCGATCGGGGCGGCCAGACTTCGCGACCTGCTGCGCGACGAAGACAGCGATGCTCAGAGCCGCCGTTTCGCGCATCAGGTAGAGAACCGTCCGTCCTTCAGCACGGAGGTTCAAGGGACGCCCGAGCGTGTCGGGCCACGGAAACGCCAGGCCAAACATCAGCCCGAGTAGCACCAGGTATCCGTAATGCGCTGCGATCCACGCGACCACGGGCGATTTTCTGAACGCGAAGAGCATGCGCGCGGCGTACGGCGCCAGCAGTAGACCGGTGATGGATGCGGCAGAGACGTTCACCGCTCCCTTGGCGTTGAAAACGTCCAGACAGGTCACCAGGATCACCCAGGCAAGCAGCGCCGCGCCGTTGCGCGTGGCCATGAGCCACACGGGAATCGCGACGATCGTGACGAACAGAAGAACCTGATATCCGGGCACGCGAAGTTCCGATCAGGCGGGATGGGACATTCGGGCGGACAGGTACGTCAGGGTCCATTCACGCAGACGCGTTGAGACGGCGGCGGCCGCAAGTGTTCCGGACAGAGCTGCTGCGATCACCACAACGAGAGTCAGAGGAGAGACTGGCTGCACGAAGTATAACAGCCGCCAGAGGCCGACTACGGCGAGCGCCGCAACGAGGACGCGCATGACATCCGCGAACCAGTACCAGCCGGTATCGCCAAACAGCCGTCGATGAGTCGCAGGTACACCGACAAGCACGTACGTGAGATTGAGCACGGCCCAGACGGCGGCGGCACCCAGGGCGCCGTGCCGGGCGACGGCGGTGAGGAGGGCCGGCACGATCAGCAAGGCAAAAACGAAATTGATGCCGAAGGCGAGGCGGGTCCATCCATGCGCGAGCTGCAGCGCGTACGGCAGGTTCATGAGCGTGTTGAACGCGGTGCCAATGATGAGGATCGAGAGAATCGGCCCGACCTGGTACCCCGTCGCCGCCTCCCTGGTCCACAGCGTCACGATCTCGGACGCGAACAGCGCGATCACCAATGCGACAGGCACCGTCGCCACGGCAACCGCCTGCGAGGCGAGCCGGAACAGGGGCCGCAATGTCACCTCGTGACGCTGCGCGACGAGCACGGTCAGTCGGGGAAAGACCGCATTGAACACGGGCGCGTTCATCGCCGCCAGTGCGCTGGCCGCAACGCTGGCGAGAGAGTAATAACCGAACTGCTCGAGCGTCAGCGCCTTGCTGAGCACCACCTTGTCCGCCTGGGTCAAAACGAGAGAGCAGATGGTGATGCCGCTGACACCCAGCGCAAACCGATAGACCCCGCTGAACAAGCGGACCCTGATCCGCGGAGCAGTACCTGTTCTGGGAAGGCTTCGCCAGAGGGCGAGCTTCATGACCAGCACGTGAACGACCGCGACGGCGAGCTGCGACAGGAAGAACACGGTGACACTGCGCTGGATGAAGATCAGCGCCAGCACTCCCGCCGCGGCCGTGATCGTGGCCATCGACGCACGGATCGCATTGAGCAGTGGCTGGCGTTCCAGACCGAGCAGCGCGCCCTGGTACAGACTGAGCGGCCATTGCGCCGCGGCGAGGAGACCCATGCTGCGGACAGCGTTGACGAGCATCCCATCCGGCAGGGCGCCATCCTGCAGCCAGTGCCGCGCGATCGTGGGTGACAGCGCCCAGAGACCGACGGCGATGAACGCCGCAACGATCCAGTAGAACACCTCGAAGGTCCGCGCGAAATCCTGTGACTCCACGGCAAGCGCGGGGCTCACCGAATATCTGGCAAGCTCGCGATTGACGGTGGAGGCGAGGCCCAGATCCAGGATTCGGAGGGCGCCCTGCAGGGTCAGAAAGAAACCGATCAGGGCGTATCCCTCGATACCGAGCAGCTGCAGATAGATCGGCACGACGATGAACTGGACAACCGCCAGCCAGCCCGATCCCAGGACGTTCACCAGAACGTTGAGCCGCAGCGTGCTGCTGTTCATTCGCGGGGGATATCATCCGGCGCGTGCAGCGACACCTCGACGAACATGAGCGCCGTGTGTAACGGTGACCGCGCGGGCAGAGCGGTTTTCACTGTAGCACAGCGCCCGCCGGCGCCCGGGCAGCGGTTGGCTTGAACCGATGCGCTTCAGGCAGCGATAATCGTGGCACTCATGTCCTCGAAGTACCGGGTGCTGCTGGTCGCCGGCGCGCGTCCCAATTTCATGAAGATCGCGCCGATCGCCCGCGAGCTGGAGCGCCGCCGCAGCCTGTTCGAGTCGATCCTCGTACACACCGGCCAGCACTATGACGCGGCGATGTCGCGCATCTTCTTCGACCAGCTGGGACTGCCGCGGCCGGCCATCGATCTGGAAGTGGGATCCGACACCCATGCACGGCAGACTGCCGCGATCATGACCGCGTTCGAGCCGGTGCTGCTCGAATGGAAGCCCGACGTCGTGCTGGTCGTCGGCGACGTGAACTCGACGATCGCCTGTGCGCTCGTCGCCAGCAAACGGCGCGTGCGCGTCGCCCACGTCGAGGCCGGCCTGCGCAGCTTCGACCGCGACATGCCGGAAGAGATCAACCGCGTTTTGACCGATCAGATCTCGGATCTGCTCTTCGTGACCGAATCGTCCGGTGTGGAAAACCTGCGCCGCGAAGGCATCTCCGAAGACAGGATCTTTCTCGTCGGCAACGTGATGATCGACACGCTGCTCGCGCACCGCGATGCCGCACTCGCGCTCGGCACGCCCGCGCGGATGGGATTGCAGCCCGGACAGTACGGCGTGATCACCCTGCACCGGCCGAGCAATGTCGACGATCCTCGCGCGCTCGACGAGTTGTTCGGCGCCATCGGCGAGATCAGCCGAGACCTGCCGCTCGTCTTCCCGGTGCACCCGCGAACGCGAGCGTCCCTCTCGCGCTCGCCGGCCGTCAGCCGATTGTGTGACGACGCGCGGCTGCACCTCAGCGATCCGATGGGCTACCTCGAGTTCCTTGGCCTCGTCGCCGAGAGTGCCGTCGTGCTCACGGACTCCGGCGGAGTGCAGGAAGAAACGACCGTGCTTGGCGTCCCGTGCCTCACGTTGCGCACCTCCACCGAGCGCCCCGCGACGATCACACACGGCACGAACCTGCTCGCCGGCGTGCGGCCCGCCGGCATTCTCGAGGCTTGGCGGACGGTGAAAACGACCCGGCGCATCGCGCGCGTACCGCCGCTGTGGGACGGCAAGGCGGCCGAGCGCATCATCGCCATCCTCGAGCCGGAACCGCATCGGACGGTGAATGCCGCGGCGGCGGAACGGACGGATGCCGTTCGATGACCTTGCGGGCGCGTATCGTCGGATCGACCGCTACTGGAATACGGTCCGATACCTCCGGCCTTCTCAGATCGTCTCGCGCGTCGATCTGCGGCTCCGTGCGGCTGCCCGCAACCTGACCCCCGATCGAGCGCGCGCCAGGTACGCGGCACGGGCGTCGCGCTCAGGTCTTGATTTCAGCGCCGATCCCTGGGGGCTGCGTGGTTCGCCTTCCGCCGCCTCGGAATGGATCGCTCCAGCCACGCTGGCCGCCTCGCAGCGCGACGCGGCGGATGCCGGCTGCGGCACCTTCGACTTCCTCAATGACCGGCGAACGCTCGGCACCCCAATCGACTGGACAGCGGCGAGCGCGCCGCAATTGTGGCGGTATCACCTGCACTACTTCGACTTCCTCGCCGACATCGTGCTGGCTGGCAGTGTCGACGCCGCATCGTCGATGATGGAGGACTGGATACGCCGCGTTCCGATGGCCGCCGCCTCGACAGGGGACGCGTGGCATCCGTATGTCGTGTCCGTGCGCACGGTCAACTGGATGCTGGCGCTTTCGACTGCGCCGCGGGCATTTCGCCCATCAGACGCGATCGTCGAGAGCCTCCGCGTTCAGACGTTGTTCGTGCGTGACAACCTCGAAACCGACGTCGGGGGCAACCACCTGCTCAAGAACCTGAAGGCGCTCGCGATGGCCGGCGCGTTCTGGAGGGGAGAGACCGCGGAACAATGGCGGCAGCAGTTCACGACGGAGTTCACTCGCGCGCTCGCGGCACAGCTCCGATCCGACGGCGGCCATTACGAACAATCGCCCATGTACCATGCGCAGGTGTTCGGCGACGCCATCGAGCTGGCGTTCGTGCTGCGGCAGCTAGGCAGTGCCGATCACGCGCTCGAGCAGGCGATCGGGCGCATGGAGAAGTTCCTCATCCGCGTTTGCCATCCGGACGGTCAACTCGCACAGTTCGGCGATACCGCGATCGGGATGACACCGGAGCCGGCTGCCCTTCTCGCCGCGTCGCGTCTGTTGAGCGGCCGTGACCCCGACGGGCGTCTGGTTGTGCGACACGCCCTGCTCGCATCGAAACTGGCGCAACCGGTCCGAAACGCGCGCGTTCAGGACGGCCGATCGGTCGAGAGCACGTCGAATGAGATCGTCACGCCCATCGCTTCCTGGGATCCCGAGAGCAGCGGATTCGTGACGCTCCCGACGGCGGATCGGCGCGGCTTTCTCATCGCGGATGCCGGCCCCGTATGCCCGGACGATCTGCCGGCGCACGCGCACTCCGATCTGTTCGGATTCGAAGTCAGCGTCGACGGCGTGCGTCTCGTCGTGGATTCAGGAGTCTCCGAGTATGCCAGCGGGCCGTGGCGCGACTATTACCGCAGCACACGCGCGCACAGCACGGTGATGGTCGACGGTGTCGAGCAGAGCGAATGCTGGAGCAGCTTCCGCGTTGGCCGTCGCGCTCGCGTCGTCGACGGACGCGTCGAGGAGACAGGCAACGCGCGCGGCTTCTCCGCCGAACACACCGGGTTCGATCATCTTCCGCATCCCCTGAGACATCGGCGGCGCCTCCTCCTGGTCGACGGGCGCTTCTGGCTGGTGATCGACGAACTGGTCGGCACCGGAGCACATGCGTGGGAGACATTCCTGCACCTGCACCCGCGGGTGGAGCTCGCGGAAACGAACGACTCGCGCGTGGTGGCGCAACGAGGCGGCGCCACCCTCGGGATCACGTGGTTCGGCATCGCTGTTCCACGACGGATCAGCGGACAGCGCGACCCGCTACAGGGCTGGTATGCTCCTGCGTTTGGACGCGTCGTTGCCTCGCCAACACTTGTCACTGCTGGCTCGGGACCGCTGCCGGTTCGCTTCGGATGGCTGCTCGTCCCCGGCGCGCAAGCGGTTCAGGACTTTGCCGTCAGGACAGTTGACGCGAACTCGGTCATCGTCGAGATCGCGAGCGAGACGTTCGCGATCAGCCTGGATGCTCCGCCGGTCGCACCGCGACCGCGCGACACGGGGAAGCGCTGATCAGTGAGGATCGCGTTCCTGTGTCAATACTTCGTCCCGGAAATCGGGGCGCCGTCTGCGCGCGTCAGTGAGTTCAGTCGCGAGTGGGTACGCGAGGGGCAGGATGTCACTGTCGTCACCGGCGTACCGAACCACCCCACGGGCATCGTGCCGCCCGAATATCGCGGCGTGATCTTTCGGCGGGAAACGCTCGACGGCATCACGGTCTTCCGGAACTGGCTCTACGCGACGCCGAACGAGGGATTCGTCAGGAAGACGCTGTCGCACGTCTCCTTCATGCTTTCGACGATGGTGCTCACGACACCACGTTTGCGGGGTTACGACGTCATCGTCGTGTCGTCGCCGGCGTTCTTCGCGGTGATCTCCGCCTGGCTCATGAGCCGCGTCTGGCGCATCCCTTACGTATTCGAGGTCCGCGACCTCTGGCCAGGCATCTTCATCGAGCTCGGAGTGCTGAAGAACCGATCGATCATCCGGATCCTCGAAGCCGTCGAGATGTTCCTTTACCGTCACGCCGCTCGGGTCGTGGTCGTCACTCATTCCTTCCGCGACGTCCTGATCAGGCGCGGGCTGTCGCCGGCGCACGTGACGACGATCACCAACGGGGTTGACGGTGAGGCATTTCGTCCGGGACCAGCGGAGAACGACATTCGCCGCGCGCACGGTCTCACGGGAAAGTTCGTCGTGCTCTATATCGGGGCGCACGGAATCTCGCAGGCACTGACGGCAGTTCTCGAATCTGCTCGTGGGCTCGAAAGCGATCCGGACGTACTCTTCGTGTTCGTCGGCGAGGGAGCGGAAAAGAAGACGCTGACGGATCACGCCGCCGCTGCCGGTCTTCGCAATGTCTGCTTCCTCCCTGGCCAGCCGAAGCATCTGATGGCCAGCTGGTATGCGGCGAGCGATGCGGTGCTCGTGCCGCTGCGGAACATCCCGCTGTTCGAAACGTTCATCCCGTCGAAGATGTTCGAGATCATGGCGTGCGGACGTCCGATCATTGGCAGCGTTCGCGGCGAGGCGCGGGCCATCCTCGAACGTTCCGGAGGCGCGCTCATCGTTGATCCCGAAGACTCCGACGCTATCGCCGCGGCAGTGCGGCAACTTCGCAACGACCCCGCGCTGGGCCGCCGTCTTGGCGCGTCCGGCCGCGAGTTCGTAGTCGGCCACTACGATCGGCGAGTGCTCGCCCGTCAGTATCTCGACCTGCTCGGCGATGTCACCAAACCTTCCCGGTAAAGCGATGGAGCGGCCGCGCTGCATCGTCGTGACCGGCGCCACCGGTTTCACCGGCAGGTTCGTGGTGCGGGAGCTCAGTCGAACTTTTCCAGAGGCGACGCTGCGCTGCCTGGTCAGGCCGGCGAGTGACCGACGCCGGCTCGACGCACCACGCATCGAGTTCGTCGAGGGTGATCTGCACGAGACGGCGAGCCTCAGGGCGGCGTTCGTGGATGCGGACGTGCTGGTGAACGTCGCCTCGCTCGGGTTCGGCTGGGTTGATGCCTTGTTCGCAGCAATCGCCGGTTCGACTCTCCGGCGCGCTGTCTTCGTGAGCACGACCGCCATCCTGACGAAACTTCCCGTGACGTCACGGCCCCTCAGGGAGCACGGGGAGGATCTGGTCCGTCAGAGCGGTCTCGCGTGGACCATCGTTCGGCCGACCATGATTTATGGCACGCCGGAGGATCGAAACATCGCACGCTTGATCAGGTTCGTTCAGCAGTCCCCCGTTGTACCGGTCATCGCCCCGCGAGCGCTTCAGCAGCCCGTACACGTGGAGGACGTCGCCGGGGCGATCGTCGCCTGCGTTACTGCGCCGCAAACGATTGGGCAGACCTACACGCTGTCGGGTCGCGAGCCGCTGACTTTCGAATCACTCGTCCGCGAAGTAGTGGCGGCCACCGGACGCCGGGCCGCCATCGTACATTTGCCGCTGACACCGGTCGCCCAGCTCGTGCGCGCCTATAACGCGATCGTTTCGAAGCCGCGCCTCACCGTAGAGCAGGTGCTGCGGCTCCAGGAAGACAAGGCATTCGACCACGGCGCCGCGCGCGATGCATTCGGGTTTTCACCGCGCTCGTTCGCAGAGGGCGTGCGCGAAGAGGTTCGTTTGATCGCCGCCGCGCGTCACCGCTGAGATTCTGCCGAGCGCACGCCGTGCGATGGGTCGGACGGCTGCGATACAATGCACATTCACGCCAGCACTTCCGAGACACTCCTGATGGTTTCCAGCGCCGCAGAACTGAAAGACCGCGTCCGCCGCTTCTGGGACAACCAGCCCTGCGGTGTGCGCCACGGCCAGGCAGAGCCAGGCACCAGAGAGTTCTACAGGACCGTTGAAGCGCATCGATATCTGCAGGAATTCCACATCCCAGAGATCGCCGAGTTCGCCGAACACACGAACGAGCGCGTGCTCGAAATCGGCGGAGGGCTGGGGACGGATGGACGGCAGTTCGCGAGGCATGGCGCCCGCTACATCGACGCCGATCTGTCGAGAAACTCCCTGACACTCGCGCGCGAGGGATTCCGCCTCGAACGTCTGCCCGGAGGCTTCACCGAGGCCGACGCAGAGAACCTGCCGTTTCTCTCGGAGTCATTCGACGTCGTCTACAGCCACGGGGTGCTGCATCACACGCCGGACACGCAGCGCGCCATCAACGAAGTGCATCGCCTGCTGAAACCCGGCGGCAAGGCGATCGTGATGCTCTACGCCCGCGAATCTCTCGGCTACGCTGCGGCACACGTGCTCGGCCGCGCGCGTCTCGCCGCGCTGCGGCGACGGATGGGGCGAGGGAAGTTCAATGAATTTGTCGGCTTGCCGGCTGACCATCGTGGCTGGATCCCTACGCAGATCGCGGTGAACAACAGCACCGATGGTCTGGGCAATCCGCTCTCGCGGTTTTACACCGCGGGCGAGCTGCACGCGATGTTCGGGCGATTCTCGCGGGTGACGCTTGCGAAGCACTACTTCCCTCGACACAAGCTGCCGGTGATCGGTCCTCGTCTGCCGCGCCGCGCCGCCGCCTGGCTCGGACGAACCGCCGGCTCCTACTGGTACATCAAAGCCGTGAAGTGACGCCTCTTCAGGGCGTGACGCGTGCCGGGATGCCCGCCGCGCGTGAGTCGCTGCCCGCGCGTCCATCGAAGTACGCCTGCATCCACAATTCGAACGTCAGCAGCTGCCAGACGTTCCAACTGCGTTCGACGCTGCCCTGACGCTGCTCGCGTACCCAGGACTCGACCACCTCGGGTCTGAACAGTCCACGGCGTCGGACGCGATCCGTATGCAGCAGATCGTCGACCATTTCGCGCAGATCGTTGAGCAGCCAGTAGCCGATCGGCGCACCGAAGCCGGCCTTTCTCGCACTCAGGACCTCGGCCGGGAGCGTGTCACGATAGGCTTCGCGAAGCAGATACTTCGTCACGCGTCCATGGATCTTCAGGCCAGGCGGGACCTCGCTCGCCAGCCAGTCCGCCAGTTCCCAGTCCAGGAACGGCACGCGCACCTCGACGCCCGACGCCATGCTCATGCGATCGTTGTAAGTGAGATTGAGCGACGCCATGAACAGCTTCGCGTCCACATACATCATCTGGTGCAGCCAGTCGGCATGTCGTACCTGATCGAAAGCCGCCTCATGAAAGCGCCAGACCGATGCGGACGCTGACGCACCGACTGCACCAGGAATGAAGAGGCCCGGAAGCTCTGTCAGCGGAAGATACGTGCCGTTGGTAATGAATTGCTGCCGGGGTGTGAGCGACGCGCTGCGTCCCCACTTCCGAAGCAGCCGGCCGTAGCCTCCCCACGGCGTCCCTGGTCTCGCGGGCGCCCTTCGCAGCAGCGGATCGAGCATCCCGCGGCGAACGGCTGCCGGTATCCGCTGGTACCGGTCCGCGTCGAGCGCGGCCACGTACTTTCTGTAGCCACCGAGCATCTCGTCGCCGCCAATCCCCGACAGCAGGACCGTCACCTCGCGACGCGCCTCGCGGCTGACGAGATAGGCCATGACGATGGCGGGATCCGCAGTGGGCTCGTCCATGTGCCAGACGAGCCGCGGCAGCAGCTCGGCGACATCGGGATCCACGACGATCTCCGTGTGCTTGCATCCGAACTTCCGCGCAACCGCGCTTGCGAGTGCGGGGTCGTCGAGCGTCACCTCGCCCCGCCGGTGCCGGGGATGGAAGGCGATGGTGTAGGTGCGGACGGGTTCGCGGGTGCGGCGCGCCATTTCCGCGACGATGGCGCTGGAATCGAGGCCGGCACTGAGGAATGCGCCGACGGGAACGTCGCTGATCAACTGACGCTCCACGGCGGAGCCGAATCGTTCGCGAAATTCTCCGACCAGCGTCTGAGTCGAACGCTCCTGCTGTGAACCCTCGGCGCGAAACGTCAGATCCCAGAAGCGGGTGAGCCGGAGATCACCATCGCGCCATTCGGCGTAGTGGCCCGCGGGCAACTTGAGCACGCCCTTGAACAGCGTGACCGGATCCGGCGTCCACAGAAACGAGAAGTACAGACCGAGTGCGTCGGTATCGAGTTCAGGCGCGACACCAGGCAGAGCAAAAAGAGACTTCGCCTCGGAGGCGAATGCCAGCCAGCCGTTCTTCCGCGCGTAGTAGAGGGGCTTGATGCCGAAGTGGTCCCGCGCCAGGAACAGCGACTTGCGCCTGTCGTCCCAGATGGCGAAGGCGAAGATGCCGTTCAGCCGTTTTACGCTTTCGGCGCCTTCGTCTTCGTAGAGCTTGAGGATGACTTCGGTGTCGGTGTTCGAGCGGAAACGATACCCTTTTGCGGCGAGTCTCGCCCTCAGCGCCTGGTAGTTGTAGATCTCGCCGTTGAACGAAATGACGAGTGACCCATCATCGTTCCCCATCGGCTGCCGGCCCGCCGCCGAGAGATCGATGATCGAGAGACGCTTGTGCCCGAGCGCGACCCTCGACGCCCGATCGACGTAGGTGCCTTCATCGTCCGGACCGCGATGCGAGAGCCGCTCGTTCATCGCGGCGATGCTGTCGGTATCGGCGCGTCCAACCACGCCGCAGATGCCACACATGATTTCGTCGGGGCAGCAGACTCACAACGAGACAGGCTGGCCGGTGGTCAGGCTCTCGAGCGCGGCGAACGCCGTGCGCGTACTCGTGGCGAGGTCATCGAACGCGATCGGCGACGGTCCGCCGCCGCGGACGGCGGCGAGAAACGCCCGGCACTCCTCAGCATGGCCCTTGTCCGCCTTGAGACGCTCACGCACACGGTCGACACGCCCGTCGCGGTGCAGTTCGAGGACGCGGTAGTCTTCGAGCACCGCCGTGCGGCCGGCCGATGAGGCTTCGATCCGCTCCTTGCCAGCGCCCTTCTCTCCATTCGCGGCGTACAGGATCGTCGCAACTCCGCCCGACGGGTATGCGAGGGTGACCACGAAGTTATCCTGCGAGTACCTGCCCCCATCGGCGGTCGCTCGAGCGAATACCTGCGAAGGGCCTTCACCCTGGATCCAGTTCGCGAAATCGAGGAAGTGACAGCCTTCGCCGAGGAGCCGGCCTCCACCCTGTTCCGGATCCTGCGTCCAGTGATCGCGGGGGAGATAGCCCGCGTTCACCCTATAACTGAGGAGCCGCGGTTCGCCGGTGTCGAGAAACTCGCGGAGTCGTTGGGCCATCGGCGCGAATCGACGGTTGAATCCCACCATGACGAGACGGTCCGGTCTTGCTGCGTGCGCGGAGTGGAGGCGGTCGAGCTCCTCGCGCGTGAGGCACAGCGGTTTCTCGACGAACACGTGTTTGCCGGCGTCGAGCGCCGCAAGCGTCTGCCCGGCGTGAAGGTGATGGCGCGTCAGGATGAAGACGGCGTCCGTCGCCTCATCGCGCAGCGCCTCATCGAGGGTCGTCGCGCTGAACGCGAACCCGGATGATTCCCCCAGCGTGCGAGCGGTGAGGCCGTGCGCGCTGACGATGCCGCGCCGGCGCACGTTCGGAACGTGCTTGAGTGCCGGGATCAGCGTGGCGCCTGCGAACAGGCCCGCGCCTACGACGGTCACGCCGATGTCGCCGGTCCGGGGTGACATCGAAATCGCGGGTGCGTGGTCGACGCGCCGCGTCAGTGGTGCATCTGCAGGATAAGTCAGCAGCACACCAAGGAACGGTTCGTTCGACTTGCCAGTGATGACGTCGTAAGCCTTCGCCGCGTCCGCGATGTCGAACCGGTGCGTGATGAGCGGCGCGATCGTAAGCCGCCCGGCGGCGAGGAGTTCAACGAAGGCAGAGAGATTGCGCTGCTCCGTCCATCGCACATATCCGATGGGGTAGTCGCGGCCGTGCAGCTCGTAGGCAGGGTCGTAGCGGCCGGGACCGTACGAGCGCGACACCTGGAAATTCAGTTCCTTGGCGAAGAACTCTTTTCGCGGCAGCGTGAGATCGAAAGCGCCGAGAGCAATGACGTGAGCGCGATCCCGCGCGAGCTCCGCGGCGAGGAGTGCGGGATCGTTCGTCTGTGTATCGGCGGCGATGAGCACGACGTCGAAGCCGGCACCGCCGCTGAACGCGGCACCACGATCGGCCGCTTCTGCCCGGACGCAGGCCGTGTCAGCGCCATGTTCCAGCGCAAGCCGAACGCGAGCCGGATCGAGATCGACGCCAAACACCCTGCACCCGGCCGCGTGAGCGATCTGTACCGCCAGCTGTCCGAGTAGTCCCAGGCCGAGGACGGCTACACGCTCGCCGATCTGCGGGCTCGCGAGCCGGAACCCGTGAAGCGCGATGGCGCCGAGAGTTGCGAAGGCCGCATGCTCAATCGGCGCGCGCCCTGCGAGCTCTGCCGGCACGCGCGCGAAGAGGTGTTGAGGCACGGCGACGAACTCCGCGTGGTTCGCAACGCCGGCGCCGGCGCACGCGACGAAATCGCCGATCGAAGCCCCCTGGGTGCGCGATCCGACATCGACCACCTGACCGACGAGTGAATAGCCGAGCGGCATCGGCTCGGCCAGTCGCCGTGTCACCGTCTCGAAGGTCGAGAGCAGGCCCTCGCGACGCGCGCGTTGAAGAACCTGGCGCACCATGTCGGGACGCGCCCGCGCCTTCTGCAGCAGGTTCTTCTTCGCGAACTCGAGCACCATGCGCTCGGTGCCGGCAGAGACGAGCGACGCGACGGTCCGCACGAGCACGCCGTTGTCCGGCAGCGAGGGCACCGCAACGTCGGCGACGAGCAGATCTGACGTCTGCAGCGATTGAAGAACCTGTTTCATGCCGATGGCGGGGAGTGAAGCCGGCCGATCTGCAGCATATCACTCAGCGGACGGCGGCATTGGCGCCGCCGCGGTGTGAAGATCTCTGCGCGGCTTCAACACGAAGCACCAGGACGTAGAGGACGGCGGCGAGCACCCCCACCGCCACCGGCACCGGCCCGGAAACGCCCGCGATGGACCACCAGACCCCGGTCACGGCGCCGATGGCCGCCATCGCGGAGTACACGAGTGTCACGCGAGCGTGCGACCATCCTGCGATCACGAGCCGCTGGTAGAGATGCGAGCGATGCGAAGCGAAAATGTTTTCGCGCCGCGCCATCCGCCGCAGCAGCGTCAGCGTCGTGTCGAACAGGAATGGCCACAGTGACAGGACCACGGCCATCCCCGCCGCGAACGATACGGCTCCGATCTGCAGCGCGAGCGCGGCGAACACGAAGCCCAGGAATGCGGCGCCCACATCCCCCATGAAGACACGTGCCGGAGACCAGTTGAACAGCAGGAATCCCCCGCTCGCTGACGCGACGGCTGTGCCTGCAACCGCATACCCGGTCAGGTGAAGCGGGAGGCAGACGATGGCCACCGTGATCCCGCTCACGACCGCCTGCGCGCCGCTGATCCCGTCGACGCCGTCCATGAAGTTGTAGGCGTTCGTAAGGCCGACGATCCAGAGCACGGCAAGAACGATCACACCCCACGACCACACCTCGCGGCCATCAGCGACGAGCGCCAGCACGACGATGGCGGCGCAGCCGAAATGCACGAGGAGCCTCAGCGCGCTGGGCAGCGGCCGCGCGTCGTCGATCGCACTTATGAAAGCAATCGTCAGCGCCGCTCCGCCAATCAGACCGGCGTTGATCAGCCCCGCGTACGCGCTCCACAATCCGGCGGCGGCGACGACAATGACGATGATCGCGCCCGCTCCGCGCGGCGTCGGCACCTGATGCGAGCTCCGCTCGTTTGGTACATCGAGCAGGCGCGCACGCGTCGCCCAACTCGTGAACGCCGCCACGCCCGCCGCGGATGCAACCAGGCACGCCGCAGCCACAACCATGAGATTCGTCACGTTCGAATAGGGTCAGTCTGCGGTAGTCGGTGCGGAGCCCCGGGGCGGTACGTAGGTCGAGACCTGCTGCGCCAGCAGCATTTCGAGTTGCAGCCGATCGCCGCGTCTGGCGGCCTCGGCGAATCGTTCAAGGGGAACCCTCGGATCCTCGTTGTGCTCCGTCACCCGCAGGATGTCAGGGTGCGTCGTCGGTTCGATTTCGGCACCGGTATCCCAGAGCCGCTCCTCGAGTTTCTCGCCCGGCCGGAGTCCCGTGTATACGATCTCGATCTCCTCAGGCGAATAGCCTGACAACGCGATGAGGTCGCGGGCGAGATCGGTGATGCGAACCGGCTGACCCATGTTCAGCACGAACAGTTCCCCACCGTGCGCCATGCCGCCGGCCTGAAGAACGAGGTGAACCGCTTCGGGGATCGTCATGAAGAAGCGGGTGACCTCGGGATGCGTGATCGTAATCGGACCGCCCGCCTCGATCTGTCTCTTGAAATGCGGCACGACGCTCCCGCGGCTGCCGAGCACGTTCCCGAATCTGACGACCGTGAAGGCCCGGCCTGACCGGCGAGCCGCCTGCATCACGATCTGTTCCGCCACGCGCTTCGACGTGCCCATCATGCTGCGTGGCTCGACGGCCTTGTCAGTGGAGATCAGCACCAGGCGCGCCGTGCCGCTCTCGAGCGCGGCGGCAACCACGTTCGCCGTGCCGAGCACGTTATTGGTGATCGCCTCCTCGGGGTTCCGTTCCATCATCGGCACGTGCTTGTGCGCCGCAGCGTGAAACACAATGGACGGTCGATAGCGCTCGAATATCTGCCGGATGCGATCGCGGTCGCGCACATCAGCGACGACGACTTCCAGCGGCACGTCGGCAGGCAGCGCGCGCAACTGATGCTCTGCTTCGAACAGGCTGTTCTCGCCGTGGCCGAGGAGGATCAGCTGGCGTGGACCCGCATGCGCCACCTGCCGGCACAGCTCCAGGCCGATGCTGCCGCCGGCGCCGGTGACGAGCACACCGCGTCCGGAAACATAGTGGGCGGCATCGACAGGACCGAGGATCTCGGTCCGCCGCAGCAGGTCGGTGATATCGACGCCACGCAGGCGGCTCACGCTCACGCGGCCATCGAGGAGTTCGAACATGCCGGGCAGGGTTCGTGAAATCACATTCGCGGCTGCGCACGTCTGCGCCACCCGCCGGATCGTGCCGCCCGGCGCGGTCGGCATCGCAATGATCACTTCGTGGATCGCGTCCGCCGTGATGACATCGGCGACTCTCGCCAGCCCTCCGAGCACGCGCACCCCGTGAATGCGCTTGCCTCGTTTCACCGGATCGTCGTCCAGGAGCCCGACGACGTTCAGCCGCAGCCCGGGGTTGCGCTGGATCTCCCGAAGCACCGCGGCCCCGGCAGCACCGGCGCCCGCGATCAGCACGTTCCGGATGGGACCCGCGCCAGCGGCGGCGCGAGTGATGCTCGGGTCGTTCCACAGGCGGATCGTGAAGCGCAGGCCGCCGACTGCGACAACCGTGAGCAGCCAGTCGATGAGGAGGACAGACCTGGAGAACTCGTTGATGACACGGCCGCTGACCGCCACGACGACGATGACGCCGAGCAGGAGCGATGCGGCGGTCACCCCCACGACGACCACCAGCAGGTCCGAGACCGACGCGTATTTCCAGTACCGTCCGTAGAGGCCGAACCCCATGAAGACGGCGGGTTTCACCACCAGCGCCGCGATTACGAAGGGCAGGAACTCAGGACGTGACGCGAAGAACCAGTCGAAGCGGAGGAGAAAGGCGCCCATCGCGGCGATCGCGATGAGAGGAAGATCCAGAACGAGAACGTACCTGTTTCGCATCTTCGATCTGGATCACCTGCCGTTGAAAATCAGCGGACGACGTCGGTCGGCGCGTGGAGAGCGTTCGAGAGCCGCTCGACATCCGCGTCGACCATCATGCGAACGAGGTGGGGGAAATCAACGTCCGGTGTCCAGCCAAGCACTCGACGAGCTTTGGAGCAGTCACCGATGAGGTGGTCGACCTCAGCCGGTCGCAGGAATTTCGGATCGAGCCGGACGTACTTGTTCCAGTCGAGCCCCACATGCCCGAACGCAACCTCGACCAGCTCACGCACGGAGTGGCTTTCGCCGGTGGCGATCACGTAGTCGTCGGGCTGATCCTGCTGCAGCATCAGCCACATGGCGCGCACGTAATCACCGGCGAATCCCCAGTCGCGCTGCGCATCGAGATTGCCGAGCGAGAGCGAGTCGGCAAGACCCAGCTTGATCCGGGCCGCTCCATCGGTCACCTTGCGCGTAACGAACTCGAGACCCCGTCGCGGCGATTCGTGATTGAAGAGTATGCCCGAGACAGCGAACAGGTTGTAGCTCTCGCGATAGTTCACCGTGATGTAATGCGCGAAGACCTTGGACACGCCGTACGGGCTGCGTGGATAGAAAGGCGTCAGCTCGGTTTGCGGAACCTCGCGCACCTTTCCGAACATCTCGCTGGAGGATGCCTGGTACAGTCGGATCGTCGGGTCCACGTGACGAACGGCTTCGAGCACGCGCGTCACGCCCTGGGCGTTGAACTCGCCCGTGAGCATTGGCTGGTCCCACGACGCAGGCACGAACGACATGGCCGCGAGGTTGTATACCTCCGTCGGTCGAACGTCCGCGAGAACGCGGATCAGCGACAACTGATCGAGAAGATCTGCGGGTCGCAGTTCGATACGGCCGAGCAGGTGCTGAATGCGCCAGAGGTTCGGCGCGCTGTTGCGCCGAATGACGCCGACAACCTCATAGCCTTTGGCGAGGAGCAGTTCCGCAAGGTAGGACCCGTCCTGGCCGGTGATCCCGGTAATCACTGCGCGCTTGACCATGGATAGCCCGTAAGCGTAACACAGCGGTGCGCGCGTCGCCCGCTGTCTCAAACTCGTCAGCCGTTATCGCGGCAGCGAGCACGGATTGGAAATTGAACACCGCTTTTTGTAACACCGCCCCCCATCGACCTTACGCCCGTCTGACAAAAACCGCCGCCTTTTACAGGTTCGGTCGTCCCGCGATCGGGGCATCCCTCTTGCCGTTTCGAGGTTACATGGTCCACACGGCGTTGCGTACGATCCGGCTCTGGCGGAGCCTCCTCTGCATTCTTTTCCTCCTCTTCTTTGCAACCCGTACGGAAGCAGGTTCACTGACGCTCGCTTGGGATCCGAGCCCCGGGTCGGGTGTCGTCGGTTACATCGTGGCGTACGGAACGCAGTCGAGGAACTACACGACGCGCCTCGACGTGGCGAACGCGACTGCGTACACCATCGCCTCGATCCCGAACGGCGTGTATTACTTTGCAGTTCAGGCGTATTCAATTGAGGGCTTCACGAGCGGCTACTCGAATGAAGTCATCGCGACGGTTGACGGCAGTGGCACGACAGTGATCATCCCTGCCGGGTGCACGACCCCTGACCCGTTCGCGACTATCGGCGGAGGCACCTGCTACAACGGAGGATGGCTCCCGCCAGGCATGGCGGTCCCCGGTTCGACGCAGCCTGCTCCCACACCGGCGCCAGCACCGCCTCCTCCGTCCTCGGGCCAGGGGTGTCAGACAGCGGATCCGTTCGCCGGAATGGGCGGCGGCACCTGCTACAACGGAGGATGGCTGCCGCCAGGAATGCCGGTTCCGGGTGGAGCCTCGACACCCACGCCGGCGGCCCCGAAGCCGACGCCACCGCCGGTGACACAACCGCCAGTTTCATCGCCCCAGGGCTGCACGACGGCGGATCCCTTCGCTGCACTGGGCGGCGGCACCTGCTTCAACGGGGGATGGCTGCCGCCAGGTATGCCGATTCCAGGCTCGCCGTCGACACCGCCGGCGGCGACACCGCCGCCGTCAACACCCCCGCCGTCTTCGCCACAAGGGTCTCAGGGCTGTACGACGTCTGACCCGTTCGCCGGGATAGGTGGAGGCACTTGCTATAACGGCGGGTGGCTGCCACCAGGCATGACGCCGCCATCGGGCGGATCGACGCCATCGGCTCCGTCGTTCGCGACACCGCCGGCGGTGGATATGAATTGTGAAACGCGGGATCCGTTCCTGTCGATGGGTGGCGGTACCTGCTACAAGGGCGGCTGGGTGCCTGCAGGATGGACGATCAACGTCACGGGCACGCTGCACCTGATCAGCCTCGACGATGCGTGGTTCGTGCAGGGTGATGACGGCATCGTCTACACGTCACCGCACCACCTGTCGCCGGAGCAGCACGTCGAGGGCGCGACGGTCACGCTGCGCGGCTCGACACTGGCGTCCTTGTCGGGTCACGATGGCGTCGTGATGGTGGGTGTCTTCTCCCTCGACGTGCGCCAGTAATACAGCCTGCGCGGCGGCGAGGGGTCCTGCGATATCGTTGACCCGTGCATAAGGAGTCCGTCGACGTCGCCGTGATCGGCGGCGGCGTCACCGGCCTCGCCTCGGCTGCCGCAGTCGCGGCACTCGGTCACAGCGTCGCAATCATCGAGCGCCATCCGCGCGCGGGAATGGCGACGAGCACGCACAACAGCGGCGTGATTCACGCCGGCCTCTACTACCCTGCAGGATCTTCGAAGGCGACGCTCTGCGTCGAGGGCGCGGAGCGTCTGTACGCGTACTGCGCAGCGCATGGCGTGCCGCACGACCGCTGCGGAAAACTTGTCGCCGCCAGCGAGGCGAGTGAGATCGAGCAGCTCGAGGAGCTCCGCAGTCGCGGAACGCGCAACGGCGTGCGCGGTCTGGAGATCGTGGACGAGCGGTTCGTCAGGGCGCGCGAGCCGCACGTCCGCGCGGTTGCCGCGCTCTGGTCACCCGACAGCGGACGCGTGGAGGCCGAGGCGCTCGTGTCGACGCTGCTTCGCGAGGCCGAGGCGAACGGCGGCGCGTTCGTCCGCGGCACGTCGCTGGTACGCGGAATGCCGCTGCCGGACGGCTTCGAGCTGGCTCTCGAAGGCGAGCGCGTCAACGCCCGAGTCGTCGTCAACGCCGCCGGGTTGTACGCTGATGACGTGTCGGCTGCACTTGACGGCGAGCGGTTCACGATCTATCCGTGCCGTGGAGAATACGCCGAGCTGAAACCCTCGCGCCGCTCACTCGTGAACGGGCTGGTCTATCCGCTGCCGCATCCTTCAGGGCACGGCCTCGGTGTGCACCTGACCAGGACGACGGGCGGCGCCGTTCTGCTCGGCCCGACGATCCGTTACCAGTCGCGCAAGGATGATTACGAAGAGGATCGCCTGCCGCTCGATGACTTTCTGGCTCCCACACGAACGCTGCTGCCGGAGGTCACACTCGACGACCTGCGCGCGGGAGGGACCGGGATCCGCTCGAAGCTGCATCCACCCGAGGAACGCTTCGCGGATTTCATGATCCGCGCGGACACACGACATGCCTCACTTATTCATGCGGCGGGAATCGATTCGCCAGGGCTCACAGCGTGTCTCGCGATCGGCGCGCGCGTGGCGAGTCTCGTCAACGAATGCCTTGGATGAACACCCAATTCCCATGAAGGCAGCTCGGGACTTGGAAGTTGGGCATTGGGAGTTGGCGCGTTTTTGTCGGATGCTCTTCGAGGGCCTAACCTGAACCGCCGCTGAGAAACTGGCGCAGTGCCTCTTGCCAGGGTGGCATCTCGATACCCACTGACGCGAGCTTCGCGTTCGCGAGCGCGCAGTAGCGGGGTCGGCGCGCGCGCAGGCCGGCGGTCTCCAGCGTCACGGGCCGCATCCGGAGCTCGACCTCCATCAATGATGCCGCGCGTTCGGCGATGTCCGACCACGTCGCGTGACCGCTGTTGACGCAGTGATACAGGCCGGGCGGCACGTCACGTTCCAGGAGCGCGCGAGCGGCGCGTGCAAGATCGGGCGTGTAGCTCGGCGACACGACCCGGTCGACGAACAGCGGGACCTCGGCGCCACGGCGGATTCCGTCGACGATCGTGCCCAGACTTCCACGGCGTCCACCGTCCGGACCTGCGGGCCCGAACAGGCTCTCGACGCGCAATACATAGGCTCGCGGCGTCTCGAGCGCAAACAAGTCCCCGAGCAGCTTCGAGGCGGCATAGACGCTGCGCGGGTTGGGCTGGTCCTCCTCGACGTAAGGCCGATCGGTGTCGCCATCGAAGACGAAGTCAGAGCTGAAGTGAATGAGGATGGCACCCGTCGCGATTGCGACGCGCGCAAGCGCGAGCACGGCGAACGCGTTCGTCCGCAACGCAAGCACGGGGTCGTCTTCGGCACCATCCACGTCGTTGTAGGCGGCGCAGTTGATGACGACGTCGGGCCGCTCGCGATCGATAACGGATGCGACCGCATTGCCGTCTGTCACGTCGAGACTCGAGCGGTCCAGCGCACTGACCTCATGGCAGGTGACGAACTCGCGCGTGATCGCACCGCCGAGCAGTCCACGCGCACCGGTGACGACGACCCGCATCAGCCGCGGATCGCCTCTCGAATCGCCGAAACAACCGCCTGCTGCTGCTGAACCGTGAGCTCACCGTAAATCGGCAGCGCCAGCGTACTATCGGCAGCTTCCTCGGCGTGGGGAAAGTCCCCCCTGCGATGGCCCAGAGCTGCGAAGCACTCCTGCAAATGAAAAGGAACGGGATAATAGATCTCCGTTCCGATCCCCTGCTCGGTGAGGTACCCGCGCACGCGGTCCCGTTCCGGGACGCGGACGATGTACTGGTTGAAGATGTGGCGGAAGCCGGGCAGCTCTCGGGGGAGCCCGAGCTTCGAGGTGAGTCCAGCGTCGGCAAACAGCTCGTCGTAGCGGCGGGCGTTCGCCCGCCGTGCTTCTGTCCAGCGATCGAGGTGCGGCAGCTTGACGCGGAGCACCGCGGCCTGCAACGCGTCGAGACGGAAATTGCCGCCGATGCGTTTGTGGAAGTATTTCGGTTCGGCGCCGTGATTTCGCAACAGCTTCAGTTCGTGCGCGAGCCCGTCGTCGTTCGTGACAACGAGCCCCGCGTCGCCAAATGCGCCGAGGTTCTTGCTCGGAAAGAACGAGAAACACCCGGCCGTGCCGATTGTCCCTGCCTCCCTGCCGTGTTGCAGCGCGCCGATCGCCTGGCAGGCGTCCTCGATTACGGGGATCCCGCGCTCGTTCGCCACGTTCATGAGCGCCGCCATATCGGCCATCTGCCCGTAGAGATGCACGGGGACGATGGCTTTGGTCTTCGACGTGATCGCGGCGCGCACCGCTTGCGCATCGACGTTGTAGCTCGCCGGATCGATGTCGACCAGCTTCGGCGTGCCTCCGACGCGCGCGACGCACCCGGCCGTCGCAAAGAAGGAGAACGTCGGCGTGATTACCTCGTCACCAGGACCGACACCGAGCGCCATCAGTGTTGCGAGGATCGCGTCGGTGCCCGACGAAACCGTGACGGCGTGGGCCACACCGAGCGCCCCGGCGAGCTCGCGTTCGAGCGCATCGACTTCCGGCCCGAGAATGAATCGCTGACTGTCGCAGACGCGCGTCACGGCCGCGAGCAGCTCGTCGCGCAGCGGTTGATATTGTGCCTGGAGGTCGAGCAGGGGAACGGTCACGGAAGTCTTCACCGAACGATGACCTCCGGGTTGCCCCACAGCGGATGATCGTTCCGCGGATCGTCCGGCTGCGTATTCGGGCTCGTGTTGGTGTTGAAGATCAAATCGACCTCTTCACCGGCATAGGCCGAGAGATCCACCCACACCTGGATCCATTTCCGGTCGCCCGAATTTGCGAACGGATTCACGTGCTGCGTGAAGAGATCCTCGAAGCTGCGGCCGTCCGAGACACCGACGCGAAACAGAACGCCGTTGCCCTCCTGCGTCCACGATTCGGGCTTCGTCCCTACTGCCACCCGCAACCACGCGTCGTCAGGTACGCGGATCTTGTAGATGACGCGCGATGACGGAGGCGTGGCGATCGCCTGCCGCGTTTCACCATTCAGATTCGCCTCGATCACCTCGAAATGGCCATCCGCGGGGCGCTTCTCGGCCGACGCGAACATCGGAACGAGCTGCACCGCCGTCGTGTCCGTCGTCCGCTTGAAGTAGAGCCAGCCGCCGGCCAGCACCAGGATGGCCACGACCGCCGCCAGCGCGGCGCGATTACCCTGCATGAACCCTCCGCTGAAAAACTTTCATTCTATCCGGTGAGACGGATCAATCTCGCGGGAGCCGGAAACCTCGACCGAAGCCGAAAGCCCAGAGCCGAAAGCCGCGGAAGCCGGAACCCGGGAGCCGGAGACCGGTCAGCGCCGGCGCTCCTTCACCGCGGCGCGCGTCTCGCGATCGGCCTCGCGACGTTTGATCGTCTCGCGCTTGTCGTGCGCCTGCTTGCCCTTCGCGAGCGCGAGCTCGAGCTTGACCTTGTTGCCCTTCCAGTAGACGGCGGTCGGGATCAGCGTGTAGCCGTCGCGCTCGACCTTGCCGACGAGCTTGTCGATCTCGTGTCGGTGCATCAGCAGCTTGCGCGTGCGGCGGTCGTCGGCGACGACGTGCGTCGAGGCC
>DATLLF010000063.1:0-7834 GCA_035537955.1 Vicinamibacterales bacterium | reverse complement strand
GAACGCCGGCGGCGCCAAGGTCCTTCATCCGCTGAATCTCGGTGACGATCGTCTTCGCCGTCAGGAAGATGACCGGCGTCGTCGCCGTTGCCGTCTGCATCCGCAACGCGGCGATCGTCTGCGACCCGTCCATCGTTGGCATCATCATGTCGAGGAGAATGACGTCCGGCTGTTCCTCGCGTGCCTTGCGTACGCCGTCGAGGCCGCCGCTGGCCTCAACGACGTCGATGGCGCCGCCGGCGCGGAGACTCATCGCCGCAACGAAGCGAATATCGGCGTCATCGTCGATGATCAGCACCTTCACGATGGCGTCTCGTCATCGGGCGCGTACGTCGCCAACCGAAACCAGAACGCGCTGCCGGCGCCTTCCTCGCTCTGCACGCCGATGCTGCCGCCGTGCTGCTCGACAATCGACTTGCAGATCGCCAGTCCGAGTCCGGCGCCGCCCTTCTCGCGCGCGTCGGATGGATCGACCTGGCGAAACCGCTCGAAGATCGCGCGCCGATGGACGGCGGGCACACCGCGGCCATGATCGATGACGCGGAACTCTGTCCATTTACCGTCTGCGGTCACGGCAATCGTGACCACGCCACCGGGCGGAGAAAACTTGACGGCGTTCGACAGGAGATTGACGAGCACTTGCACGATTCGATCGGCGTCGCCATGGATGGACGACGACACGGTGGGGGCCTCGACCCTGACGCCCTGTTCGCCGAAGGCGGCGAGCGACTCCATCGCGCGGCGCAGAATCGAGGCAATTGGGACGTGGGTGATTTGCAGTTCGATCTTGCCGGTTTCGAGCCGCTCCAGATCGAGAATGTCTTCAATCAACGCCATCAAACGGATGGCATTGCGCTCAGCGAGCGCGACGACCTCGACCACCTGGTCCGACAACGGGCCCGCGGCGCCGGACGCGAGCAGGCCGAGGGATCCGCGAATCGAGGTCAACGGCGTGCGCAACTCGTGGCTGACGGTTGACAGAAACCCCTTCTTGAGCTGTTCCACTTCCTCGAGGCGTTCGACTGTGTGCTCGGCGACGGATTTAGCGGATTCGAGTTCGAGGTTTTTCTCCTGGAGGATCTGCTCGATGTGCTTGCGCTCGGTGATGTCGCGGGCAGCGGCGAACACGCCCTGCAAGGTGCGATCGCGGTCGTAGAACGTCGTCGCGTTGTAGGACACGACGGTCATCTTGCCGTCGCGCGCGCGCGCGGTGAGCTCGTAATTGGTGACCTTTTTTTCCCGCAGCACCAGCTTGATCCCGGCAGCGGCGCGCTCCGGATCGGTGAAGTAGTTCTTGAACGGCGCGCCGATCAGCTCGTCTCGCGTGCATCCGGTGAGCGCTTCCATCTGGCGATTGACGTCGGTAATGATGCCGGCGGCGTCGGTCGTCATCAAGGCATCGATGTTGGATTCGATCAGCGAGCGCGTGTAGAAGTGCTGGTCGCGAAGACGTTGATCGAGTTTTTGCTGCTCCGCCTCGACGCGCTTGCGGGCAGTGTTGTCGGTGCCGATCAGGAGGTAGCCGATGATCCCTCCCTGATCGTTGCGCAACGCCGTGACCGATACAATCGCGGGGAAGCGGCTGCCGTCCTTGCGAATGTAGGTGAGCTCGTAGATATCTTCTATTCCGCGCGTGGCCTTGAACACCAGCGCATCGAAACCGGGCGAAATCGTCGTGCCCAGTTCCACGCTGAGAGTGTCGGCGCGGGCAATCAGCTCCTGAGGGTCGGAAATATCGGCCGGTGTAATCTTGTTGAGAACGTCGGCAGCGGCATACCCGAGCATCCGCTCGGCGCCGACGTTGAACAGTTGGATGACACCCTTGTCGTCGGTGGCGATGCTCGAGAAGTTGGCGCTGTTGAGAATGGCGTTCTGCAGCGCGCCGGTCTTGAGGAGCGCTTCTTGCCGGCGCACCTCGGCGCCCGCGTCAGCGGTCATGGTCTCGAGTGTCTTGGTCGCGGCGGCCATGCGTCTGTTGGCTGAGCATGGCAGTCGGCGGCGCAACTGTCTGTCCTGGTTTGCACAGCGGGACTTGCCTTCGCCTTCCGACGCCGTCTGGTTGTTCGTGCGCGAGAGGCGCAGCGACCGTCCGAAGCTACGGCCGTCGGACAGATGACTACGGTATTCCGTGGTCAGGCCTGTTTCATGGTTCCTGCGCCATCACATGTGGACGCTTTCTGGACGAAAAGACCGCGCCGGCTCAATGTGGCCGATCAGCGGAATCGACGTGAAGCGGCGAAGGCGGAGGTCGGGAAGCGCAAGTGAACGGAAGCCGGCGGTGCGCTGGGCTTGGCGTCTCACTCGACGACGGTGAGTCGAACGAGGTTCGTGCAACACGAAGTTCCCTCCGCCGCCGCGCATCTCCATCGATTAGGCCTGCCAGGTCTGCCGATCCGGTCTCGATCGCGTGTCGATTCAGCAGCTTCCGTGCGAGCGTGCGGCCTCAACGAAGCCGGCGGAGCTCTACCTCCGACACGATGAATCCGAACGCGGGCCAGCCGCCAGACTGGATCGACCGCTCGAACCACCTGCGCGCCTGCGCCCTGTCGTCGCGCAAGAGGTACCAATTCCCCAAGCCGTACGCGAGCGTGGCGATCTGCACGTCGTCGGTATCGGTCGGCGTGAGCACGGCTTCCGGACCAATCTCGCCACGATAGAGCTGCAGGCGCCGCGCGTACGCGTTGATCACCGGCTTCGAATCCGGCCGCCGATCGAGCATCGCTTTGGCTTCCGCGCCGCGACCGGCTCGGCTGAGCGACATCCACAACCAGTCCGTGGAACCCACCAGCTCGCCGGCATCCGGGGCGATCGGCTGAGCCTTGGTGAACGATGCGGCCGCCTCGGCAAAGTCTCCGCGCAGGTACTGGACGACACCGAGGTGGTACCAGATTCCGTAGATCGTGCCGTCGATGGCGCCCCCGCGCGTGAGATCGGCGAACGCGCGATCGAATTCACGCACGGAAAGATATCGATGCCCGCGCCATCGGAGAAGCAGCGCGTTGTTCGGCTCGATCTCGAGTCCTTGTGTGAACGTCGCGATAGCTTCGCGAAACTGCCGCACACCGGACTGGGCAACACCGAGGTCGATGATGCGAGGAATGCTCTTCGGGCTGGCTTCGAGAGCGGCTCGCGCGCTCTTGACGGCGTCCGTCTCGGGAAGCGAGCGATACTCCACGCCCTCGGGTGACCGGTACTGCACCGATGGCACGCCTGTCTGGCCCGCGTCGAGCGCAGGCCCCAGGGTGATCGCCGCGCCAACGGTCAACGTCACCGCGGCACGTTGCATATCTCTGAACGGCATAGGTCCGGATTCTACGTCGGCCTGCTCGTCGAATCCTTAGATAAGGCGGAAGCGTGACGCCACCATGCGCGGCGATGCCGAGTTCGCTCTCTTATTCTCGCCACGGGGCAAAGCCCCGTTCAGCGCCGAGGCACGGGCACCTTCGCCTTCAGCTCTTCATGCCAGTTGAGCACCAGCGCGAGATGTTGTACGCCGGACGATTCATCGGTGTCCCCTGGCACGAAGACAGCGACAATGCGGCCGTCCGGCGCCACGTCGTAGGACCGCCGCCCTTGCGGCGGAGTCAACCGAAATGGCCGAGGGAGCACGATGGGATTGCCAAAATCGAACTCTGGTTCCGTCGTGACCGCCACGACTTCGAAGCCTCCGGCGCGCGGGTTGTAGAAGAGCTCCTTATTGTTTGGCGACCACATCGGCTCGTGCGGCACATCGGTTCCGCGCGGCAGGAACGGATAAACGGCGCCAGTGGGCGGTACCGGTTGGACGTACATCGTGGTCCGCCCGCTCTGATCACTTTGATACGCCATCCACCGGCCGTTGGGCGAAACGACCGCGTTGATCGGAATGGTCGAGCGCACAGTGCCGAACGGGGCGACGTTCTTGTCCGGCAGCGTTAACGCCCAAAGTGTGTGCTCGCCACCTTTGTAGACGCTGAAAAGCAGCATCTGCGTCGCTGGCGACCACGACTCGGGCGCATGCGATTCACCAGGTCCGGCCTTGGTCAACCGTTCTGCCGCGCCGCTCCCGTCGGCCGCCTGCCAGAAAATCGACACATCGCCCTCGCGATCGGCCTGGTACGCCACCCGGCCGCCGTTCGACATCCACACCGGGAAGCGAGCGCGGCCGGCCAACGTCAGCCGCCGCATCGCTTTCGTTCCCGAGAGTTCGTACACGGCGATGAACTCTTCCTGCCCGGCGGCGACGGTAAATGCGAGTCGGCGACCATCGGGTGAGACCCGCGGGAACAAATATGCGCCGAGCGGCAGCTTCAGCCGCCTCATGTTGCCTGCACGATCGAACAATCCGAGGTCAGCGTTCGCACTTGCGCCGGCGGGGCCGGGAACGTACACGAGCGTCCCGGCACTTGACAACGCATAATGGGCGGTGTGGATACCCGGAATCGCGCGCCGGACGCCGCTCAGCACCGGGACACGGGGTCCGTCGAGCTGCGCGTTCGTGGCGTTGAACGGGGCGCCAAACAGCACACCCCCGACCGCGTATACCAGGTGGCCGGTCGGCAGGTAGTGAGCATCGGAACCGCCTTCGATGATGGTGCGCTGGTCGGCCGAGTCGAGCGACTGCACGACGATTCGTCCCTTGTCCCAGCGATCCATGCCGGTCTCCGTCGTGACCGAGAAGAGGACGAACCGGCCGCCGGGCAGCACCTCAGGGCCGCTCACGACCTCACCGGGTTTAGCGCGCGCGATCACTTCCGGCGTGCCGCCATCGGGCGACACCCGCATGATGACTGCCTTCTCACCCTGCGCCCACACGATGCCGCGCTCGCCCCAGCTGAGGCCGTATGGATTATCCGCCCGGCAAAGCGTCAGGACGGCGCCGCCTTCCACGGGCACGCGCTTGATCGTGCCATCCGCTGACCAGAACGCCAGCATCCGGCCATCCGGCGAAAATGCGGGGGCGAAGATGTCGCCGAGACCATCGGTACCGGGTACCACCTGAGCGTCGAGCTCGGACAGGCGGCGTACGTAAAGCCGCCGGTTGGTCCCGTACACGTACGCGATTTGGGTGCCGTCGGGCGAAATGTTCAGGAAGGGACGCGCGAACGGCGCGAGTGTCAACCCTCCGAGTAGCGGGTGTCCGAATCGCACGACGGGGGCAGCGGGTGTGGGCTTGAGATACCACATGGATGCCGCGGCGATCGCGGCGGCAACCACCGCGACCGCGGCGAGTGGTGCCACGCGCTTCCACAGTGCTCGGCGCGCTTCGACGGCAGTGCCCGAAATCTCTGGCAGCCCACCGACGCCGACGAGACTCAGCGACGGACTCTCGAGCACGATTCGCGCCTCGCCGATATCGCGCAACCGCTTTCGCGCATCACGTTCCAGGCAGCGGACGAGCAGATGTCGCACGGCGGCGGGTGTTGCGGCGGGCAACGCGCTCCAGTCGATCGGCTGACGCAACACGGCGGCCAGCGTCTCTGACACGTCGTCGCCCTCGAAGAGACGACGGCCGGCCAACATCTCGTACAACACGACGCCGAATGCCCAGATGTCGGCGCGGCGATCGACGGGCCGGCCCTTCGCCTGCTCCGGTGCCATGTACGCCGCGGTGCCGAGAACGAGGCCGAGCTGCGTCCCCTGTGCACTGATCGTCGGAGAGCTCAGGGCGTCGACAGAGACCGTCGCCGCCGGATCGAACGCTTTCGCCAGACCGAAATCGAGCACCTTGACGGTGCCATCCTCCCGCACCTTGACGTTGGCGGGTTTCAGGTCGCGATGGATGATGCCGCACTCGTGGGCCGTCTCGAGAGCCTCGGCAATCTGTCGAGCGATGGCGACAGCTTCATCCAGTGGCAGGGGGCCTTCGAGGCGACGATCCGCAAGAGTGCGCCCATCCACCAGTTCGAGAACAATCGCGGCCGAGGCCACTGCCTGCGCCGACAGCGGAGTGACCTCTTCGAATCCGTAAATCTGCGCGATGTTGGCGTGATTGAGCGTTGCGAGCAGCTGCGCTTCACGTCGGAAGCGCATGACCCGGCTTGGGTCCGCGGCGAACGTGTCGGGGAGAATCTTCACCGCGACGTCGCGATTGAGCCGTGTATCGCGCGCCCGATAGACCTCTCCCATTCCGCCGGCACCAATCGGCGCAACGATTTCGTAGATACCGATCCGCGTCCCGCTGGCGAGGCTCACCTGATCGTTGGCCTGCGATGATACCGTCGGTTGTCCGCGAGACCAAGCAGACGGCTGGACGCGATCGGTAGTGATGACGCTCGTCCGAGCTCACGCGCGGACCAGCTTCATCATCTTGTTATGGGGCGCCCCGCCGAAGCGGCGACTTTGTGCGCCGTAGCCGACGCTACGGCCGCCGGACAGATGACTACGGTATTCCGTGGGCAGGCCTGTTTCATGGCTCCCGCGCCGTCAGAGTCGACGTCTTCCTGCCGAAAAGACCGCGCCGACTCAATGTTCTTCACGGGTGCCACTGGCCGCAGTCTTGCGGTTCAGCCGGGTAGGGAGAGGTGCGAATCCTTATGCGATCTGGCGTCCGCCTCGGAGGCTGTCGCAGGCGTCCGGGTCCCGCGTTGCAGCTCCCGCGTGAAACAGAGAAGCGAGGCGCAAGTGAACGGAAGCCGGCGGTGACATGAGGAAGGTGTCCATGCCCATGAGGCAACTCGTCGTGATTGGGACAGTGTTGCTCGCTGCCGCCTGCGGAGGACCGCAGTCCCCCCCGGCCAAGCCCGCCGCGGAAGCGCCGCCGGCCGTGCAACTTGGCGGTCCGCCGGCCAGCGCGGGCACGGTCACCGCCGACAGCGGCGAGATCCGGCCGGCCGATCCGGCCAAATTCCACAAGGAGCCCGGCTACTCGCCGTACGCAGGTCGTCGCTATCCCGAGCGCCCGTATTTTGGCGACGAGCACGTCCACACCGCGTGGTCGGTTGATGCCGGCGGCAGCGGCGCGACGCTCGGTCCCGAGGAGGCGACGCGGTTTGCACGGGGCGAGGAAGTGACCTCGACCAGCGGCCAGCCGGTGAAGCTCGGACAGCCGCTCGACTGGGTCGCCATCACGGATCACTCCGACATGATGGGCATGATCACCGAGATCAAGGGGGGCAATCCCGAGATGATGGCCGACCCGACGCTCAAACGGTGGCGCGGCATGTTCAACGGCGGTCCGGTGGAGGCGAAGAAGGCCGTGATGGAACTGGTCGCCGCGCAGGCGGGCAGGAAGCTGCCGCCGGCCGCGACGGATCCAAGGTTTGCCAAGAGCGTCTGGGCCAAGACCACGTCGATCGCGGAGAAGTACAACGAACCGGGGCGCTTCACGGCGTTCATCGGCTACGAGTGGACGTCGAACGCCGGCGGCGGCGACAACCTTCATCGGAACATCATCTACCGCGACAACAAGGACAAGGCCGACCAGGTGCTGCCGTACACCACGTTCCAGAGCGAGAACCCCGAGGACCTCTGGAAGTGGATGACCGAATGGGAGAAGACGACCGGCGGCAAGATCCTCGCGATCCCGCACAACGGCAATCTCTCCAACGGCCGGATGTTCGCGCTGACGACCTTCAGCGGCGATCCGCTGACCAAGGCCTGGGCCGACGCGCGACAGCGATGGGAGCCGCTGTTCGAAGCCATTCAGATGAAGGGACAGAGCGAGTCGCATCCGTCGCTGTCGACGACCGACGACTTCGCCGCCTACGAGCTCTGGGACCGCGGCAATCTGACGCAGACGCCGAAGAAGCCCGGCATGATCGCGGGCGAATACGCGCGCGAAGCGCTCAAGAACGGCCTGAAGGTGGAACAGGATCTGGGGACCAACCCCTTCAAGTTCGGGATGGCGGGCGGA
>DATLLF010000062.1:0-6137 GCA_035537955.1 Vicinamibacterales bacterium | reverse complement strand
TTGCCCGCCGCCATGAGGCTGCCGGTCAGCGTCAGGTACCCGAGAATCACCTCGAGTGCGATCGCTCCGGTGCGAAACGGGGTGAGCGCGCCTTCGTCGAGCCAGAGGAAGTACTTCGCTGTTCCGACGAGCCCCGCGGCCATGCCGCCGAACGCATGTGACAGCGCCGTTCGTTGCGGGACGGCGGTGAGAGGCACCTTCGACAAGGGCACGCCGATCACCGTGCCGATCACGCACGCGATGACGATCCAGGTGAATCCGACGATCTCGGGATCGAGCAGCGTTCCGGCGATCGCCAGGGCCATGCCGCCGACGCCCGCAAAGACGCCTCGGCGCGCCGTTTTCGGATCGCTCATCCATCTCAGCGACAGGATGAAGAGCGCGGCGGCGGCCAGGTAGCTCGCCTGTATGAGGTGCGTGCGCATCAGTCCTTCGCCTTCCGGTCGCGGAACATCTTGAGCATGCGGTCCGTGATGAGGAACCCGCTGACGATGTTGGTGACCGACGCGGCGACGGCGATAGCGCCGAGAACCGTGCTGCCGGTGGTTTTCTGTTCGCCGGCGAGCAGCAGTGAGCCGACGACCGCGATCGCCGAGATCGCGTTGGTGAGCGACATGAGCGGCGTGTGCAGGAGCCGCGAAACGTTCTGGATGACTTGAAGGCCAAGGAACGTGGCCAGAAGGAAGACGAACGCCATGGACCAGAGGTCGAGTGCCGACATATGCCTCCCGAGAATGCGGTGAGTGTATCCTCCGATCGAGCGTCGCGTCCATCCGTGCCTGCGAATAAGAGACAGGTCCACCACAACGTCTACGTGGTCTATCTGCGGAATCCGAAGGGAGACGGCAAGGCGGGGTATTACGTCGGCATGACGGGCCTCACCCCCGAAGAGCGCTTCAGCAATCACAAAGCCGGGATCAAGGCCTCGAGCATTGTCAAACGCTTCGGCGAGCGCCTCATGCCGAAGCTGTATGCGCATCTGAACCCGATGTCTTACGCGGATGCGATCGCGATGGAGAAGCAGCTGTTCGAGGAGCTGAAGGCCCGCGGCTTCCAGGTGTTTGGGGGACATTAGCAAGCCTGCGCGAGCCGCCAGCCGCCAGCCGCAAGCCGGTGTATTTTGCTCAGCAAATCGGCGTTCGGCTTGACCGACCATATTGGTCGGAGTTATTTTGAGATTCATCTCAGTTTCACGAAATGCCTGCTGAGCCACGAACCGTTGCCACCCTGCCGCTCGGCGTCGAGGCGGTCGTGCGACACGTCAGGTGCGCCCGGCCGATTGCCCGCCGATTGCTGGAACTCGGGTTGGTGCCGGGCACTCGCATCAGCATCACTCGCATTGCGCCTCTTGGTGACCCGCTTGAGCTCCGTTTGCGCAACTACTCACTATCGATCCGGCGGTCCGAGGCGGCGGCAATCGAAGTGGAAGAGCCATCCCTTTGACCGCCGTTCCGGCCGACATACCGTCAATCGGGGCGCGCTCAGCGCTGCCCGCTGCTGAGCCCGTCGTCCTCGTCGCGGGAAACCCCAACTCGGGCAAGTCCACCTTGTTCAACGCCCTGACGGGCGCGCACGCGAAGGTCGGCAACTATCCCGGGGTGACAGTCACGCGCACAACGGCCTCTGCCACACTGCCCGGCGACCGAAAGGTCGAGTTCGTGGACCTGCCGGGCTCCTACAGCCTGAGCGCGCGGTCGCAGGACGAGCAGGTGGCGGTCGACGCGGTGCTCGGCCGTGTCGGCGTGCGGCCAGACGTCGTGCTCGTCGTCGCGGACGCCACGGCGCTGGGGCGCGCTCTTTACTTCGCGCACGAGATCATCGAGACCGGTGGGCGAGTCGTCGTCGCCTTGAATATGTTCGATGAGGCGCGAGCCGTGGGCCTCGAGATCGATCACGCGCGACTCTCGTCGCTGCTCGAGGTGCCGGTGGTGCCGGTGGTCTCGCGGACAGGGGAGAACCTCGACACGCTGCGCGAGGTGATTGCGCGCACGCTGGACCGTCCCCCGCAGCCGACGCAATTGCCGCCGCTGCCGCCGCAGGCGCGGCGCGATGTCGAACGCCTCGCTGCCGTCGTTGCGCGCGAAGTGCCGAACCTGACGTCGGTCGCGCGGCCCTGGGCAATCTGGCTGCTGTTGTCGATTGATGATTCGCCGCCCGATGAGCTGTTCGGGATCCAGCCGCGGGTGCGGCGCGCCGTTGAGGACATCCGGCGCGAAGCGCTGGACAGCGGTCGGAATCTCGACCTGGAGATCATCTCCGCCCGTTACGCCCGCGTCGATGCCCTGACCGCCGAGACGGTGTCGCATCCCGGTGGGCACGGGCAGCGCTGGACGTCGCGGCTCGATGCCGTACTGACGCACAAACTGTGGGGCGTTGTCGTGTTCGCGGCGCTGATGCTCACGCTCTTCCAGGCGCTCTTCACCTGGTCCGAGCCGCTGATCTCTGCGATCGAGACCGTGGTGGTATCGGTGCAGACGCTCGTCACGGCAAACATGAGCGGGGGGCCCTTCCGCGATCTGCTCGTCGAGGGGGTCGTCGCTGGCGTCGGCAATGTGATCGTCTTCGTGCCGCAGATCGCGATGCTCTTCCTCTTCATAGGGATCATGGAGGATGCCGGATATCTCGCGCGCGTCGCTTTCGTCATCGATCGCGTGATGGGCCGCGTCGGCCTGCATGGCAAGTCGTTCGTGCCGATGCTCTCGGGCTTCTCCTGCGCGATACCGGCGATCATGGCCACGCGCACGATCGAAAACCGCACGGATAGGATGTTGACGATGATGGTGCTGCCGCTGATGTCGTGCAGCGCGCGGCTGCCGATCTACGTGCTGGTGATCGCGACGGTGTTTCCGCCGGGCGCGACGGTGCTGGGGACGATCACCGCGGGCGCCGCCGCGCTCTTCGCGATGTACGCGCTGTCGGTGATGGCCGCACTCGGTGCCGCCGCGGTGCTGCGCCGAACGGTCCTGCGGGGGCCGCGGCCGACGCTCGTGCTCGAACTGCCACCGTATCGGTGGCCGGTGGCCAGCGTGCTGCTGCGGTCGACCGGACGGCAGGTCCGGTCATTCATCGTGGATGCGGGAACGACCATCCTCGCGCTGACGATCGTCATGTGGGCCGCCCTGAGCTATCCGAAGAGCGCGTCGACGAGCGCGACCTTCGCGGCGCAGCGACAGACAATCGAGCAATCGCAGCTCCCCGGGGCCGAGCGCGCGGCGGCGCTTGCATCGGTGGATGCCCATGAGCAGGGGGCGCAGGTGCGCTCGAGCGTCGCCGGGCGTCTTGGGCGGTTCCTGGAACCCGCGCTTGAACCGCTCGGGCTCGACTGGCGCGTGGGCATCGGAATCCTCGGTGCATTCACCGCGCGCGAAGTGTTCGTCTCGACGCTGGGCATCGTCTTCGACATCAGCGGCGCCGACGAAGGCAATCAGCCGCTGCGCGACAATCTGCGCGCGGCCACACGCGCCGATGGCACTCCGCTTCTCACCGCTGCCTCCGGGCTCGCACTGATGGTGTTCTTCGTGCTCGCATGTCAGTGCATGAGCACGCTGGCCATCATCCGGCGGGAATCCGGCTCCTGGAAGTGGCCGGCGTTCGTGTTCGGTTACCAGACCGCGCTGGCCTATGTGTGCGCGCTGATCGTGTACCAAGGCGGACGCTGGGTGGGGCTCTAGTCCTATGTCCTGGCAATCGATCGCCGTCCTGCTCGTCGTACTCGGCGCCGCGGCGTTCCTGGTCGCGCGTCTGGTCGGTTTTCGGCTGCGGCGGAACCGTCCCGCGCAGACGTTCGTGCCGCTTTCGAGCCTCAAGAAATCCCCGTCGAAGAAGTAACCGCTGCCCCGCTGGCCGCCGCTCGCGTTCGGGCCGCTTCGAATCCGTAAGGGGCAAGCCTGGCGGCGCCACACGCCGCGCTATCGTTTGAAGAGGCGGCCGCCCTTCATGACGAATCGAACGTCGCGAAGTTTGGTGATGTCGCTTGCCGGGTTGCCGGCGATGCCAACGATGTCGGCTTCGTATCCGGCCTTCAGGGTGCCGATCTGATCTCCGAGCCCCAGTGATTCGGCGGCGAGCGACGTCGTCGAAACGATCGCCTC
Organism: Vicinamibacterales bacterium; assembly: GCA_035537955.1. Taxonomy (GTDB): domain Bacteria; phylum Acidobacteriota; class Vicinamibacteria; order Vicinamibacterales; family 2-12-FULL-66-21; genus JACDCA01. Next base: position 2,046 of record DATLLF010000062.1, on the reverse strand, counting down.
CATCGGAGGCTGCCCGCCCTGCTGTACGCGCGCGATCGCTTCGCGTGCGTTCTGACCGTGAGCGCCGGCGACGGCGTCCGTTCCCAGCGGCATTCTCAGTCCAGCTTCGCTTGCATGCCGGAAAATCCCCGCAAGCGTCGGGACCGCCTTCTCCATGAACGCGAATCCGCCCTCGTCGAAGTTGCCGGATCCGAGGTAGTGCTCCTTCTGCTCGAGGTAGTTCTGCAGTACGAGCCCGATGTTCGGGTCGAAGTACGCGTTCGCGTCCTTCATCGTCTTGATCGCGGCCGCGTCCGCGAAGACGCCGTGCTCGATCTGGCTGCAGCCCGCATTGACCGCGGTGATGATCGACTGCGGGTCATGCGCGTGGACGACCGTACGCAGCCGCTGCGCGCGTCCTTCGTCGCAGAGCGCGTCGAGCTGCTCGCGGGAGACATTCATCTTGCCGCCGTCGCGGATGCTGCCCGAGGCGAAGATCTTGACGACGTCCGCGCCCGCGGTCTTCAGGGCGCGAACGCGCTCGCGCAGCTGATCGGGGGTTTGACTGCCAGGCTGAATCTGTCCGAGTGAGGAGAGGAGACGCGGCCCCGGAACGACGCCGGCAGCGATGGCCTCGCGCAGCGGCTTGTCGCCGGCCCACCCGAGTGACTGCACGGTGGTGAAGCCGGCCATCAACGTGCGGCGTGCGTTCTCCAGGATGGCGTCCATCGCAAAGCCGGCCGGCACGTCCTGCTCGCCGTACTTGCCGCTCGGTCCAAAGTACCAATTGAGATGCACGTGAACGTCGATCATCCCTGGCATGACGGTCGCGTCACCGAGCTCGTAGGTCACCGGGCCCGTGCGTTGATCCACGGCAGTGATCTTCGATCCCTGTACCTCGACGACACCGTTCTCGAGGACCGCACCGCGCCCGTCGAGCACGCGAGCTGCGCGGATGGTGATCGTGCGCGTGCCGCGGCCCTGAGCGGCGAGAGTGGCGACGGTCATCGCGGTGAGTGCGGCATAGGAGAGGAGAGCGGACGTGCGGAGCATGGCATATCGTAATCCGCGCGCCGTGGTGGTGGTGCGGTTCTGTCCACTGGCGGGCAGCGAGCGTGCTTCAGACTTTGCGGAGTGCGACCATTGGATCGACGCGTGGCGCCCGCCAGGCCGGGATGAACCAGGCGACTGCTGAAACCACGAGGAGCGTCATCACGATCGTGGCGATTCCGTGCAGTTCGACCGCAAGCCCTGGAACAGCAGCGGTTGAAGGATCCCAACCGGACCTGATACGAAAGTTCAAAGCTCAGCAGAGGGGCGGCAGAGTAGGCTGGAAGGGATGCGGACCGGCTCTTCGACTTCCGCTGAGCCTCTATTGATCCTGTTGTTCCTGGTGTTGCTGATCATGGCCGCCCGGACATGTTGATGAATACACTGCGTCTTGCCGCCCTGTTGTTTTCGGCGTCCGTCGTCGTGTCGTGCGCAGCGAGGCAGGGAGAGCCGTCGCAACTGCCCGTCGAGCCGTTCTCCGGCCATGTGACGATGACCGCGACGGGAACGTGGTTTACGCCCTGCGGTTCGGCGGACTCAGTACGGTGGTGGGTGACATACGTGGACGCCTCCGTACGGCAGTCGGACGACGCGAAGAAGAAGGGCCTGCTGGCTCCCAACCAGCGCATGTTCGTGCGCTGGAGAGCGTCGCGAACCGACGATCGCCTGGTTGGACCCGGAGGTCCGGCCCTTCTGGTGCGCGACATCTTCGAGATCCGCGCTGCGCGATCGAACGACTGCGCGAGTCAGACAGTCGATGCAAGAGATCCCGCTGCGGACGTTTCCTTCACCTGAGGATGCGATGAGATGGCTGCAGGAAGGTGGGGACTGAGAGTCTCTTACGAGCGCGGATGAGGGTCCGACACGCCGTACTGATCGCCTGCGCGCCACTGTTCTGCGCGCTGGCGATCGCGAATGCCGGCGGCTATCAGTACGGCGTCTCGGACCTCGCCACTTACCTGACCGCCGCCTTCCGCAGCATCGATCCGCGGCTGTTTCCGCGCGACGCTGCGCTGC
>DATLLF010000061.1:0-45373 GCA_035537955.1 Vicinamibacterales bacterium | reverse complement strand
GTCCTTACCTCTACACACGCGAAGCGTTCGGTCCTGCACTCGGTTTTCAGATCGGGTGGCTGCACATCTGGACGCGCATTCTCGCGGCTGCCGCGGTCCTCAATGTGTTCGTCGCCTATCTTTCGGCGCTCCTGCCGTGGGCAGCGACCACCGCGGGACGAGCGGTGACCATGACAGCAGGCACGGCGGTCGTCACGTTCGTGAACGTCAGCGGTGTTCGGCAGGCGGCGTGGATGGTGAACGCGTTCACCATCGCGAAGCTGCTGCCGCTGATGGCCGTGATCGTGCTCGGTCTCGCGAATGTCGACACGATGGTGCTGGCCTCCCAGGCAGTGCCGGATCCTCAGTGGACCGAAGCCGTGCTCCTGCTGGTGTTTGGCTACGGCGGCTTCGAGTCCGCCGTCGTTGCCGGAAGCGAGTCACGTGATCCGAGGCGCGACACCGCATTCGCGCTGCTCGCGGGCATGCTGGTCATCACCGCCATTTACTCGCTCGTTCAGCTCTCCGTCGTTTCGGTGCTGCCGCACGCGGCGACGAATCCCGCGTCGGTCTCGGCGGCGCTTGGCATCATCCTCGGTGCTCCAGGCGTGACCCTTGGCAGCGTCGCGGTGATCATTTCCGTTTACGGCTGGCTGGCGGGATTCGGACTGATGACGCCGCGGATTCTCTACGCGATGGGTCAGCGCGGAGAGCTGCCTTATTTTCTCGGCCGCGTGCACCCACGCACGCGCATTCCGGACGCAGCGATCGTCGTGAACTCCGCTCTCGCGCTTGCGCTCGGGCTCGTCAGCACCTTTGGACAGCTCGCCACGTTCAGCGCGATCTCTCGGCTCGGAATCCTCGGAACGACGTGCGCCGCGCTCGTGGCGCTGCGCCGTAAGTGGGGGCCGTCTCGGGGTTTTCGCGCGCCGGCAGGAACGTTGTGCGCCGTGGTGGGGATTGCGTTCTGTGTCTGGCTGCTGAGCACCCGCAGTTTCGCGCAGGCGTGGTTTCTTCCTGTTGTAGTGGTTACCGGCGCCTGCGTGTGGTGGGGCAGGCGCCGCTGAACGGGTCAACTCCCAACTACCAAATCTCCAGTTAGCAGATCTCCAGCTCCCAACTCCAAAGAACGGGTTCGTTCCTTTGGGAGTCGGGAGTGGGCAGTTGGGAGTTGTCGTTTTGTGCGTTCCTAGTTGCCGCCGCTACAGGTGGATGCCGTCTGCTTCACGGAGCTGACGCGCAGCATCTGTGCGTTCTGATCGCTCTGCGAGCGAGAGCTGCTCGTTGCGGAGCCAGTGCCCGTGCCCGTGCCGGTGCCTGTCCCCGTCCCGCCGCTCGAGCGATCCGAGCCCTGCAACGTGCCGCGGACCTCGACCTCGCTGTTCAGGTACTTCTTCAGCTCCTGCTGATCGCCGCCCGAGAGCAGGAAGCGATTCGAAGCTGACGCGCCGGTTGCCGCGCTGCCTGACGTGCCGGTACCAGTACCAGTGCCAGTTCCGGTCCCTGAGGTCGCCGCTCCGCTGCTTCCCTTCGTGACCTTCGCGTTGCTGAGCATGAACTGCGCGCCGCTGCCGGCGGATCCGCTCGTGGCGGCACCGCTTGTGCCTGTAGTGGCCGCAGCGCCGCCGGCCACGTCCGCATTCTGGAGGCAACCCGTCACCGTGACCTGCTGGTTGCCCTTCTGCTGGTCAGCCTGTGATCCTGTTGATCCTGTCCCTGTGCCCTGCGCCGCAACGGTTACCGCAAGCGCGGCGGAGAACAACGTACCAAAGAAAATGTTCCGCTTCATTCATACCCTCCTGGGGATTGCATTCGTGATGACGTGGTGCAAGCAACAGACCAGTGACACGAGTGCGAAGTCGCAGCGTGAGCGCCTCCCGAGCCAAGAGTCGGTAATGGGTGAGCCGTGTAGAGCCGCAGCGCCACGTGTGATTTGTTTACTCAGCAGGGAGAAACGGCTTTCGGCTTCCGCACAACGGCTTCCGGCTTCCGGCTCTCGGCTTTCGCACAACGGCTTCCGGCTTCCGGCTTTCGAAAAATGGCTTCCACTCGCAATTTTCCGAGCGGAAGCCGGGAGCCGGGAGCCGGAAGCCGTTGTGTTGCCGCCAGCCGCGAGCCGCGAGCCGGATTACTCGATCTCAATGCGCCGGCCTTTGCGGACTTCGTTCGGTGGAGCCTGCAGCCGGATCTCCAGCACGCCATCCTTGAATGACGCCTCGGCACTATCGGTGATCACACCTTCAGGAAGCGGGACCGATCGGTAGAAGCTGCCATAGGAGCGTTCGGAGTGGTAGAACCCTTCCTCGTTCCGCTCGTGCTCTTCCTGGCGCTGGCCATGGATCGTGACCGCGTCTTCGGTCACGCTCACTTCCACGTCGTCTTTTTTGAGCCCCGGCAGTTCCGCGCGGACGATGAACTTGTCCTGCTTCTGAAACGCCTCAACACGAGGTGACCAGATGCTTGTCTCCGCCTGTTGAGATCCGCCGAAGAACGCGCGTTCCATTTCTTCGGTCATGCGGCGGAACATCTGGAAGGGGCTGCCCGCGAAAATGCTCGAGGGCGCGAGGCCGCTCTCGCCACGCGAGGGCCGCCGCTGCATCGATTCGCCGCGGGACTGTTCGTCGCGGGAGGTGTTCTGCCCCTGCGGACGCTGCGCGGACGCACTCTTGTTCTCTGCCATGGAAGGCCTCCTCTCTTTCAGTGGTTCCCTCTTGAAGAACCACTTTCCATGCCAGTGGAGGACTTCGCGCGGGCTGTGCGATCTTCAGGTTTCGTCTGTACGGATTGTTGGCGCGGGAGTGTCGTCCTGTACAAATTCCCGCGAGCGTACGCGCGCCAGCTCGAGCCGTGCGTCTCCCGTGATCAGCCGGGCATCGCGCGCATTCAGGAGCCAGTTCCAGAACCAGCTGAGTAACACCTGCATCCGGTTGCGGAAGCCGATGAGGAATGCAATGTGGATCCCGCCCCACACGAGCCATGCGACGAACCCGCCGAACTTGAACCTGCCGATCTGCGCGACCGCTCTCGCCTTGCCGATCACTGCCATGGATCCCTTGTCACGGTAAACGAACGGCTTGCGGTCCGCCGGTGAGGCACCGGCGGTCACCTCCCGCGCGATGATCTCGCCCGCGTAGTGACCCATCTGCAGCCCACCCTGCGCAACTCCTGGAACGGGATGGCCAGTGTCGGCTGACTTCGCAGACGCCATGTCGCCGGTGACGAACACCTCCGGGTGCCCGGGAATGGTCAGGTCGGGGCCAACGACGACGCGTCCCGCGCGATCGAGGGGTACGCCCAGCGAGGTGCCCAGGGGGCTCGCCTTCACGCCCGCTGCCCAGAAGATATTGCGGATGGGAATGAACTCCTGCCCGATGTGAATTCCGTGGCGCGTGACCTCGGTCACCAGAGAGTTCAGCCGTACGTGGACACCCATCTTCTCGAGGTCTCGTTGCGCCCGCATGCTGAGCTCCGGTGGGAACGTCGGTAGAACTCGAGGTCCTCCTTCGAACAGGATGACGCGGGTCGTCCGTGTGTCGATGTGCCTGTAGTCTCGCGGAATCGTCTGTCCCGCGATTTCCTTGATCGCCCCTGCGAGCTCCACGCCGGTCGGCCCGCCGCCGACGATCCCGAAGGTGAGCACTGCGGTTCGCGCCTCATCGCTGCCCTCGTACTCCGCCGACTCGAACGCGAGCAGAATGCGCCGCCGCAGCTCGGTCGCGTCTTCGATCGTCTTCAGGCCGGGGGCGACGGGCGCCCACGCATCGTGTCCGAAATACGCGTGCGTGGCCCCCGCGGCGAGCACCAGGTAGTCGTAGCTGGCATGGCCACCGTCGAGCAGCAGATGGCGGTTGTTCACATCGACACTCTTCACGGCGGCGAGCACGACTTCACAGTTGTCCTGACCGCTGACGACGGAGCGGATTGGTGCGCTGATGTCGGCGGGTGAGAGCGACGCCGTGGCCACCTGGTACAGCAGAGGCTGGAAGACGTGATGATTCCGCCGGTCGAAGATCGTGACGTCAACCGGTGCGCGTGCAAGCGCCTTGGCTGCCGCGAGCCCCGCGAAGCCGCCACCGACGATGAATACTCGCGGCGCTGCCATGATCAGCGCCGCGCGGCGAGACGCCAGAACTGCGTCTCGTTCAACAGCGTGATGCGATGGCCCTTCTCGCGAAGGCGTTTGATCTCCATCAGCTTGATGCCGCCGTCTTTTCCGGCGGCCTGCAAGGGGTTGGGTTTGCCGCGCACCACCACGGTTGTTTTCGCCGACGGGCCGCCGTGAACGATGGCGCCGGCGCGACGAGCCGCAACCACCGCTTCCGTGCGGCGCCTGCTGAGGATTCCGGTGAATGCGAGATGCACCCCCTTGAGCGTTCTCAGCACGCCGGCCTTCAGCGCGGCCGGCGGGTTCCGCAACGCTTCGATCAGCTCGTCCGCGCTCTCGTATCGCTTGCGCCGTTCGCCGATGCAGCGGTAGACGATCTCTTTCAGGTGATCGCTGCACGGGAGCCGGCGGACGTCGAACGTGCGGATCCGTTCACGGGCGTCTCCCTTGACGACCATCGCGAGCAGTTGCCCCACCTGATAGACGTCATCGCGCGCTTGCCATTTGGGCGCGGAACCCGCAAGGATGTCGCTCGGCGCCGTGAGTGCATTCATGGTGCGTGCGGTGATGCCGCGCACATCGCTCTGCTGGCGCACGATTCCGAAGTCGCCGAGCTTCAGGCGCCGATTGTCGCAGACGAAGACGTTCATCGGCGTGAGATCACGGTGCAGCATCTGCCCGCGGTGCAGCTTGCCGAGTACCTCGAGAACGCCGGCGATCTCTCGGCGCGCCGCCGCCTCGGTCCACCCTTTACCGTTCCGCGAGAGGTAGGTGCTGAGGTCGCCGAGCGATGCATACTCGAGCGCCAGGCAGTAGAGCAGCGTGCCGTCACCGGCGTCGAAGGGGAAGCGGTCGTAGACGCGGATCGCGCGGGGATGCCCGTCGAGCAGCCCGCCGAAGTACGACTCGCGGATCCACGCATCGATATGCGTGCTCGCCTTGACGCAGACGATCTCGGGAACCTCGGCGGAGCGGCCGATCCGTGAGGCGAGATACACCTGTCCGAAACCGCCCTGCCCGAGCAGCCGCTCGATGTGGTAGCGCAGGCCGGTTTCCGGACTGACGACGACCTGCGCCGGCCGCAGGAGCGCGTCTTTTTTCCGCAACCGTCCGTTGACGGTGGCCGTGTGCGTGGTGCCCAGCGAGGCGGCAGCAGGCATGAGCGAGAAGCTGAATTTTATCGCGGCTATGATGAAGCAACCAGTTCGATGGCTGATCCGATCCGCCTGGCCTTTCTCGGCTGCGGCTTCATTACCGGCGTGCACAGCCGCAACCTGCGCAACCTGCGCACGCACGTAGTCTGCAGTTATGCAAGCCGTCATGCCGCTAAGGCCGCCGAGTACTGCCGTGTGCATGGCGGCGCCGGCATGTTTCAGGACTACCCGTCTGCCATCGCGGACCCTTCCATCGACGCCGTCGTCATCGCCGTTCCACCGAAGTTCCACCTCGAGCTGACGCTCTCGGCGCTCGCCGCGGGCAAGCACGTCCTGGTCGAGAAGCCCGCATTTCTCACGATGGCAGACTACGAGATGGTCCGTGACGCCCGCGATCGCGCGCGGCGGGTCGTGCTCGTTGGCGAGAACGATCACTACAAGCCGCTTGCCGTGACGCTTCGCCGGCTGCTCGCGCACGGCGCCATCGGCGAGATGGTGCTGGCGCACTTCACGACCATCGTGAAGCGCCTGAAACCGGCCGACGACTGGCGGAACGACGAGACGATGGCCGGCGGTGATGCGTTCTTCGAAGAGGGCATCCACTGGCTGCACGTCGCGGGCAGCCTCGGGCCGCGCATTCTGCCCGCCACGGTGCATGGCTACCGTCCGCCTGCCTCGCATGACGGGCCCGACAGGCGCGCGAAGAGCATGCTCGTGGCGTTTCAGTACGACAACGGTGCCGCCGCGTCGGTCTATTACTCCCGCGAAGTGCCATCGCTGCTGCGTGGGCTGCGGGTCTCGAAGCTGTTCGGCCGTGACGGGATCATCACCTTCGAATCGAACGGCGCGTTCATCTTCGTGCGTGGCCGCGGTCTGCCGCGGATCATCGTGCCGGGATTCCGCGATCTTCGCGGCTACCAGGCCATGTATCGGGATTTCTACCGCGCGATCCGCGACGGAGGGCAGCCGGAGATGAGTCTCGAGCGCGCGATGGAAGATCAGGTGTTGATGGATCGTGTGTACGGGACCATCAACGGAGCAGCGGTTCCAGGTAGGGCCACAGGTTCTCCGCGATGATGCGCATCCCCGCGGCGTTCGGGTGAAAGCCGTCGGCGAGGTTGAGCTCGGGGCGCCCGACCACACCCGTCAGGAGGAACGGCATCAGCGGCACGTCGAAGCGATCCGCGAGAGCGGGATAGACGTTGTGAAAGTCGATCGAGTACTGCAGGCCTCGCGTCGGCGGCGTCTCCATCCCGCAGAGGAGCACATGGAGGTTGCGGTCGCGAGCTCTTTCGAGGATCGCCGTGAGGTTCGCCGTCACGTCCGCAACCGGTACGCCGCGCAGTCCATCGTTCGCCCCCAGGGCCACAATGAGGACGGCCGTTCGCGGCACGAGCACACGATCGAGCCTGGCCAACGCGTCGGCGGTCGTATCGCCTGACACTCCCGCATTCACCACTTCGTGCGGCAGCCCCGCCGCACGGATCCGCTGTCGCAGGAGCGCCGGGTACGCCTCCTCGTCGCGCAGCCCTGGGCCGGCCGTGAGACTGTCACCGAGCGCAACCACGACAGGTGTTTCGCTGTTGGCAGGCTGCGTGGGGCTGGCGGATCCGCAGGCAGCCAGCGCGAGGACGAGCACAGCAATCCAGCGGTTCAGCCTCATGCCGCCGACTCGTGCAATCTCGTTGCCCGTGACACGACGGGTCGAGGCCGTGGACCGATAGGTCGAGATCTCTCCGTGTTAAAGAATCAGGAGAGCAGCAACTCCAGATCTTCCGGTTTCAAGTTTCGGATGAGGGCGGGGTCGGCGCTGAGGATCGCATCCGCAAGCTCGCGTTTCGACGCCTGCAGCTCCGCGACTTTCTCTTCCACCGTGTCCTTTGCGATCAGGCGATACGCAAACACGTGACGCGACTGGCCGATGCGGTGCGCGCGGTCGATGGCCTGCGCTTCGGCCGCCGGGTTCCACCAGGGGTCGAGCAGAAAGACGTACTCCGCGGCCGTGAGATTGAGACCGAGGCCGCCCGCCTTCAGGCTGATGAGGAAGACGCGACAATCGGGATCGGTCGAGAAGCGCTCCACCCGTTCGGCGCGATCCCGTGTCTTGCCGTCCAGGTACTCGTAGGTCACCTTTGCCTCGTCGAGCCGTTCGCGGAGCAGCGCGAGCAGTTCGGTGAACTGGGAGAACACGAGCGCCTTGTGCCCCTCGTCGATCACCTCCAGCAGGCGGGGGATGAGCACATCGAATTTCGCGGACGGTTGATGCGGCTTGTGCTTGTCGATCAGGCCGATGTGGCTGGCGGCCTGCCGCAGCCGCAGCAGCGCCTCGAGCACGTGCATCTTGGATTTCGCGAGCCCATCTTCTTCGACTCTCCGTCGCAGGCTCGCGCGATAGTGGGAGCGAAGATCGTCGTAGGTATGCCGCTGCGCCTCGTCGAGCTCGCAGTAGATCGTCTGTTCGGTGCGCGTCGGCAGCTCCGGCGCGACCTGTTCCTTCGTCCTGCGCAGGATCAGCGGTTTGAGCGCCCGCGCGACGAGCGCCAGGTCTTCGCCGCCGTCGCGCTTCTGAATGAGGGAAGCGCGCCGGAACGCACTCGACGAGCCGAGCAGCCCGGGGTTGAGGAATTCGAACAAACTCCACAGCTCGCCGATGTGGTTCTCGACCGGCGTGCCGCTGAGGGCGAGACGATGGCGCGCCTTGAGCAGACGGACGGCTTTGGCGGAGGCGGTTTGCGCGTTCTTGATCGCCTGCGCCTCGTCGAGGATGACGTAGTCGAACTCCTGCTCCGACAGCAGCACGATATCGCGTCTCAGCGTGCCGTACGTCGTCAGCACGAGATCGTAGTCGGTGAGAACTTTCTCCGCCCGGTCAGGCCCCGTGTAGTCGAGCACGCGCAGCTCCGGCGAGAAGCGCTTCGCCTCGGCTATCCAGTTGAAGACGAGCGATCTCGGCACGACCGCAACGGACGGCCGATTGTCTGCGGTCGTGACAGTTCCGTCTTCGGGCGGAAGACTCTCCGGCAAGCGTCTCGCATCGAGGAGGGCGAGCACCATGACCGTCTTGCCGAGGCCCATGTCGTCGGCGAGACAGCCGCCGAAGCCGAACGTCCGCAGGAACTCGAACCACCCGAGCGCCTCGATCTGGTACTCGCGCAAGCTCCCGGTGAACGACGCGGGCGGGCGGACGTGGCGCACGCCGCCGAAGTCCGCCATGGCGGCGCGGGCGCGCGCAAACGTCTCGTCGACGTCGACCTCTGGCTGCGTCTCGAGCAGCGCATCGAGGAGCGCCGTCTGCGACGGCCGGTAGCGGACGTGGTCTCCCTCGACCTCACCGAAGCCGGCGATGCGGACGTAGCGGCGCAGCCAGTCTTCCGGCACCATGCCGCGCGTTCCATCGTCGAGGAGCACCGTGCCTTCGCCGCGCTTGAGCGCCGCCAACAGCTGCGTGAGAGGCACCGTGCGTCCCTCGCCGAAGTCGAGGTCGCCGTGCAGCTCGAACCAGTCGATCCCCGACTTCACCTGCACGCGCATGTTCCGCGCGGTCCGAAACGCGGATCCGTCGGCCTCGACGTGCCAGTCTTCCGCGACGAGGGTGCGGACGGCGCGGCCGAACTGCGCCACGGCGACGCTGAAGTCGGCGGGGCCGCCGGTCGGTGTGTACCGGCGGCGGAACCCGAGCTGCTGGAGCCGCTGCACGGCATCGCGCTCCGCGCCGGCATCGCGACGGACCATCCGCCGTCGGTGCGGGTCGTAATCCAGGGCGCGTTCGTCATTCGCGACGACCGTACCCTCGTATTCGAACTCGACGCGGGCGACCAGTTCGGGTTCTCCGTGGTACGCCGCCGCGCGAGCGCGAGAGACGCTGACGCGGGGGCGCACCCGCGGCTGCACGACTTCGTATCGGAGATCCTGCGGCAGCACGCCTGGATCCACACGGCTCCGCGCGAGCGTTTCAACGAGACGCGGCGCCGCCTCGGGCGGGAATGAGGGTGCGTGCGGCAGCCGGCGGAGCTCCGACAGCCATGGAAACGCGCCGCCATGTTCGAGTCGTGCGAGTGCGCCACGCGCGATCAGATATCCGCTGGCGAGCACGAGCTGCGGCTCGTGGACGTCCATGCGGTCCACATCGCGCGCGAGGTACCCCGACAGATGCCGGCGCCCATCCTGTCCGTCGAGGAGCTCGAGGTTGAACACCCACGGCGCGCCTTCATCGCCGGTCACCGGCCTGAGCTCGTCGTAGTCGCGGTTCGCATCCCGCAAGTACAGGCGACGGCTCGAGGCCAGAAGCCAGAGTGCACGATCGGTGATCGGGCCGACCAGTCGGAACGACGCGCGGGCGTAGACGGTGGCGTAGTTGCCCGCGTAGGGATCGGAGGCGCCGATCAGGGCGGCGAGGATCTCGCGGTCGAGAGGATCGGGCAGTTGTGCGATTTCCGGCGCCGTGAGGCCGGCGGGCTGCGGTTTGCCCCACTCGCCGTTCTTCTTCCGCTGACGCCACAGCACCGTCACCGCGACCCCGTGCCCCTGCAGCGTGAGGTCGCGATCGATCACATAGAGCAGTTCGCCATTGGCATACCTGGTGAGCGGCTGCGCCGAGTCGAACACGGCGACCTGCTGCAGAACGCCGTCGAGAAACCGCTCCCACGCATCGAAGCGCCGCGCCGTGGCGGCGCGCTGCGAGCTCTGCGCCGCCCGCGCATCCTGTTCGCTCATGACGTCCAGCCATGAACCCGGCCCGTCTGGCGGGAGGAGGCCTTCGGCGTCCGCGGCGAGGACGACGGCCCAGATGTGCTTGCACACGTCGTGGCGATCGAGGAAGAAGGGGCATTCGCAACTGGAGACGAAGCCCTCACCCTCGCGCACGATGTTGACCGTGTACGTCTCGGTGCCGCGCACCTCGGCGACGATCGCCTCGGTCGTGCTCTGAACGATCTTGACGGTACCGGTGACGTGGTAGCTGTAACCCTTCGCGCGCGTGCGTTCGCCGACGAATGGCGCGAGAACATGTGCCAGCGTCCACCGCCGGCGCGGATCGGATGCCCGGGGACTCACACCTCCATGGTACCCGCTTCGCTCATGCGCACGTCGCACGTCGCACGCGGCAAATAGCACGCCGCACGCCGCACGTACGCACGTGACCGGATCTGATATCTAATGACCCCAATGACCGCCCTCGTCCGTGAGGTCACGTCCGCAACCCGGACGCTGATGCGTGCGCCGGTGTTCCTCGCGACTGCGGTGCTGACGCTCGCGATTGGCATCGGGCTGTCGACCGGCGTGCTCGCGGTGGCGTACGGCGTGCTCCTGCGGCCGCTGCCGTACAGGGACGCGGCGCGGCTTCTGGTGATCACACTGCACCGCTCGAACGACTCCCAGAGCGACATCGGCGTCTCGCGTGAGCAGGTGGACGAGTACCGCCGGCGCGCGCGCGCATTTTCCGGTATTGCGGCCTACAGTACCGCGCAGTTCACGCTTCGCGGCGCAGGCGACCCGCGCAGCGTCCGCGGTGCCATGGTGACCGATGGCTTCTTCGACGTGCTCGGCGTCGCGCCGCAGGAGGGAAGCACGAGGCACATCGAAGGTGGCACGCCGGCCCTGGCAGTCAGCTCGCGTCTCGCCGAGCAGCTTGGGACGGCGGAACCCTGGCGCCAGCGCGGTCTCAGCATCGGCCCCGTGAGCTTCAGTGCAGCGGCGATGATGCCCGCGGGTTTCGCCTTTCCCATCGACGAAGTGGCCGTCTGGGTTCCGGCTGACGCCGTCCCGAAGGTGGCCTTCTTCACTGTCCAGGACCAGCGCGATTTTCATCTGCTCGCACGGCTCGCGCCTGGTGTGACGCTCGCGCAGGCGCAGGAAGACGCCGCGCGCGTGGCTGGCGAGCTCAACGAAGGCCTCACGGATCCGCGAAAGCGGTTCGCAACCGTGCGCAGTCTCGACGAAGAGCTCCGGCGGCAGCCGCGAGCCACCGTGCTGCCATTCGTCTGGGGCGTCGGCGTCGTGCTGCTCATTGCCTGCGCCAACGTCTCCGGCTTGCTCGTCGGGCGCGCCGTGTCGCGGCGCCGTGAGTTCGCGGTGAGGCGTGCGCTCGGTGGCGGGACGGTGCAGCTTCTCAGCGCGTCGTTCGCCGAGCCATTTGCCATCGCGTGTTGCGGGTGGGCGCTGGGCCTCTGGTTCGCGCACCTCGTGATCCGCGCCTTCGTCGTCTTCGGACCCGGCGTGATCGCCAACATGCAGGCGGTCTCCCTCAGCTCGCCGGTCATCGCCGGCAGCGCCGTGCTCGCCGTCGTCGTCGCGCTCCTGAGCGGCGCAGCGCCCGCCATCCGCGCGCTGCGGAGCCAGGCCGGCATCGTTCTGCAGCAGACGTCGGAGCGTGCCGTCGGCGGGCGCGGTGCGGCACGAAGCACTCTCGTCTCCGCTCAGATTGCGATGACTGTCGTGCTGCTCGTGTGCGCCGGACTCCTGACGCGGACCGTGCGGACGATCCTCGTCGCGGAGCGCGGGTTCGAGCAGCAGCAGGCGCTGGTGAGCCGGCTGATGCTGTCGGAAACCGTTCGCTTCAACCTCACCGATCGCGCGCAGTTCGTCGATCGGCTCTTGAAGGATGTGCGTTCGCTGCCAGGCGTCGTCAACGCCGGTGTCGGGAGCGACCTGCCGACCCGAGGCACGCAGCTGCGCATGACGATCAACGTGGTGCGCGACGAGCGATCGGATGTCTTCGCGCTGAATTTCGCCGCCATCACCCCCGGTTACCTTGAAGCGATCGGCGCGAAGCTTCTGAATGGCCGGTTGTTCGACGGTCGCGATCCGGGCGCTGCCGTTCCCACCGTCGTCATCTCGCAGTCGGCGGCGCGACGCCTGTTCGGTGACCAGGATCCGCTCGGCAAGCAGTGGCCGGTCGGCATGCCCACACCCGCGGGACGCATCAAACCGCTGATCATCGGGGTCATCGGCGACGTGAAGTACGGCGGGCTGGACCAGCAGGCGATCCCGGCAGTCTTCGCCACCTGGGAGCGCATCGCGCCGAGCGCGGCGTACCTGGTGGTCCGGACGCACGGGGATCCGAAGGCGCTCTCAGGAGCGGTGCGCCAGACGATCCAGCGACTCGATCCGACGCTGCCGCTGTTCACCCCGGAGTCGCTCGACGACGTGGTTGCCGGATCGCTCGCCGAGCGGCGCCTCCGGCTGGAGCTCGCAGGCACGTTTGCGGCGCTCGCGCTGCTGCTCGCGTCCGTTGCGGTGTGGGGCGCCGTTGCGCAGGGGGTCACCGAGCGCCGGCGTGAGCTGGCCGTCCGGATGGCCCTCGGGGCGACCGATGCCGGTGCCATCCGCCTGATCCTTCGTGACGGTGTCGTGCTGATCGCGTGGGGCGTCGGCGCAGGACTCGTCGCGGCGGCGCTTGCGGCGCACGCCCTACGGCACATGCTGCACGGCGTCACACCGCTGGATCCGCTGACGTTCGCGGCGGCCACGCTCATCGCTGCGGCGCTTTCCACACTGGCCTGCTACGCGCCGGCCAGACGCGCCGCCTCGATCAGCCCGTCGGAACTGCTACGAGAGGGCTGACCCGCAGGTATCATTCCCCCAGCGCGTGAAACACCACTACGACATCATCGTCATCGGCAGCGGCGCCGGCGGCGGCACCATGGCGCAGGCGCTGGCCCGTACGTCGGCGCGTGTTCTCCTCGTCGAGCGCGGCGATTTCATCCCGCAGGAAGCGGAGAACTGGGATCCGGAAGCGGTCTGGAAGCACCTGCGCTATCAGACGCGCGAGCTGTGGCTCGACGCGTACGGCCAGGCGTTCCGCCCGTACACACACTACAACGTGGGCGGCAACACGAAATTCTGGGGCGCCGTACTCTATCGCCTTCGCCGCGAAGACTTTCAAGCCGTCGAGCACATGGATGGCGTGTCACCGGCGTGGCCGATCGATTACGACACGCTCGCGCCGTACTACGATCGCGCCGAGCGCCTCTATAACGTGCGCGGGCGCCACGGCCTCGATCCGACGGAACCGGCCCGGGGCCCCTATCCGTTCGACAACATCCCGCACGCGACAGCGATGGAGGAAATCGCCGGCAAGCTCCGCGCGATGGGGCTGCATCCCTCGCCGCTTCCGCTCGGCATTCTGCGGCCCGGCGAGGCGGACGGCTGCGTGCTGTGCAACACGTGCAACTCGTTCGCGTGCCGGCTGCACGCGAAAAGCGAAGCGGATGTGGTCTGCGTGCGCCCGGCCATGCGGGGCGCGAACGGACGCATGACGCTGTGGACGAATTCGTGCGTGCGCCGGCTGCTCACGGATCCGTCGGGGACGCGTGTGGTTGCCGCAGAGATCGAAAAGGGCGGAGACGTCATTCGCGTCGAAGCGCCAGTCTTCGTGGTGTCGGCGGGCGCGATCAACTCCGCGGCGCTGCTCCTGCGGTCGGCCGGAGGAAAACACCCGAAGGGTCTGGCGAATTCGTCCGGCCTCGTCGGGCGCCGCTACATGGCGCACCTCGCGACGATGATGCAGGGCTTTCACCCGACGAAGAAGAATTCGACGGTGTTTCAGAAGACGGTGGCCATCAACGACTTCTATCTGGCAGGAAGCAGGACGAAGTACCCGCTCGGTTCGATCCAGTCACAGGGACGGACGCACGGAGTGATGGCGCAGACGGTGGTGCCGTGGATCCCGGTGCAGGCGTACGACTGGTGGGTGGCGCGCGGCGTCGACTGGCTCGTGATGTCGGAGGATCTACCCGTTCCGGAGAATCGCGTGACGATCGCTGCCGATGGAAAGATCCAGCTGCACTACACGCCCAACAACCTTCGTGCGCACCACCTGCTGGTCAGGGAAACCAAGCGGATCCTGAGGAGGCTCGGCTTTCCAGTGGTCGTCAAGCACTCCCACGGCGCGCGGAATACGACGCACCAGTGCGGAACGCTGGTCTTCGGCACCGATCCCGCGCACTCGGTGCTGGACCCATTCTGCCGCACCCACGACGTGCGGAATCTCTTCGTCGTCGACGCGTCCTTCTTCGCGTCCTCGGCGGCGGTGAACCCCGGGCTGACGATCATCGCGCAGGCGCTCCGTGTCGCGGATCACATCATGGAAACCGATTTGAAGATCGGCCGATCAGTCGATCGGCAGATCGGTCGATCGATGGAGACCACTGGATGAAAGCCAGGTCGTTCAGCCACACGGGCATCACCGTCTCTGATTTCAACAGGTGCGTGAAGTTCTACTGGGAGATCTTCGGGTGCCCGCTCGTGGGTGTGGCCGATACGCCGCCCGAGCGCGTGAAGAGCTTCTTCGGTGTGACGGCTGATGCCCCCAGCTGCAAGATCGGCTGGATCCGCGTGCCCGGCGGCGCCGTTCTCGAGATCTTCCACTTCGAGCCGAAGCACCCCCCGGTGCAGGTGGCCTGGAACCGAGTCGGCCTGACCCACATGTCATTCAACGTGCGCAACCTGCCGAGGTGGTACGACTACCTTCAGTCGAAGGGTGTCGAGTGCATCAGCCGTCCGGAGCGCTCGCCGCGCGGCCACTCGTTCTTCTTCTGCCGCGACTTCGACGGAAACCTGATCGAGCTGATGGATCTGGGGTTCATGTATCACGTGCTCGGCTGGCTCGGTCCCCTCGGCGGCTGGATCTTCAGGCGCGGAATGTATCGGCGGTATTACACGTGATCGACCGACCCGCGGATAGCGGGTCGGCCGATCTCCCGGTCGCCTGCTATTTCTTGTCCACCAGAATCGCCAGCGAGGCCGACGCGCTGCTGCTCGCGTCCGTTGCCGTGACAATGAACGTCCACGCGCCGGCGGCGTTGGTCCTGCCGGAGATCGTACCGGTTGCCGCCTGGAGCGTGAGCCCGGGCGGCAGTCGACCGGCCGTGATGGTCCATGTGATCGGCCCGGCGGCGTTCGCTGCGGCGAGCGTTGCCGTGTAGGCACTGCTCTTGACCCCGATCGGCAGTGACGTTGTCGTGACGTTCACCGACGCCGCGACTCCGACCATATATGTGCTGCTCGCCGCTTTCGTCGCGTCGGCGGCATCTGCCGCGCGGACGGTGAACGTACTCGTGCCCGTTCGCGTCGGACTGCCGGTGATACCACCTGTGTTTGCATCCAGCGCCAGTCCCGTGGGCAGCGTGCCAGACGTGAGACTCCATTTGAACGCCCCGCTGCCCCCGGTCGCTGCTATGAGTGCCGAGTAGGGAACAGTTGTGCGTCCGTCCGGCAACGAACCGGTCGTAATGGTCACAGCGCTGGCAACTGGCACCGTTGGCGACGTCGGAGGGGCGGGCGTCGGGGTTGTCGGTACGGGCGTCGTTTCACCCGGCCGGTTCCAGCCAAGGTCGGTTCCGTCGGTTGCCATCGACTTGAAAGGACTGATGCTGACGAGGTAGTAGCTCGCATCGAACTGACCCGGATACTGAGCGACCGGCAGCAGCGTCGTCGTCGCGGGATAGGATCCCCATCCGCCGGCGACAACATTGTTGCTCCATTTGTATCCGCGCGTCATCGCCGTCAGGGCCGCGGTGCCGGAACCGACGCTGCTGTGGAGACCGTAGGCGTTCCCGCTCATCATGTTGTTCGTGACCGTCAGGTTGGCGACCGCGAATGCGGGAAGGCGTGTGCCTCCGACGACCCCGACCGTCCCTTCCGAATACAGCGTCATCATTGCGTTGGATCCATCCGCGGGGTTCACGTAAGTGTTGTGATCGATGGTCAACTCGCCGACCTCGTTACCGATCAACGCCATCCTGCCGCTGCCGGTGCCGAGCAGCAGATTGTGCCTGATCGTGATCCGCGTCGACTGGCCGGACTTCGAGATGTCGTCGTATCCGAGAATGTTGAAGTGGCTCGGCGTATCGCGGACGATGTTGTATTCGAACAGAACGTCTTCGATGACCGACCAGGTGGCCGCGCCATCCTGATTGCGCGGCGTGAACACGATGGCGGACCCGCTCTGCGCATCGATCCAGTTTCGTTCGAAGATGTTGTTGCGAACGATCACACGCCGTGCCGATTTCAGCTCGAAGATGTTCTTGACGCCTCGGGGCTGCCCCTTCCACTCCAGTCTTTTCGTGAAGAAGTTGTTTTCGACCAGGATGTCTGAGGGAATGTTGTCGGGAGAGATGCTGTCGGCCCCCCCGAACATGACGTTCTCGCTGGCGGCTTCGAGGAAGTTGTCGGTGATCGCGTAGGGCCCGGCGCCGTCCCACGCGACGAAGCACTGCGAGTCCTGCCCGGAGCGCCACACACCGCTGCAGTAGGACTGCGTAAGCGTGATGTTGCGGCCGTTGCCGAGTATGAAGCGCTTTTGCTCTTGCGGTGACGGCAGGTTGAGCAGCAGCCGACGAAGCACGATGTTTTCGCCGCGCTGAATGCCGATGACCTCGCCAAATCCCCCCGGGTTCGCTTCGAAGCGGATGCCGTCCAGCGTCCAGTTCTTCGCGTCGGTCATGTCGATCGACATCATCCCCACCGGACTCACGATGGTCGCCAGCAACGAGGCATCGGCGGGTGTGATCCGTCTGTTAGGGAGCGTTCCGCTCGAGGTGAGGGTCACCATGCCTGCCTTCGCCGGGAAGCGGTATTGACCGACGAATCGAGTTCCAGCCGGGAGCACGACCGTGTCCCCTGGCTGAGCTGCATCGAGCGCCGCCTGCAGGTTTCCGCCTGAAGGTACGGTGATGCTGGCCGCATCCGCTGTGGCGTTAGAACAGAAGAGCTGAACGAAAAGCACCGCAGCGGCCGGTCCGACCCATCGGGAACGTTGGTTCATCGCAGAGCTCCAGCTAACCGAGAGCTGGGGAGCTCCTCTGGGCAGTATTGGGTATTCGGTTGTTTTGGCTGGTGTCGGTAGGGGAGCTTCTGCGACGGCCGCCTGAGTTAGAAGCCCGACAGCACCAATGATACACAGCTGGGCTGCCGGACGCCAAGAAAAATGTAATTTATTGAAGAGCTATGGACAGTGCGTTTCAGAACGATTAGCGGACCAGAAACAACTTGTCCTGTCGTCTCAGCGCCCACCGGACTCTGCCGGACGCATCGATGATCACGTCTTCCTCTTGCGCCATTCTCACCGGCTGCTCTTTCCATTCAGCGATGGGGGTCGTCGCCTGCAGCTCGATAGAAAACCACATGCTCGGAATCACTTGCGCGTCCCCGCGTCCGGGCACGCCGGTTTGGTAATCCCAGAGACCGATCAACGGTCCGGCGCCGTGACCGTGAAGGCCGATGGGATGGGAATACACGGTTCCGTTGATGCCGCCCTCTTTCATCCGTGCGAGCGAGGCGAGGAGGATCTCGTTGCCGGTCCTTCCCGGACGCAGCTCGCTGACGACGATGTCCTGCAGGGCGTTGGCGTTGGCAAGCGCGCGGCGCAGACCGGCGGGAGCATCCGTTTCCCCTTCTCTCAGCACGTACGCGTTGTGCTGCGTATCCGTGTTGAGGCGCGCGACGGTGATGCCCACATCGCAATGAAGGACGTCGCCGCGTTCGATGACGGGATCGTTTCCGATCTGCTCTGCAGTCTTTCCCTGACGCTGGACTTCCACGCTCGGCTGAAACCACGTGTCGAGACCGAGATCGTTCACCCGCTGACGCCACCACCACACGAGATCGCTCGTCTTCGTCTTACCAGGCGTGATCGTCTTTGCTGAGAACATCTCCTGCGTCATCGACCAGACGAGGTCGGTCATCTTCTGAAAGAAGGCCTCTTCTTCCGGCAGTCTGGATGCGATCAGTTCGAGCGGCAGCGCTTCGGCATTCCGAAAGCGCGAAGTCCAGCGATCGCCAAGTGCCGAGCTCATCCCCTGAAGCTCTCCGCTCGTGAGGCCGTCGGAAAAAGCGAACACCGTCGAGCGATCGATGCCGATGACGCGTGGATCACGCTCCTCGATCAGGGTCTTCAGCGCCTGCCATTGTTCGTCGCCCCAGAGTTCCGCCTGCTGTCCGCGCCCTACGTCGCCCGCGGCTTTCTGTGTGGACCGTTTCGCCTCGAACACACCGCCCTGCGACGTCCCTCCGAGCGCGAGGCGCTCGACGCACGATGCGGTCACCGGCATCGCCGCCGCCGCGCAGCGGTCGAAGAACACGTAAATCGTGCGACGGCGCGCGGCAAACGTTTCGGGAGCGACGAGCGCTTTGAAGACGGGATCCTCGGCGTACTCGCGCATGGGCACCACCCACATGTCGATGCCGTGCTTGCGCATGAGGCCGGGAAGAACAGTGTCGAGCCGTTTCTCGAGCCACCGCTGCTGCAGTTCAGCCTGCTCCCGGAGCGTTCCGAACGGCCGGCTGGCCTGGGCATCGAGGTGAGCCGTCGCAATCAGAAGACCAAGCGCAAGCGGAGCGGTAAGGCGGCGGAGAAGCATGGTGCGACGATACACCACAGAACGGCTTCAAGCCGATCCGTTATCCGGCATCGAGTCTGCAGACTCCGGGTGAAGGAGGAATTCATGTATCGACGAAAACTCGGCAGTTTTGTCGGCGCGCTGATCATTGCTCTGGCAGCGATCGGGTGTGCCCAGACGGATCCCGGGATAACGACGGCGGTCAAGGGCAAACTGGCCGCCGACGACGTGGTGAAGTCGTATCGCATCGACGTGGATACGAAGGATCACGTTGTTACGCTCAACGGCGCGGTCGATACCCCGGCGGCGCGAGAGCGCGCGGTTCAGCTCGCCCGCAACACCAACGGTGTACGTGACGTCGTCGATCGCTTGACGGTCACGCCGGGCGTGACGCCGACGACCGGTGTCGATGACAAGGCGCAAGGGGAAGCGAAGGAAGCCACCCGCGACACGGATCGCAAGGTGGATGATGCCCAGAAGAAGGCTGGTGAGACGGCTGACAAGGTCGGCGATGCCGCCGCGAACGCGGCGCTGACCTCGGTGGTGAAGACGAAGTTCCTCGCTGACACGACGGTCTCCGGCCTCAACATCGACGTGGACTCGAACAAGGGCGTCGTGACGCTCACTGGCAACGTGCGCTCCGCCGCGGAGAAACAGCGTGCCGTCAAGATCGCCCGAGAGACGGAAGGCGTCAAGTCGGTCGTCGATAGACTGAAGATTCAGAAGTAGACCGTCGACGCCGAACTGCCAGTTTCCAGCTTCCCAGGTGCACGCGTCGCGCGGGCCGCCTCGGGAGTTGGGAGTCGGGCTTGGGAGGGCGGTGGGAGTTATCACCCGTCCCGCCGTTCGTCCCGAGCCGATAGAATGGTACTCCTCGTTTTTCCCGGGAGTATCAATGCTTTCGAAGCTCGCTCGCCTCGCCGTCTGTTTCGCCATCCTTTCCGCTTTTGGATCTCCGGCACATGCGCAGATCGATGCCCGCATGCTGCGGTATCCCGCCGCGTCGAAGACGCAGATCGCCTTCGTTTACGCGGGCGACATCTGGTTGGTCAGCAAGGAGGGAGGTTCGGCCTTCCGCCTGACGTCATCGCCTGGCGAAGAATCATTCCCGCGCTTTTCTCCCGATGGAAGCAAGGTCGCGTATAGCGCGTCGTATGACGGCAACATCGACGTCTACGTCGTGCCCAGCGCCGGGGGTGAGCCGACGCGTCTGACCTACCACCCCATGTCGGATCGCGTCGTCGGCTGGACGCCGGACGGTTCGAGGGTGCTGTTCGCCGCAGCGCGGGAGAGTGGTCGGCAGCGGTATAGCCAGTTCTACACGGTGAGCCCGGCCGGCGGACTGCCCGAAAAGCTCGTCGTGCCTTATGGCGAGTTCGGGTCTTACTCACCGGATGGCCGCCAGTTCGCGTACATGCCGATGGCGCAGGACTTTCGCAACTGGAAGCGCTACCGGGGCGGCTGGTCGCCTGACATCTGGTTGTTCGATCTGACGGCGAAGTCCGCGAAGAACATCACCAGCAATCCCGCGAACGACGCGCAGCCGATGTGGCATAGCGGAACGATCTACTTCGTCTCCGACCGCGGTACGAACGAGCGCAACAACATCTGGGCCTACGACGTGAAGGCGGGAACCTCACGACAGGTGACGCAGTTCACCGACTTCGACATCACGTTCCCTTCGCTCGGTCCCGACGGGATCGTCTTTCAGGCGGGCGGACGCCTCTACTATCTCGACGTGCCCTCGGGCAAGCAGCGTGAGGTTCCGGTCCGGGTGATCACCGACGAGACGACGCTGCGCCCGCGCACGGCGAAGGTGGAATCGCTGATCCAGTGGGCAAGCGTTTCGCCGACGGGCAAGCGCGCGCTCTTCGAAGCGCGTGGCGATCTGTTCACGGCGCCCGCGGAATTCGGCCCCGTCGTGAACACCAGCCGTTCGTCGGGCGTGGCGGAACGGTATCCGCGCTGGTCGCCTGATGGAAAAACCCTGGCGTACTGGAGCGACAGGAGTGGCGAGTACGAGCTCACCGTCCGCCCTGCCGAGGGAAATGGTCCCGAGAAGAAGATCACCTCCCTCGGTGGCGGGTTCCGCTATGCGCCGTTCTGGTCGCCCGACAGCAAGAAGGTCGCCTTCATCGACAAATCCATGCGTTTCTACATCACCGACATGGATTCGGGTAAGACCACCAGAATCGACGAGTGTCCGGAGTGGATGAATCATCCGACGCTCCAGGGGGTTGACTTCAAGTGGTCGCCGGATTCGCGATGGGTGGTCTACTCGCGGCCGACCGGCGACGCGAACAACGCGATCTTCCTTTACGACACGAAGGGCGCGAAGCTGACGCGCGCGACGACGGGATATCTCAATGACAACCTGCCCGTGTTCGATCCCGACGGTCAGTACCTTTACTACGCCTCGAATCGCGACTTCTCGCCTGTGTACAGCGACTTCGACAACAGCTGGGCCTACCCGAACGCGACGCGGCTCGTGGCCGTTCCGTTGCGCAAGGACGTGAAGTCACCGCTGCACGCGAGGAACGATTACGAGGCACCGGCCGAGGCAAAGAAGCCGGAAGAAAAGAAAGAAGACACGGCCAAGCCGGCTGCGGACGTGAAGCCGGTGGAGATCGATCTCGATGGATTCGAGAATCGCGCGGTTGTGCTGCCGGCGCCGGCGGGCAACTACTCGAATCTCGCCGCCGTCAAAGGCAAGCTGCTGTTCCGCCGGCTGCCGCGCACCGGATCGTCGGATACGAAGAGTCCGATCGTCTACTTCGACCTGACCGAGCGTGAAGAGAAGACCGTGCTCGATGATGCGAACAGCTTCGAGGTCACCGTGGACGGCAAGAAGATGCTGGTCGCTGCGCAGAACAAATGGGCGATCCTCGAGATCAAGTCGCCGCAGAAGTTTGAGAAGCCGATCGCGACCGGTGACATGGAATCGCCGGTGGATCCACGCGCCGAGTGGAAACAGATGTTCGAGGACGTGTATCGCTTCGAGCGCGACTACTTCTACGACGAGAGCATGCACGGTGTGGACTGGGCCGCCATGAAGGCCCGCTACGGCAAGCTGCTGAATGACGCGGTCACCCGCTGGGACGTCGATTTCATCATCGGCGAGTTCATCGGCGAGTTGAATGCGTCACACACCTACTACGGAGGCGGTGACAAGGAGAGCGCGCCCTCGCGCAACGTGGGGATGCTCGGGATCGACTGGGAGCTCGGGCCCGCGTCGACGACCACGACGCCGGCCGAACCGGGTCCATCGGCGGAGGGCTCGCAGGCGGCAGCCGGCCACGCCTACCGCGTGAAGAAGATCATTCGCGGCGGTCCGTGGGACGTAGGTGTTCGCGCGCCCCTCGACGAGCCCGGTGTCAACGTGAAGGAAGGGGATTACATCCTCGCCGTGAACGGCGTCATCATCGACACGAGGCAGGATCCGTGGGCGGCATTCCAGGGGCTCGGCAACAAGACGGTGCTCCTCACCGTGAACGCCAAGCCGACGATGGAAGGATCGCGGCAGGTGCTGGTCAAGACGCTCGCGAGCGAAGTGGAGCTCCGCTACCGGTCCTGGATCGAAGAGCGGCGGCAGATGGTCGACAAGGCGACCAACGGCAAGGTCGGCTACATCTACGTCCAGAGCACCGGCGTCGATGCGCAGAACGAGCTGGTGCAGCAGTTCATGGGCCAGTGGAAGAAGGATGGCCTGATCATCGACGAGCGATGGAATGGCGGTGGTCAGATTCCGGATCGCTTCATCGAACTGCTGAATCGTCCAATTCTGGCGTACTGGGCGGTGCGTGATGGCGCGAGCTGGCAGTGGCCGCCGGTCGCTCACCGAGGCCCGCAGGTAATGCTGATCAACGGCTGGAGCGGATCCGGCGGAGACGCGTTCCCGACCTACTTCAAGCAGGCCGGGCTCGGCCCGCTGATCGGCACACGCACGTGGGGCGGCCTGATCGGCATCAGCGGCGCACCGACCCTCGTAGACGGCGGCAACGTCACGGTTCCCACGTTCCGGATGTACGATCCGAAGGGGAACTGGTTCGCCGAGGGCCACGGCGTCGACCCTGACATCGAAGTGGTCGACGATCCGGCGCAGCTGGCCAGCGGCACCGATCCGCAGCTCGCGCGCGCCATCAAAGAAGTGCAGGACCGGATCGCGAAGGCGCCCAAGTCCCCCACACGTCCAGCGCCCGAGACGCGCGTGCCCAAGAAGGGCGGAGGGGCGTAGGGAATGCTGAATGCTGAATGCTGAAGGCTGAATGCTGAAGGCTGAATGCTGAAGGCTGAATGGAGGGGACACGTTCGAAGTCACCGTTACCCCGTCCTTCAGCCTTCAGCATTTTGTTCCTGCCCCGAGCGTTCCGACCGCGAATTCGCCGTCGTGTCCGCCTTACCACGGACTCCGATGGCAAAGGTCGAGTCCGGGGCCCACGGCCCCGACGCCAGGAAGCCGGGATTCGGGAGCCGGGAGCCGGGAGCCGTTATTTCGTTACCTTCTCCGCCACCTTGCTGACGGTGTCGCCGACGACCTCGTTGGCCGCTTCCTTCACTGCCTGAGTCGCGTTCTGCGCGGCCTGCTGTGCCTTGTCGACAACCGTGTCGCGAGCGTCGCCCATCCACTCGTTTTCCTTCTCCGTCTCCGGGAGTGCCGCGCCCACGGCGGCGCCGACGAGCATCGCCGCTGCGCCGACGAGCAGGGGGTTCTGCCGCATCATGCGCTGAAGTCCGTTCTGCGCGCGGCGCGCGGTCTGGCGCGCTTCGCCGGCCGCTTCCCGCGTCCAGTTGCTGATCGCTTCCGTGCTCAGGCCTTCCGAGCTCGTGCGGTTCGAACGCCAGCCCTGCTCACCGCGATAGCCCGAGGAGCGGTAGTAATCGTCGGTCTCGCTGTAGCTGCCGTATCTCGGCGACGCGTTGTCGGACCATTCGGCATGCTGCCGATGGCGACCGTTGCCTCCTTTTCGCGTGCGGTCCAGGAGCAGCCATGCCACGCCTGCGCCGATCATCAGCGCGGGCATCGGGTTGTTCCGCGTTTCGGACATCATCTGCCGTGCCGTTCCACTTGCCGTTTCAGCCATGCTCCTCACCTTTTCCGTTGTCACTGCCTTGACCCGTTCCGTCGCCTCGGACGCGAGATTGCCCGGGCGCAGCTTCTCCTGCAGCGCATCGATCGTCTCGGACAGCTCGGCGCGTGTGCTGGCGATCTCACCCTCGATCTCTCGCGCGCGACGCTCCGAGTCCGGATCGAGGTCGCTCGACTGCGACTCGCGGCCCGTTACCCGCGTCGTTTCCGCAGCCGGGTTTGCCGTCGAGCGTGTCGTGGTCGACCGCTCGGTCGTAGCGCGGCCGCGCATCTCCTCATCGCGACGACCGCTGAAGTCGTCGCCCGGGCCTATGCCCCTTGTCGTGTCGTCCATCGCGCATCCTCCTTCAAGGTTTCCATGGTGCGGGTCGGCGCGACACTCGTACCACGCAGCCCGGCGAGTCCCCTGTTGACGAGCAGATAGCCCACGCCGATCGTCAGCAGGCTGATGATCAGCGCCGAAAGCCACGGCGCGACGCCCATCTCGCTGAGTGCGAGGACGAGCGCGGCGAGAAACACGAGCAGCCCGGCGTGTGCGAGCGCGCCGCCCGTTGCAGCCACGCCGACGTGTCCACCCGCCTTGCGCGCCTTGGCGGTCATCTCGGTCGTGGCCAGCTCCACTTCCTTCCGAACGAGCTGGCTCGTTTCACGCGACAGCTCCGCCAGAAGGTCCCCAACGGATCGGTTGTCGAGCCTGTCAGCCATTACATGCCCTCAGTGGGTTTGTAGTCGGAACCGCGTGAGGCAGACGTCGTACGTTGCGATCCACCCGCCGTGCCTGGTGACGTGGAAGAAGTCGGCGCAGCGCCGGCCGATGTGGGTACGCGGTTGCCGTACGCGTTCGTGCTGCCGGTGTACCCGCTTCCGTAGTCGGTGCGCTCGAGCGCCCCGTACGGCCGGTCGTAGCTATCGCGCGGTGAAGAGCTCTTCAGAAAGCGCGCGCTCAGCAGTCCGACCGCAAAGGCGCCGCCGACGAACAGGGCAGGCTGCCGCCGAGCCAGGCGCTGTGCATCGTTCACCAGTTCGCCGACGTCCTTGTTCTTCAGGCCGGAGGAGAACCTCTCGATCTGATCGGCCGCCTGTTCGACGAAGCGCGCGACCGTATCGTGATTCTCGTCACGGAGTCGCTGCGTCGTGTCACGCACGGCATGCGCCACACTGCCGAGCCCTTCCGTCGCCTTGTTCTTCTGCGTGTTGAGCTGTTCGGTTGCCCGGTCGCGAACGCGACCGACGATCGATTCGTTGCTGCCCGAGCTCGTCCCCGTCTGGTTCGTTCCCGAAGAGGAGCCCAGCGTTCCTGCTCGTGTCTGTTCCGCCATTCCAGTTCCCCCTTGTACGTCTCCGCAGTGCGTCTGCGTCGTTATCAGAGGGATGTCTGGAAGGTTCGTGCCAACAACAGGAGCAGACTCCAAACTACAAACGTCAAACTCCAAAAGCCTCTTCGTCTCTTTGAGCTCTTTCGTTCGTTGTGAAGTTTGCAGTTTCGTAGAGTTACTCAGCGATATACCGCCAGGGTTGCGAAGGATCGTCACGACGCCAGATCGTGAAGAATGGAAAGGCGGACGGTTGTCCTTCTGCCGCTTTGTGCGGGCGAATCGCGCCGATCGTTACGCCAAGATCGCCGCTCGAGGCGACGAGCACGCGATCGGCGCTCCATTCGAGCTCGCTGCGATCGGTCGGCGCACCTTCACCGACCACCTCACCGATCGCTGCCGCACCGACGACGAAGGCGGGCGTCTTCGCCCCGCCCATGTTGATCGCGTCAGCGCGTCCGTTCTTCACGAACGCCGCGCCGAGCCCGACCGTCTGCGCGAGATCCGAGAATGCCTTCTCCGCAGCCGCGAGGCTGTCGCCGTGTTTGCGGATCAGCGCGGCGTCTGTGGAGGGCGCTACCATCCGCGGAGGCAGCGAGGGCTCCATCGGTGTCGTCGAGACATCGCCTTGCGGACGAGGACGCCTGCGATAGACCGCAACGCGCCAGCCGTCAGTCCCCTTCACCCAGTACGCGAGGTACTTCATCGGCACGGTCGTGCCATCGGCCTTTGTCGTCGTCATGTACCCGAACGTGAAACCGTGTGTGCCATCCGCCGAAATGTTGCCGCCGACGGGCGTCCACTGGACGCGTCCGTTCACGTTGTCGGGCGTCGCTTTCATCGCATCGATTACTTTCTGCCGGCCCTGTACGAAGGCCGCGCCGACAGGCACGTTCACGTCTTCCGCAAACATCGCGGGGATCGCCTCGATGGGCGGTTTTCCCGCGGCGGCGGCCGCGAAGGACTTGTCGGTCTCGAAAAGCGAGTTGTACGCGGTCCGCGCAGTGTTGGTCGAGCTCGCCTGGCCGGCGAGGAGAATGGCGAGACAGAGGTACAGCAGCATGAGCTCATCCTTCGCGATCATCTTGGCGCGGTAAATGGCTTTGGGATGGCGAGACGCATTGCGGGGCGGAAAACGGGACATCCTGGGGCGGGGGAGGCCTGAAGGCCTGTGAAAGTCTGCGTCAACTCCCAAGGCCCAACTTCCAACTCCCAAATTGCTTCCAACTGGGAGTTGGAGACTGGAATTGAAGGCTGCGCTACTTTCTCTTGCCCGCGGGCATCTCGTCGGCTACGCGCAATTGGTTGTCGACGCTGGCGGCGCCCATTGCGCGCGCGAGCAGGTCAGCGCGGCGGCGGTCCGCCGCCGAGCGCACTACGCCGGTCAGCGTGACCTCGCCGTCGCTGACCTGTACGTTGATGATGGTGCGACCCCGGCCGGCCGCAACCGCGAACGACCCGTCTTCCTCGATCCTTTCCAGGATCAGATGCTGCAGCTCGTCGTCGTGCAGCATGCCGGTTTTTGCCCGGCGGATTGCTTCAGCTCTCATGCCTGTTCACCCTCTTATAGTTGTATGACGCCGATAGCCACAATTTATAACAACCTGTGGCCCGACTTTCAGCGGCGAAGGTCGAAGGCAGCCATTTCGCTGATGTTGCGGATGAGCAGAAATCCCTCGGAAAGCGCCGGATGGCTCCACGTCTTTCCCTCGATGGCCGGAAATCGCGCGATTTCCTGATGATTTTCAGGGGTCGCGCGCACCAGCGCGAGCTCACCCCCTTCGCTCAGAACGATCAGGTGGCCGCTGGCAAGCGCCACCTGCCCGTAGCCATAACGCCCGCCTTTCCACTTCAGCTCTCCGGTCGCGGCGTCGAGGCACGCGAGGATCGCCTCGTCGAGTCCGTAGATGAAGCCTTCGTGCAGCACGGAGCTCGTGAACTGGTTCTTCATCCGGTTCGTCCGCCACAGTTCTTTCACTGACAGGCGTCCGTCCCCGGCGGACGTGAGCTCGATTGCGGCCGCGCCGGTGCCGTAGCCGGTGGATACGAAGACGCGACGATCGTCGAGCAGCAGCGGCTGCGATGCGTTCACGCCGTACTGCGTCGTCCACGCATACTCCCAGAGGACGTCGCCGCGCCCGGGCGTGATCCCCATCAGTCGCGAGGCGCTGAAGACGAGGATCTGCCGAATACCCGCGAGCGTCACGAGCATCGGAGATGCATACGCCGCGGTGTCGTTCAATGCCGACCACTGCTGCCGACCGGTCACGCGGTTGTAAGCGATGACCGACTTGCCGTTCTGCCCGCCAGGGACAACGATGACGTTGTCGTCGACGACGAGCGGAGCGGCGGCCATGCCCCATTGGAGATTGGACGCGCCGGCGTCCTCGAGGACGTTCGTACGCCAGAGCAGCTTCCCGGTGGACGCGTCGAGGCAGCGCAGCTCACCGGTAGCGCCGAGCGCGTAGAGTCGCCCATCGTGCCATGTGGGTGTCGCGCGCGGACCGTCACCGCCCATCATCTCGTGGAACATCGCGTCCCATGAATGCGTCCACAGCTCGCGTCCGGTGGCGATGTCGTAGGCGGCCGCGACTTCCTTCGCGGCGCGCTGCTCGATGGTGAACGCGCTGCCGTTGGCCGTGACGAACGACGCGTATCCTCCGCCGACCGGCTGCTTCCACAGCGGCTGCAGACCGGACGCGGGCCAGTTCGTGCGGATCTGCTGTTGCCGGTAGTGACCATCGCGCGCGGGACCGCGAAAGTCGGTCCAGTACGGCGACGACTTCGGGGCGTGCGTCGATTCCGCGGGTCTGGCGGCGGCCGTCGCGCCAGGCGGGTCCGCCGCGGGGGCAGGTGAGGCTGGCACGCCAGGCGCTGGCGGCGCCGTTGTTCCTGATGCGGCCTGACGTTGCGCCTCGCGATGCCGCGCGATCGCATCTGCCTGGTCATCCGCCGAGCGTGGGAACCGGAGCGTCGGAGATCCACCGCCGTCGAGCACGACGCGCAGACCCATGAGGTACATCACTCCCGCGGCAACCACGACCATCGTGAGCGCCAGGCCGAGAACGATCGCGACTTTTTTGAACATGCTCAGCGCTGGATCGCATTCGGCACGTGCTGAAGCACGAAGTCCCTGACGCTCGGCGGGCGGATCGCCTGATAGAAATTTGTTCCCGTGTTGCAGACGTTGTCCGACGTTGCGGACGTGATCCCGCCAACCGACCAGGTCCCGCCTTCGGAGAGAAGGATCGGTCCGCCGGAATCGCCCGAGCACACCGAGCTCGAGGGGGGAGCGTAGAGCGTTTCCAGCAGGCTGCCGTTGACCGCGCTCAACGTGGTGCTGCCGGCGCGCAACGTGGCCGGCACGTTACTCTGATCGCGGCCCCAGCCCGCGATGATGGCGGTTTCACCAGCCCGCGCGTCGCGGCTCGTGAGGATCGGCACTGGGCTGCGGGGCAGATCCTGCGCCATCAGGATGACGCCGACGTCGAACGTCCCTGGAGTGTTGAAGCGATAGTTCGGATAGAACGCGAAGGAGTCCGCCACGACTTCAGCGCCAACGCCGACCCAGATCCTGGCGATACGCGTCTCTTCATCAAGGCAGTGCGCCGCCGTCAGTACGGCGCGCGGGGCGATCACCGTGCCCGAGCAGGCACCTGTCGGCTGGTTGTTCGCGTCACGCAGGTTGACGAGAACGACCGACGAGCGCTCGGGAGAACAGGTGCTGCCGTTGAGAATTCCCGTGCCCGGCGTGGAACCGGTCCCGCCAAGCGAATTGCACGTGTCGACCGACGGGATCGGCGAGGGCGTCGTGGGCGTCTGGCTCGAGCCGCCACCGCCACCGCCGCAGGCGGCGATGAGGGCAAGGGCCAGACAGCACGGGATGATCCTGGGCATAGTTAGTCCTCGCGATCCCCGCCGGCCGGGTGGGGGAGCGCCGTACCCGTCCACGGCGCGAGCACTCCCGCGCGCACGTACGTGAACAGCTTCTCGCGCGTGTCCGTGATATCGAGATTCCGCATGGTCAACTGGCCGATGCGATCCTGCGGGGAGAACATCGACTCTCCCTTCTCCATCGTCAGACGCTCCGGCTTATACGTCAGGTTCACTGACGATGTGTCGAGGATGGTGTAGTCGTTCCCGCGCCGCAGCTCCAGCGTCACCTCGCCGGTGACCGCGCGCGCGACCCAGCGCTGCGCCATCTCGCGCAGCATCATCGCCTGTGGATCGAACCAGCGTCCTTGATAGAGGAGCCGGCCGAGACGGCGTCCGTTCTCGCGATACTGCTCGATCGTATCTTCGTTGTGGATGCCGGTGATGAGGCGTTCGTAGGCGATGAAGAGCAGCGCGAGCCCCGGCGCCTCGTAGATCCCGCGGCTCTTCGCCTCGATGATGCGGTTCTCGATCTGGTCGCTCATCCCGAGACCATGGCGGCCGCCGATGCGGTTCGCTTCGAGAATGAGCTGGACGCCGTCCTTGAACGTCATCCCGTTGAGCGCCACCGGCTGCCCTTCGTCGAACCGGACCGTCACCTGCTCGTTCTTCACCGTCACGTCGTCGCGCCAGTGCGCCACCCCCATGATCGGCTCGACGATCTTCATGCCGGTGTCGAGGCGTTCGAGGTCCTTGGCTTCGTGCGTCGCGCCGAGAATGTTCGAATCTGTGGAATAGGCTTTCTCCGCCTTCATCCGATACTCGAATCCGGCGGCGGTCATGTAGGCGGACATCTCCGCGCGGCCGCCGAGCTCGTCGATGAACGCCTGATCGAGCCACGGCTTGTAGATCTTGAGCCCGGGATTCGCGAGCAGGCCGTAGCGATAGAACCGCTCGATGTCGTTCCCTTTGAACGTGCTCCCATCTCCCCAGATGTGGACGTCGTCTTCGCGCATGGCGCCGACGAGCATGGTGCCCGTGACTGCGCGGCCGATGGGAGTCGTATTGAAGTAGGGAACGCCTGCCGTTGAGATATGGAACGCGCCGCACTGCAGAACGGCGATGCCTTCGGCGACCAGCTGCAGCCGGCAGTCGATCAGGCGCGCGTGCTGCGCGCCGTATTCGAGGGCGCGGCGGGGGATGCTCTCGTAGTCGGTTTCGTCCGGCTGTCCGAGGTTGGCGGTGTAGGCGTAAGGGATCGCCCCTTTCGCGCGCATCCAATGGAGCGCCGCGCTCGTATCGAGTCCGCCGGAGAATGCGATACCGACTTTCTCACCGGCGGGAAGGTCCTGGAGGATCGTGGACATCGGCCTACATTGTAGGTCAGCGGTCAGCCGCATCCGCGCACGTAAGTGGTCCATCTTCGGTATACAGTTCCTCGTATCCCTCTGCGTTGCCGATGCCGCACTCCGCCGCTGCCTCCGCTTCGACGGTCTTCTCTGCGCATGAGATCACCAAGATCTACGGCATGGGCGAGGTCCAGGTCCAGGCCCTGCGTGGGGTGAGCCTCGAACTGCGCGAGTCAGAATTCCTCGTCCTGCTCGGGCCGTCGGGCAGCGGCAAGTCCACGCTGCTGAATATTCTCGGCGGCCTGGACGTGCCGACATCCGGCACGGTGACCTATCGCGGACAGAACCTCACGACGGCATCCGAGCGGGACTTGACCTACTACCGCCGCAAGCATGTCGGGTTCGTGTTCCAGTTCTACAACCTCATTCCCAGCCTTACCGCGCGCGAGAACGTCGCCCTCGTCACAGACATCGTCGACAAACCGATGGCCCCGGAAGACGCGCTGCGCCTGGTCAATCTGCAGGAACGGCTCGATCACTTTCCCTCGCAGCTCTCGGGAGGCGAGCAGCAGAGAGTGGCGATCGCGCGCGCGGTCGCCAAGCGTCCCGACGTGCTGCTGTGCGACGAGCCGACCGGCGCACTCGATATCGCAACCGGCATTCTCGTGCTCGAAGCGATTCAGCAGGTGAACGAGGAGCTGGGCACGACCACGGCGGTCATCACCCACAACGCCGCTGTCGCGGGCATGGCCGACCGCGTCGTGTCGCTCTCCGACGGCCGCATCGTCAGCGATTCGGTCAACGAGCGCAAGGTGAAGGCGGGGGACCTGAATTGGTGAGGACGCAGAGGCCGTTGAAGAAGCCGAGTTCGCAGGGATCCCTGCGCTCGGCGCTCTTTGTCTTCTTTGCGTTCTCTGCGCCCCTGGACCGCAAACTGCTGCGCGACCTGTGGGCGCTCAAAGGGCAGGCGCTCGCGATCAGCCTCGTGATCGGCGCCGGGGTCGCGATGTTCATCATGTACCTGAGCACGTTCGCCTCGCTGCGGCTGACACAGGCGACCTACTACGAGCGCTACCGGTTCGCGGACGTTTTCGCGGGACTGACGCGCGCTCCCCTCCCGCTGCGCGAACGGATTGCGGAGATCCCCGGCGTCGCTCGCGCCGAAGCGCGCGTGGTCGTGGACGTCACGCTGGATGTGCCCGGCCTGCGCGAACCCGCAAGCGGACGCCTGATCGGCATCGAGATACCGCGCGTGCCGATGCTGAACGATCTCTTCCTTCGCAACGGACGTTACCCGGAGCCTGGTCATTCCGACGAAGTCGTCGTCAGCGAAGCCTTCGCGATCGCGCGCGACCTCGTCCCCGGCGACAGCATCGGCGCGGTGATCAACGGGCGGCGCCGTGACCTCGACATCGTTGGCCTCGCGCTCTCGCCCGAGTACATCTACAGCATCCGTCCCGGCGAGCTGGTGCCCGACGATGCGCGATTCGGGATCTTCTGGATGGATGGGCGCAGCCTCGCTGCGGCGTTCGACATGGAGGGCGGCTTCAATCATGTGTCGCTCGCTCTGTCGCGTGGCGCGTCTGAATCGGATGTCATCGCGCGTCTCGATCGTCTGCTGGCGCGGTACGGTGGGCTGGGCGCGCTGCCGCGCAGCCTGCAGACGTCTCACTGGTATCTCGACAACGAGTTGCGGCAGCTGCAGAGCGTCGGGCTGATCCTGCCGATCGTCTTTCTGCTCGTCGCGGCGTTCCTGCTCAATGTCGTACTCACGCGGATCGTGTCGGTGCAGCGCGAGCAGATTGCGGCGTTGAAGGCGCTTGGCTACACCAACGGCGAGCTGTCGTGGCACTACGGGAAACTGAGTCTCCTCATTGGCGCAGCGGGCGGCGCGCTGGGCGTGGCGGGTGGTGCGGGGCTTGGATCGGGGATGACCTCGCTCTACAACAACTTCTTTCGTTTTCCGACGCTGCAGTATTTTCTGCCGTTGAACGTCGTGATCGGCGGGGTTCTCGTGAGCTTTGCCGCCTCCGGGCTCGGCGCACTGAACGCGGTGCGCCGCGTCGCGGCGCTGCCCCCCGCGGAGGCGATGCGTCCGGAGCCCCCGGCCAGGTACCGCAGGAGCTGGATCGAACGGGCCGGCCTTGCGCGTTTTCTCTCGGCCCCCGTGCGCATGATCCTGCGGAACGTGGGCCGTCATCCCGTCCGCGCCGCAACATCCGTCAGCGGCATTGCCGCCGCCGTCAGCATGCTCATCCTCGGCACGTTCTTCCTCGATTCGATCGGCGTGCTCATGGAC
This sequence comes from Vicinamibacterales bacterium, assembly GCA_035537955.1. Lineage (GTDB taxonomy): Bacteria > Acidobacteriota > Vicinamibacteria > Vicinamibacterales > 2-12-FULL-66-21 > JACDCA01. Next base: position 12,878 of record DATLLF010000061.1, on the reverse strand, counting down.
CAGCAGTTCTTCGTGATCCAGCGCCAAGACGTCACGGTGAATTTCGTGCTGCCCGCTTCCGCGCGGTCGTTCCACGAAATCAGCCGTCTGCCGGGCGTTCTCTACGCCGAGCCCACACGCGCGGTGCCCGCACGCCTGCGATCCACACACCGGTCACGCATCGTCTCGATCCAGGGGCTCGTTCCGGATCCGCAGTTGAACCGCGTCGTCGACGTGAATGGCGGCCCCATGCGACTGCCTCCAGGCGGCCTGGTGCTCTCACTCAAGCTGGCGGAGGTGCTTGGCGCCGCTGTGGGCGACGAAATACTCGTGGAAATTCTGGATGGACGGCGGCGCGTGCAGCCGGTACCCGTTGCCGGCATTGTCGAGGAGTACATGGGGACGTCTGCCTACATGGAGATCGACGCGCTGCGTCGCGTGGCGGGTGAGGGAGACAGCCTGACGGGCGCGTTTCTGCAGGTCGATGGCGCGGCGGCAGGAACACTCTACGACCGCTTGAAAGATATTCCCGCCGTGGCCGGCGTCGGGCTGAAGCGAACCGCGATCGAGAGCTTCAACAAGACGCTCGCCGACACGTTCTACGTGATGATCTTCTTCAACCTCCTGTTCTCGAGCGTCATCGCGGGGGGAGTCGTGTACAACGCGGCGCGGGTCTCGCTGTCGGAGCGCACCCGCGAGCTCGCCAGCCTGCGCGTGCTCGGGTTCACGCGCGGCGAGATCTCGTTCATCCTGCTCGGGGAGCTCGCTGTCGTCACACTGATCGCCATTCCGGTGGGAATGGTGACGGGTTATGCGTTCGCCGGACTGCTGGTCGCCGCGTTCAACACCGAGCTGTATCGGTTTCCGCTGATCGTGACGCCGCGAACGTTCGCATACGCGGCGGCGTCCGTGCTCGTGGCCGCGCTGTTGTCCGGCCTGGCGGTGCGCCGCCGCCTCGATCACCTCGATCTCGTCGCGGTCCTGAAGACACGAGAATGAAGCATCGATGAAGCGTCTGATCAGATACGCACTGCTAGTGTTCGTCATCCTGGCGGCGGGCTACTGGGCGTTCAAGCCTGCCGCGGTTCCCGTGGATTTCGGCGAGGTCTCGAAGGGCACCCTGCAGGTCACGGTCAACGAAGAGGGACGCACGCGCGTGCGGGACCGCTACGTGGTGTCGGCGCCGCTGCCCGGGCGCATGAAGCGCATCGAGCTCGAGCCCGGCGATCCGGTCGTCGCCGGAAAGACCATCGTCGCGCAGTTTCAGCCATCGGATCCCGCACTGCTCGACGTACGCACGCGCGGGGAGCTCGAGGCGAGGGCCAGGGCCGCCGCATCCGCCGCTGGCGGTGCACGCGCGGACCGCGAACGCATCCGCGCCGATCTCGCCTTCGCGCAATCGGATCTCAAACGCGCGCGGGCGCTGGTGGAACAGAAGGTGATCGCGGCGCGGGAAATGGAAGGCGCCGAGCGGCAGGTCGAAACGCTGACGCGGTCGCTGCAGTCAGCGGAGTTCGCGGTGCGCACGGCGGAGCACGAGCTCGAGGTCGCGCGCGCGAGTCTGATCCAGAGCCGCGGTCGCGGCGCCGCGGCAATCTCGCTCTACTCTCCCGTGAACGGCGTGATCCTGCGGCGCCTCAAGGAAAGCGAAGCCGTCGTCCCCACCGGCGAACCGCTCGTCGAGATCGGTGACCTGAAGGATCTCGAGATCGTCTCGGATCTTCTGTCGAGCGCCGCCGTCCGCGTCCAGCCGGCGCAGCCGGTGCTGATCGAGCAATGGGGCGGGGATCATCCGCTGAACGGAACGGTCAGGCTGATCGAGCCGTCCGGTTTCACGAAGATCTCCGCGCTCGGCGTCGAAGAACAGCGCGTCAACGCGATCATCGATTTCGTCGATCCTCCCGAAAAGCGTCCGAGGATCGGGGACGGGTACCGCGTCGAAGTGCGCATCATCGTGTGGTCCAGAAACGATGTGGTGAAGGTGCCGACGAGCAGTCTGTTTCGCGAGGGCGACGATTGGGCCGTTTATGTCGTCAACGGCGATCGCGCTTCGCGCCGTCGCGTGCAGGTCGGACAACGCAGCGGCCTCGAGGCGGAGATCACGACAGGGCTGGCAACGGGAGAACGCATCATCGTCTACCCGAGTGATGCAGTTACGGACGGCGTCAAGGTCAGGGCGCGCTCGTAGCGCGCATGGCTGGGCTTTGCGCCAGCGCGTCCGGGTTTACACTTTCAACGACGGTTACGCTGAGGGAGGCACAGTCATGACCACCAAGTGCGCCCACGAGGTCTGCAATTGCCAGGTTCAGCCGAACGGACCGTACGGAAAGTACTGTAGCGAACACTGCCGGGAAACAAAGAAGATGACCGAGCTGCACTGCGGATGTCGACATCCGGGATGCGCTTAAGGTCGGCTTGAGGCTCGCGGCTTGAGGCCTGCGGGCGTCGGGCTCAAGGTTCCCGCTTCCCGGCGCGAGCCGCAAGCCGCAAGCCGGTTTACAAAATCACCCGCTCGTCTCCCACCCGCCGCGTGATCCGCTGACCATCGAGGTACTCCAGCAGCGGTACCGCGTACTTGCGCGAGAGACCCGTGAGCTCCTTGAACTCACCGACGCCGAACTTCGGGTTTGCGCTCTTGCGCGCGCGCACATCTGAAATCAGCTTCTGAACAGCCTTCCGATCGAGAATCAGGGCGTCGTTGATCCTGACCAGCACCTGTTCCTTGACGAGCATCTGGATGATCTTGCGCGCATTTGTGCGATCCACTCCCGCGCTCCCCGCGATCTCGTCGGGCGGCGGCGCCTGCAGGCCCATCTCCCGGAATCGCGCGATCAGTTGCTCGCGCGCCTTTTCGTCGGCACCGTGAAGGTTGATCGACCGCCCGAACGCGCGGACGACGTCCTCCTCGACGGTCACCGCGCGCTGCGCCGCAAGATGATCGAGCACGGCGCGGAAGAAAACAGGTGACGCCTTCGGGAACGCGCGAGCGCGCAGATCTTCCCGGCCGATGCCGGGCAGCAGCGGCTCGGCCGCATGGAACGCATTGACTTCGTGCACGGCCGCGGCGGCGGCCGTGTCGAAGACCTCCCGCGTGGCCGTGACCAGCGGCTGCGCGCTCAGAATGCGTACCTGCTGGTTGGATGCGAGCGCCTGGACCTCGCTCCTCGCCGCCTCCGGCGTGATCCCCAGTCGGCCGACCAGCGCCATGTCGACCAGCCCGGCCGTCTCGGCTTCTTCAATGAGCTGACGGACCTTGTCGCGCAGCGTGCCGGCCTCGAGCACGCGCAGGCGATTGACGATCCGCGGATCGCTTCGACGCAGTTTCGGCGGATGCGCGTCGAGGATCTCTCCCCCGCCGAGCGTCGTCATGGGCGAGTACTGCCGCACGATGAAGCGATCGCCGGGCAGCGCGAACGCGGGCTTCTCGAGCCGGATCCGCGCCAATGCGGTGTCGCCCGGTTGGAGGATGTCCTGGCCGAGCAGCACGGCATGGCCGATAAGTTCCGTGGTGCCCACGTGAAACCGGATCCGCTTGCGAGAAGGCAGCGCACCCGAGGTCGACAAAAGCTCCAGGCTGACGTCGAATGTCGCGGACGGAGCAAAGAGTCCTGGCACCGTGATCACCATGCCGCGCTCTATCTCGGCCAGATCCACGCGCTGCAGGTTCAAAGCGGTCCGCTGTCCGGCGCGCGCTTCGTCGACGGTGTGTCCGTGCACCTGAATCCCGCGCACCCGTGCCGGTTTCCGGGCGGGGAGGATCTCGACCTCTTCGTCGCGCCGGATCCGGCCGGTGATCAGCGTGCCCGCTGCCACGGCGCCAAACCCCTTCATCGTGAAGCAGCGATCGATCGGCAGCCTGAACAACTTCGACGAATCGCGCGGCTTCGCGGTGGACGCCATCCGGCGAAGCGCTTCGACCAGCTCCGGCATGCCCTCGCCGGTATGCGCACTCGCTCGCAGCACCGGCGCTCCCTCGAGAAACGATCCGCGGAGGAACTCGTGCACCTCCACTTCGACGAGATCGGCCATGTCGGCCTCCGCCGCGTCGATCTTGGTGAGGACGGTGAGCCCCTGGCGGACGTGCAGCAGCTCGCAGATCGCAAGATGCTCGCGTGTCTGCGGCATCACGGATTCATCGGCGGCGATGACCAGCATCACGACATCGATGCCGCCCACGCCGGCGAGCATGTTCTTCACGAACCGTTCGTGCCCCGGCACGTCGACGAACCCGAACATCACTCCGTCGTCGAGTGTCAGGCTGGCGAACCCCAGGTCGGTCGTGATCCCGCGTTCTTTCTCCTCCTTCAGCCGGTCCGTATCGATGCCGGTGAGTGCTTTCACGAGCGCCGTCTTCCCATGGTCGATGTGACCCGCGGTACCGACGATGATGTGGGACATCGAGTCAATTGTAGGTCGGGTAGAATCGCCGGATGTTCGTTCGATCTTCACTCATTGCTGTAGCGCTCCTGCTTCCACTCACCGCGTCGGCGCAGGACGACGCGGTGCGCCAGATCCTCGACAGCCAGCCGTTCAAGGCCGCCACCGCGTTCATCGAGCAGGACCAGCCGCGGTTCGTCAAGGAGCTGATCGAGCTGACCGAGATCCCCTCGCCGCCGTTCAAGGAACAGCGCCGCGCGAAAGCGTACCTGGAGATGCTGAGGCAGTCGGGCCTCACCGACGCCGAGATGGACCAGGAAGGCAATGTAATGGGCCTCCGCAAGGGCTCGGGCTCCGGCTCCGCTACGGGGATGGTCGCGGTCGTCGCACACCTCGATACCGTGTTCCCTGAAGGCACGGATGTGAAGGTGAAACGGGAGGGCACGAGGCTGCTCGCGCCTGGCGTGGGCGACAACACGCGCGGCGCGGCGCTGATGCTCGCGCTGATCCGTGCGATGGAGGCGGCGAAGTTTCAAACGCGAAAAGACATCCTGTTCGTCGGCAACGTCGGTGAAGAAGGGGAGGGGGATCTTCGCGGCGTGAAGTTCCTCATGCAGAAAGGCAAGTACAAGGACCGCATCACGGAGTTCATTGCGATCGACGGCGGCGACCAGGCGTCCATCACGCACGGCGGCGTGGGCAGCCGCAGGTACCGCGTGACGTTCAAGGGACCGGGCGGCCACAGCTATGGTGCCTTCGGTCTCGTGAACCCCGCGTATGCGATGGGCAACGCCATCGCGAAGTTCTCGCGGATCCAGGTGCCCGAGCGGCCGAAGACGACCTACAACGTCGGACTGGTCAGCGGCGGCACCTCCGTGAACTCGATCCCCTTCGAGATGCAGATGGTGATCGACATGCGCTCGGTAGATTGCGGTGAGCTGAAGAAGGTCGAGGACCAGTTCCTCGCGATTGTCCGCGACGCGGTCGACGAGGAGAACAGAGCGCGATCAACGCGCGAGGGAAAAGTCACGGCCGAACCAAAGATGGTTGGCGACCGCCCGTGCGGGCAAACCGCGCTGACATCGCCCATCGTGCAGAAGACGAGCGCGGTCGTGAAAGCGTTCGGACTGACCCCGTCCTACAGCATCAGCAGCACGGATTCGAACCTGCCCATGAGTCTAGGCATCCCCGCCGTGACCATCGGCCGCGGCCCCGGCGCCCGCGCTCACGCCCTCGACGAGTGGACGATCGTCGACCCCGCGCAGGACGTCAAGGCCGTGCAGGTCGCGATGACGATGATTCTCGCCGTCGCGCAGTGAAGTTGCCGCTTGCCGTCCAGTCCGTTCGACTGGCTCCGACGATCCCGTTCTGGGGCATGCCTACCGGCAGTTCCTGCTCGTGATGCTGGCGGAGACCGCGGGTGCGTCAGGCAGCAGCCTGATAGCTTGGCGAGCCGCAGGAGGTTGGTCCAGGCACGCACCAGATGACGCGCGACGGAAGCGCGCCCGGCGTGCCGCCGGTAACGCGAGCGTTAGGCCCTGACTGATATTGCAGTGCAGAACAAACACGGACATATCAGTTACGTCAATCGCGCCGTGGCGGCGATTCTCGCGCTCGTCTGGGCCTGCGCCGGAGTTGCGGGACTCGTTGCTGCTTACGTCTACGGTCGTTGGCTGGTGGGTATCGCTGCTGTCTTCGCTCTTTGCTATGCGGTTCTTTGGGTTCGTGTCGTCGTCCGTGCGCGTTTGCTCAACTGGAGCGAAATTGCGAGGCCATGGCGCTGAGCGCAGGTGGCCTCAGGCGATCAATGTGCGGTCAACGGACGCGACCGTCGGCTTGCCGCTGAGCGCCATGGCGAGCGTGAGCTCTTCTCGAAGCAAGCCGAGTACATCGCGCACGCCTTCTTCGCCCGCTGCCGCCAACGCCCACAGATAGGGGCGCCCGATGCACACGGCGCGTGCGCCGAGGGCGAGGGCTTTCAGGACGTCGCTGCCGCGACGGACTCCGCCGTCCATGAGCACTTCGATTCGGCCGGCGACCGTGTCCGCCACTTCGGGCAGCGCCCGGATCGAGGCGACCGCGCCATCCAGCTGCCGGCCGCCGTGATTGGAGACGATGACGCCGTCCACACCGTTGTCGACGGCGAGGCGTGCGTCCTCGGCCGTCAGGATCCCCTTGATCAGCACCGGCAATCGCGTCTGCGCGCGCAGCCACGACACGGCGTCCCACGTGAGCGTCGCGTCGAAGAGGTCGTGCACGTAGGCGGAGAACGACGAGTGCGCGCCCCACCTGCCCGCATTCGACATGGCCGCCTCGAAGTTGCGCATCGAGATTCCCGCGGGGAGCGCGAAGTTGTTGCGCACGTCCCGGTAGCGGCGCCCGAGGAGCGGCGTGTCAACCGTCAGTACCAGCGCGCGATAACCGCACGCTTCGGCGCGGGCGACGAGCTCCTGCGTCATCGCGCGGTCCTTGTACACGTAGAGCTGGAACCACAGTCCGCCGCCGCAGGCGCCCGCGACGTCCTCGAGCGCGCACGTCGAAAGTGTGCTGCCGATCATGATCGTGCCCGACGCGCGCGCGGCGCGTGCCGCGGCGAGTTCACCTTCGGGGTGCGCGAGCCGATTGAACGCGGTCGGCGCCAGCATCACCGGAAACTCGATGGACTGACCGAGGATCGTGGTGCGCAGATCGACGTGGTTGACGTCGACGAGCACGCGCGGCCTGAGCGCGATCGTGTCGAACGCGCTCCGGTTCGCCGCCAGCGTCCGCTCGTCGCCGGATCCACCCGCGTAGTAGTCGTAGGCGGAGCGCTCCATGCGTTCCCGCGCGATGGCTTCGTATTCGTCGACGGTGAGGGGTTTCACGGGACGAGATTATTTCACGACCGGGACGGCCGTCCGCGGACGACGGACGACAGATTCCGAGGGTTACACGTCGAATCGCAGCGCCGTGGACGGATCGACACGCGCGGCGCGCGCTGCGGGCAGGTAGCTCGCGAGCAGCGCCGTTGCGCCGAGACCGAACGCCACGATGAGGTAGGTCACCCAGTCGAGCGCGCTTACGCCGTAGAGCATCGCCGACATGAGCCGCGTGAGCCCGGCAGCACCGGCGACGCCAAGCGCGATGCCGATCAGCGAGAGCACGAGCCCGTGCCTGAGGAAGAGCCCGCTGACATCTCGCTGCGCCGCGCCGAGCGCCATGCGGATCCCGATCTCGCGCGTGCGCTGCGTGACGATGTAGGAGATCACCCCGTAGATCCCCACGACACCGAGCAGCAGCGCCACGGCCGCCGCGATGCTCAGCATCACGAGGGCGAACGACGTCTGCGCCATCGATTCCGCCTGGATCTCGTCGAGCGTCTGCACGTTCGCGACCGGCAGGTTCGGATTGATCGACCACACCGCCTGCTGGATCTCTTTCAGCAGCGTCGGCGATCCAAAACGGTCGTTCCTGATCGCGTAACCCAGCGACCGCTGGACCTGCGTCTCTTCGCTCCACAGGTGTTCGGTGACGACCGGCCAGTACACGGTTGTCGTGGGCGGTCGCGTGACGCCGTCATCGTGATCGTTGCCGACCACGCCGACGACGGTACGCCAGGGGCTGCTTGGCGTATTGCGGATGCGCCGCCCGATCGCCTGCGCCGGATCCTTCCAGTACTCGCGCGCCAGGTTCTCGGAAATGACCCCCACTTTGGCTTTCGCGTAGCTGTCGTTCCAGTCGAGCGCGCGCCCCGCGAGCAGCCGGTTCCCCATCGTTTCGAAGTAGTTCGGGCCGATCCACTTGAACCGGCGCATTGCCGGGATGCGCCCTTCCGGCGTGGGCGCGTCTTCCACGAAGATCGGGTCGTTGCTGTCGTTGCCGTCCATGGTGATCGAGGAGCTCACGCCGACCGACCTGACACCCGGCACCTGAGCAATGCGCTGTGAAATCTGCTCGTGAAGGCGAGCGGTCTGGATCGGATCCTCGACCAGCGAATCCGGGATGGCGATGCGCAGTGTCAGCACTTCCTCCGGCTTCGTGAAGCCGGGATTCACCTTGCTCATCGCCTGGAACGTACGGACCATGAGACCTGAAGCGACCAGCAGCACGACGGCCAGCGCAATTTCCGCGACGACCAGCGTGTTGCGCGCGCGATGTCTCGCACGCCCGGCGCTCGACAGCCGGCCGCCTTCCTTCAGCGCGTTCGCCAGCTGCGGCCGCGCAAACTTCAGCACCGGCAGCAGCCCGAAGAGCAACCCGGCGATGATCGAGATGACGGCGGTGAACACCAGGACGGTCGGGTCGATGGTGATCTCTTCGACGCGCGGCAGACCGTCGGGCGCGATCGCACCGAGCGCGCGGATCCCTGCGTACGCGAGACCCAGCCCGACGAGCCCGCCGAGCACCGCGAGTGTCAGACTCTCCGACAACAGCTCCCACGAAATCCGGCGCCAGCTCGCGCCCAGCGCGGCGTGGATTGCGAGCTCCTGCTGCCGGCCTTCGGCGCGGACAAGAAAGAGATTCGCGACATTCGCGCAGGCGATCAGCAACACGAGGCCGACGGTGCCGAGCAGGATCCACAACGTCTGCCCGATGTCGCCGATCACGTCCTGCGAGAGTGGCCGCACCAGCGGACCGATCTTCGCATCGTCGAACATCTGCCGCGAGAAGCCGGGAGGGAGCCGGAAGCGCTCGACGGTGAGCGGGATCATCCGCGCGACGTCCGCATTCGCCTGTTCGATCGTGACGCCCGGCTTCAGGCGCGCGATCGCTTGATAACTGAAGTTTCCGACGTGGACTTCGGCGCGATTGAAGCGGAAGGGGAGAAGGACCTGCGGGTTGCGATCGAGGAAGCGGAACCCGGCGGGCAGGACGCCGATGATCTCGTATGGCTTGCCGTCGATCACGAGCGTGCGGCCCACGGCAGATGGATCGCTCCCGAACTTGCGCTGCCAATACGGGTTGGTCAGCATGACCCTGTCTGGTGCGCCAGGTGAATCATCTTCGCGCGTGAAGTCGCGGCCCAGCGCCGGCGGTACCCTGAGAATGTCGAGCGCGCCGTCGGTCACCGAGAGCGCCTGCACCCGCTCCGGTTCGCCCGTACCGGTGATCGAAACGGACGATCCCTTCCACAGCGCGAAATCTTCGAATGTGCGCGACTCGTCGCGATACACGAAATAGTTCGATGGCCCCTGATTCAACACCGGAATATTGATGCCGGGCGCCGTATGCCACACGCCGACGAGCCGCTCGGGTTCGTTGAATGGCAGTGGTTTCAGCAGGACGCCATTGACCACGCTGAAGATCGCGGTGTTTGCGCCAATGCCGATCGCCAGCGTGAGGATGGCGACGAGGGAAAACAGCGGGGTTCGAAGAAGCCGGCGCGCAATTCGCGTGAATCTGTTCTTAGCAAGGGCCATAACGAGAGGTTAGACGGCTGCGGCAGGGGCCAGGTTCTGCATGGCTCTGCTATTCTTCGCTGATGTCTGGTCGATCGGTTCTCATCTTGCTGCCGCTGGTGCTCCTGGTTGGATGCGCTCCGAAACGACCGCCACTGACGGGGCCATCCGCACCGGTGGACGCCCGCACAGTTCTGGTCCCGCGCCCCGTGAACGTTGAGCTCAGGGCGGGTGAGTTCGCGATCGCGCCATCCACGACCATCTACATAGACTCGGACCTCTTCGCGTCCAGCGCGCAGTTTCTCGCGCGTCACATCGGGCTCGCGCTCGGTGACCAGGCGCTGAAAGTCGAAATCAGCACAACGCCGCCCTCGGGTGGGATCGCCTTCCGGCGCAATCAGGCGTCCACAGGTCTGGGCGGGGAAGGCTACGCGATAGCTGTCCGACCCGAAGGCGCCGTGATCCAGGCGGAGACGGCTGCCGGCGCCTTCTATGCCGTTCAGACATTGAGGCAGCTGCTGCCCGCGCACTGGGAGTACGAAGCGATTCGGCCGCCGGAGAGCAAGGCACCGCCAACGCTGTTGCGCGCGGTCGACATCCGCGATCAGACGCGCTTCGGCTGGCGCGGCGCGATGCTCGACGTCGGACGGCACTTCCTCAGCGTTGACGAGGTCAAGCGCTACGTAGACCTCATGGCGTTGCACAAACTGAATCGCCTGCACCTGCATCTCGCTGACGACCAGGGCTGGCGCATCGAGATCAAGTCGTGGCCGAATCTGGCGGCACACGGCGGCAGCACGGAGGTGGATGGCGGACCCGGCGGCTTCTACACACAGGACCAGTTCCGCGAGATCGTCCGTTACGCGGCGGATCGCTTCATCACGATCGTGCCCGAGATCGACATGCCCGGGCATACGAACGCCGCGCTCGCGTCGTACCCGGAGCTCAACTGCGATGGCGTCGCGCGTCAGCTCTACACCGGGATCGAGGTGGGCTTCAGCGCTTTCTGCGTCGAGAAGGAGATCACCTACAAGTTCATCGATGACGTCGTTCGCGAGATCGGCGCGCTGACGCCGGGCCCGTACTTTCACATTGGCGGCGACGAGGTGAAAACGCTCAGAGCGGAGCAGTACAACGCCTTCGTCGAGCGCGTGCAGGCGATCGTGCAGTCCCACGGCAAGCAGATGATCGGCTGGGACGAGATCGCGCCCACGAAGCTGCTGCCGACGTCGATCGTCCAGCACTGGCGGCCAAAGACGACGCCGGCGGAAGCCGTGGCGAAGGGCGCGAAGGTGATCCTCTCGATCGCGGACCGCGCGTACCTGGACATGAAGTACGACGCGAGCACACCGATCGGTCTCATGTGGGCCGCCACCATCGACGTGAAATCTTCGTACGACTGGGATCCTGCGAAGGCAGCTTCCGGCGTGGGTGAGGAGGCGCTTCTCGGGGTCGAGGCACCGATCTGGTCCGAGACCGTGGCCAACATCCGCGACCTCGAGTTCCTCGCCTTCCCGCGCCTCGCCGCGATCGCCGAAGTGGGTTGGTCGCGCCAGGACGATCGCACGTGGAGCGATTTCCGCGTGCGCCTTGGGAATCAGGGTCCGCGCTGGACGGCGCTCGGAATCAACTTTTATCGTGCGCCGGAGATTCCATGGCGCTGACCTTCGATATCCGTGATGCGGGCCTGAAGGCCCGCGCTACTTTCTCAATACCTCAACGCAGAGAACGCAGGGGCCGCAGAGATGTTTGGGTTTTGATCCAGTTCAGGGCGCTCACATCTGAAAAATAAAAACCTCTGTGTTCTCGGCGTGCTCTGTGGTGAGTCTTTGACAAGTGCCGCTATTTTTTGCCGGGTCCGTACAACACGCGCCCGGGCCGGGCAGCCGTCATGCGACCGTTTTCGAACACCACCTCGCCGTTGACGATCACGTGTGAGAAGCCTTCTGCGTAGGAGTGCGGCTTCTCGAATGTCGCGGTGTCGCGCACGGTCGCGGGATCGAAGATCACCACGTCGGCTTTCATTCCCGCGTGCAGGATGCCGCGGTCTCCAATGCGCAGGCGCGCCGCCGGGAACGACGACATCTTCCGCACCGCTTCCTCGAGCGTGAGCACCTTCTTGTCGCGGACGTACACGCCGAGCACGCGCGCGAAGGTCCCGTAGCTGCGCGGATGCGGGTTGGCGCGGCCGAAGATCGGCACCTCTCCATCCGACCCGATCATCGTCGTCGGGTGCACGAGGATCCGGACGACGTCTTCGTCGCTCATGGCGTGGAAGATCCCCTGGCAGCCACCCTGCTCGACGAGCCACAACGTTGCATCCGCGGCGTTCTCGATCGTGGGTTCGAGGCCGCGCTGCTTCGTCAGGTCGGCGAGCGTCTTGCCGGCAAGCGAGGCATCGAAGCCACAGCTCGCGAACTGGACGTTCTTCGGGTCTCCACCGCCGCGCGCGTCGCGGATCGCGACGATCGTCTCTGCGCGGATCTTCGCGCGGGTGGCTGGATCCTTGAGTCGCCCGGCGGTTTCCTGACGCCCACCCTCGAGCGCCCACGCCGGCAGCAGCGCCGAGGCGACGCTCGTGCTCGACGCGGTATACGGGTACTGGTCGCTGGTCACGTCGACTCCGCGCGCGCGAGCCTCGTCGATGAGCCGCAGCGTCTCCACCGATCGTCCCCAGTTCGCCTTTCCGATCACTTTGTGATGTGTGACCTGCGTTGGCAGTCCGCCGCTCTCACCGATGGCGATCGTTTCCTTCACGCTGTCGAGCACGTGAATCGACTCTTCGCGCTGATGCGACTTGTGCATGCCGCCGTAGCGTGCCGCGGTTTTCGCCAGCTCGATCACCTCCGCTGTCGGCGTGAACGAGCCAGGCACGTAGAACAGCCCGGTGCTCAGGCCGAAGGCACCATCGAGCATCCCCTGTTCGACGAGTGCCTGCATCCTGCGGATCTCTTCCGGCGTCGCCTTGCGATCGACGTCACCGATCACCGCCGAGCGGACGGATCCATGGCCGATGAAGCTGCCGATGTTGACCGACTTACGCAGGGCGTCGAGCTTTTGCAGGAACGGCGCGAGCGGCACCGGCGAGCTGCCGTCGGGCCCTTCCATCAGCGTCGTCACGCCCTGGCGCACGTAGTTGTCGGC
>DATLLF010000060.1:0-3772 GCA_035537955.1 Vicinamibacterales bacterium | reverse complement strand
GTACGACGGATATCGCATCGGCTGCCGAATCCGCGACGGCCGCGTCACGCTCATCAGCCGCAATGGCAAGGACTGGACGGCGGCATTCCCCGAGATCGCGGAAGCCGCCGCGAGCCTGCCGGTGCGCGACGCGCTCATCGACGGCGAGGTGGCGATGGTGCTGCCCGACGGCCGGACCAGTTTCCAGATGCTGCAGAACGCCTTCTCCGGGACGGCCTCGCGCGGCACGCTGATCTACTTCGTCTTCGATCTGCTCCGCGTCGAGGGCGAACGACTGGCCTCCCTGCCGCTGCTCGAACGCAAGAAGCGCCTGAAGGCGCTTGTCGGCCGGAAGCGGACCGTCGCCCAGGGTCGCATCCGCTATGCGGACCACGTCGAGGGCAACGGTCAGGCCTTCTACGAACAGGCACGCCGGCTCGGTCTGGAAGGCATCATCTCGAAGCGCGCGACAGAGCCGTATCGCCCCGGACGTCACGGTGACTGGCTCAAGACGAAGTGTGTCCTGCAACAGGAGTTCGTCGTCGGCGGCTTCACCGATCCCGAGGGAGCGCGTGCCGGTCTCGGCGCCCTGCTGATCGGGTACTACGACAGGAAGCGCCTGATCTTCAGCGGCAAGGTAGGCACAGGTTTTACCCATAAAGGCGCAATCGACCTCCGCCGGCAGCTCGACAGAATCGAACAGACGAGATGCCCTTTTGACGTGCCTCCTGAAGGTCCGCTCGCGCGCACGGCCCACTGGGTGAAGCCGCAGCTCGTATGCGAGGTCGTGTTCACCGAATGGACCGCCGAGGGGCGGATCAGACACCCGTCGTTCCAGGGACTTCGCGCGGACAAGAAGGCTCAGCAGGTCAGGAAGGAGGCATAAGGGCTGCAACTGGAAGGGGCAGGCCTAAGGAACAGGCCTAAGGAATCAGGCCCAAGGAATCAGGATCAGGGATATGGCTGAGAACAACGTGAGGAGCAACGGGGAGCCGCATGACCGAAACGATGCGGACCTGCACTACGAGGACACGGAGGCGCCGCAGAATCCGCCGAACAGCCTGCTCAAGCCAAACGTGCGGCGGGAATGGCTCGCCAGTTCTCTCGGCATTGTCGTGATGCTGTTTCTGGCCGTCGCAGCAGCCCTGGTCTGGGTGATGGTCGAGCGCAGGCTGGGCGGAGGACCGCTCCACACGAGCGATCCGCAGGAGACGGTCGGCACAACCGGCGAGCGCTTTCTCGATCCGTCTCCGGGTGGATTCAATCCGGTTCCGCGCCCACGCAGCACGGAAGACGAACTGAAGTTCCGCGGCGGCAGCGGCATCAGGAACCTGAACGACCTGCAGTACGCGGCGGAGGGATCGCGAGTCAGCCTCGAAGGCGTGATCGTCGAGCGCGCTGACGGCGGCGCCTTCATGATCCGCCAGGGCGATACCACAGCCCTGGTCATCACGGCAGGCGGAACGCCAACGGTGCGATCGGGTCAGCGTGTCAACGTCAACGGGATCGTCGAAGGCATGGGACCGGGAATGCGAATCCGCGCGTCGCGAATCGACGTCCGGTAGGAATTACGCGGCGGCCGCCCGTGGTTCCGACACCACGGCGGTCGTTCCGCACATCAACGGAATCCAGAGGTCGAAGGCGCCGGGCTCCCCCGTCCACGGCGATTGATCCCCGACGCTGTGCGACTTCAGCGCGAGCACCGTCGCGTGAGGTACGGCAATTGGCGCCTGGCCGCCACCGCGCTCGAGCATGCAGGCGATATCCGTGTCCCGCGTGACCACTGGAAGGTTCGGGGCGCACCGAAGGTCCCCCGGCATGACATCGCCCAGGCGAATCTCCCACGGCTCCTCGGGCGAGTTGATGACTCGAATCACATGCTCGCCGCCCGCGGGGAGAGGTTCGGCGTCGCACCACGTGTAACGGCCGCCGGCCTTCAGGATTCCGAGCAGGATGACCGCCAGATCCACTGACGGACACACACGAACATCAGCGTGCATGCCACGCCTGAACCCGCCCGCCATGAGGCGCCGCGCCAGGATGTTCGCCGCGGTGTTCAGTTCACTGTAGGACACCCGGCGATCGCAATCCTCTATCGCAATCGTTTCGCCGCTCCTGGCGGCATGCTCTTCGACCAGCCTGTGAATCGCACACATCTCGGCCGCGAGAAGTGCAATCGAGGGGCCAGGAATCTATTTCCAGCTGAACAGGCGGAGCGCGGCGAAGAATGGCACGACGCCCCAGACTCCGAGTATTGCCAGGTCGGATCGAATCGCACCGAGGGATGCCCCATCGAGGATGACGGCGCGCAGCGCATCGATCAGCGCGGTGAGCGGGAGGACCTGAATCACCGGCTGGATCGCGTCCGGAAAGTTCGACGACGAAAAGAACACGCCGCTGACGATCCACATCGGCAGCATGGCGAGGTTCATCAACCCGGAGATCGCTTCGATCGTGCGGACGCGGGCCGCCATCAGCAGCCCGAACGCGCCAAACGAGAACGCGCCAGCGAGCACCACGATGGCTATCGTCAGCGGATTCCCGTTGACCGGCATGCCGAAGGCAACCATCGCGAAGACCAGCGGCACCAGCACTTCCGCTGGCAGGAAGAGGAGCCGCGCCAGGAGCTGCGCGAGCAGGTACTGGCTCTTCTTCATCGGGCTCGCCACCATCCGCTTCAGCAGCTTCCGCATGCGCGCCTGGACGATGCCGAAGGCGATGCCCCACATGCCGTTGGTCATGAGGCCCATGCCGATCAGGCCCGGAATGAACCAGTCGATGTAGCGCGAACCGGCAACCTGCTGCGGCTCCTCGCGCGCGGTCCACTGATCGGCCCGCCCGGCTGCGCGTTGCAGCGCGTCGTCCACCACGGCCCGCGCGAGCAGGCTTTCCTCACGGGCCGGATCGAAGCGGTAGGTCGGCGGGGTCGTGGGCACGACCACGACGTTGACCGTACCCTCGCGCAGGGCACGCCGTTCGTCGTCCGGACGGATCTCGCGAACGGTGATGCCCTTGCTGGCTTCGAGCGTCGCCCGCAGTGCTTGCGTGGCGGGGCCGGGCTCCAGCCCGACGAGCACGTTGCGCGTGGCCTCTGAGGGAAACGCGAAGGCAAGCGCCAGCGACATGACGATCGGGAACACGAAGGCCCAGAACACCGCTTCCGGCTCGCGGAGGAACTCGCGTATCCGCGCCAGCGTCAGCTGCACGAGCGGGTGCGATGACGGTTCACTCATCGCGCAGGTGGCGTCCGGTCAGCGACATGAAGACGTCCTCGAGTGTGCCGTGGTGGGTGATGACTTTCGGCTCGCCGAGACGGGCGATCAGCTCCTGCGGCACGCCCTCGGCGATGATGCGGCCGTGATCGACGACCGCCACGCGGTCGCAGAGATACTCCGCCTCCTCCATATAGTGCGTGGTCATCAGGATGGTGCCGCCGCGCTCGCGGAACTGTTCGAGCAGCATCCAGAGCTGGCGGCGCGACTGCGGGTCGAGCCCGGTGGTCGGCTCGTCGAGAAACAGCAGATCGGGATTGCCAGCCAGTGCGGAGGCGAGAGACAGCCGCTGTTTCTGCCCGCCTGAGAGCTTCCCCACACGGCTGGCGCGCTTTCCTTCGAGGCCGACGATCTGGAGGAGCTCCTCGACCGTCCGCCCGTTCGCGTAGAACGATCGGAACAGGCGCAGCGTTTCCTCGACCGTGAGCTTGTCCGGCAGCTGCGTTTCCTGGAGCTGAATGCCCAGCCGCTGCCGTAGCTCGTCGGCGTGGTGGGACCACCGCAGCCCGAGCACCTCGATG
>DATLLF010000059.1:0-13897 GCA_035537955.1 Vicinamibacterales bacterium | reverse complement strand
ACTTGGAATGGCCGGTTTTCAGGTGTCCATTAATGGCCGGTTTTGGGTGTCCACCGAGGTCGATCAAGTCGCGGCCGCAGGTGCCCGTTCGATGACGCTGCTCTTCTGGGCCTTCCTGGCCCTGGCGTTCGTCGTCGTGCTTCTGTCGCTGACCGGCATCTACTCTGTGCTGTCGTTCACCGCCTCCCAACGAACGCGAGAGGTGGGCATTCGCGTCGCGCTGGGCGGAAAGAGGCGACACGTGATCGCCGTTCTGTTTCGGCGCCCACTGATGCAAATCGGATTGGGTATCCTGATCGGATTGCTCGTCGCCGACCGCCTGTCGGAGGGAGATATGGTGCGCGTCATCGCACTCTATGGGTGCGTCGTCATCGCGGTTTCTGTTCTGGCGACGGTGGGGCCGGTGCGACGCGCGCTCAGGATCCAGCCACTCGACGCGTTGCGCGCTGAGTGATGACGTCGGAAGGGTGATTCAGGTACCGGGGGATCCTTCGCTCGGACGGGTTGCTGGCAGGCACAGTCGAATACCGACGAGGGTGGTATACCGGTACGGGGATTCGAACCCCGGTCCCGTGGCTGAGAACCACGTGTCCTGACCCCTAGACGATACCGGCACATAGGGGAGAAACATCAATATTATCAGCGTTCTGCGGCGTGTGCAACGAGATCGCTGGCGCTCGTTTTGCCCGCTTGTTCGCTCCGAGTGCCGGCGAGAACAGTCATCGCGATTCGCTGGACGCCGCTACGGGATGCGCCTCGAGTGGCGGGCCCCCTTGGCGCGGGCGCTTGGCGACTCTGGCGCGGCGCGTACGTCCGCCATCGCGGATGCGCTGGGGTTTCGCGCGGCGCGTCACCAGCGCTTTCCCGGCGCCTCGGCGTATGAGCACGCCGTTCGACATCAACGAAGGAATCGCAACGTACACGCAATACGTACTCGGGTCGGATAGCGCGCGAATCTCACGTAAGGCTCACGGGCCGCTCAAGACTGACCGGGGTCTTGCAAGCGATCATTCCGCCGCTCGAACCGATGTTGCATAACTTCACCAACCGTCGCCGGCTGGTGGCTCTGCTGGCACTCCTCACCGTTGTTGCGCTGGTGCTCGTCGGCAGGTGGCTGAACGCGACAAAAATCGGCGGACAGCAGCCCGCCGAACCCTTCCGCATCGCCGGCAATTTCTACTACGTCGGCGCGAACGACGTCGCGGCCTTCCTTATCACCGGGCCCGAGGGCCACGTCGTGCTCGACGGCGGCTATCCCACGACGGCGCGGTTGATCATGGCGAGCATCGCGAAGCTCGGCTTCGACATCAAGGACGTCAAAGTGCTCTTGAATTCGGAGCCGCACCCCGACCACGGGGGCGGATTGACGGTGCTCCAGCAGGCATCGGGTGCTCAGTTGTGGGCCAGCGACGCGAGCGCCGACTCTCTCGCCTCCGGCGGCGACGACCCCGACATCATCCTGCCAATGCGGGCCCTCATCTGGGTCGGCCTCGTCGGCTATCCCCGCACGCGTGTCGACCACCGGTTCAAGGACGGCGAGACGATCCGTGTCGGGCCGGTCGCGCTGACCGCGCACATCACAGCCGGTCACACACGCGGCTCCACGTCGTGGTCATTCCCAGTTCGCGACGGAGACCGCGTGCTGAACGTGGTGAGCGTGTGTGACCTCGGAGTGCTGGCAAACTCGTGGTATCCAGAACAAGCCGCCGACCGCGAGCGCAGCCTGAGCCTGCTGCGAAGTCTTCCCGCCGATATCTGGGTCACCAACCATGCGAAAGCCTGGGGCAGGTACCGCAAGTTCCTCGCAAGCGCCGCAGCGAAGAACCCGGTAGACGCGTTCATCGACCCCGAAGGCTACCGCGCTTACCTCGATGCCGCCGAAGCGGAACTCCGCGCCGGGCGCGTGCATTAGCCGCAACACGGTCGGCGTCCACTTCAGCGGCGATTCCGAAGTGTCTCTGCGCTGAACGGCAGAGTGCCTGTTATAGGAGAAGTTGACGCCGAGGCTGGGAAAACAAACTATCGTAGATCCCGCGCATGGATCCTCAGAAGGAAGACGTACGGATCGGTCCGTACCGGCTGCTCTCGCGTCTCGGGGCCGGCGGCATGGGCGAAGTGTACCTTGCCGAAGACACGCGCCTGCATCGCCGCGTGGCTCTGAAGCTGCTGCTCGGCGGCACTGAGGACGAGAGCTCGCGCAAGAGGCTGCTGCGCGAGGCACGGGCGGCCGCCACGCTCGATCACCCCAATATCTGCACCGTTTTCGACGTCGGGGACGCTGACGGCCGCGGCTACATCGCCATGCAGTACGTCGAGGGGGAGACGCTTGCGTCCCGGCTGCAGCGTGAGCCGGTGGCACTACCCGACGCGCTCGGGATCGCGGCTCAGATCGTCGCGGCTCTCGACGAAGCGCATCGGCGCGGCGTCATACACCGTGACGTCAAGCCGCAGAACATCATCCTCTCGCCACAGAACAGGGTGAAGGTTCTCGACTTCGGTCTCGCCCAGCTGACGCCGCTGAACACCGGGGAGTTCGATGCGACGACGCTGGTGGTGAGCGCCGGCATCTCCGGGACAGTGCCGTACATGTCTCCGGAGCAGCTGCGCGGGGAAACGCTCGATTCGCGTTCGGACATCTTCAGCTTCGGCGTCGTACTCTACGAACTGCTGGCGCGCGTACACCCCTTCTTCGCCGGCGGTCATGGCGCCACGATCTCCGCGATCCTCACGCAGGAGCCTCCGCCGCTCGGGCCCGGTGTTCCGTCCGAAATGCAACGCATCGTTCGAAAGTGCCTCGAGAAGGACCGTGAACGGCGTTACCAGAATATGCGCGACTGCCTGATAGACCTCGAAAGCTTGACTAGAGAACTGGCATCTCCGTCGAAGAGTTCGGCCAGTGGTGTTGAGGTCGTCGCGACAGCGCCTCGCCGGTTCGGCATTCGGCAACGTATCGCCGGTCTGGCCGCGGCCCTGGTCCTGGTGGGAATCGTCGCAACCTGGCTGTTCACTCGATACACGGAGCGGCCCCTTCGCGTGTCTGCAGCCGATTTCGTTCAACTCACGAACTTCCCCGATACCGTCGCGGCTCCCAGCCTGTCGCCGGACGGCCGGTTGGTGGCCTTTATAAGGGGAGGCGGCTGGTTCCTCAGCCAGGGTCAGATCTACGTCAAAGCGCTCCCAGACGGAGAGGCCCGTCAGCTCACGAACGATCCGCGGCTGAAGTATGGGCCAGTGTTCACGCCCGATGGCACGCGTATCACCTACACCGCCGTCGACAACAAGAACTGGGATACGTGGAGCGTGCCGGTTCTCGGCGGCGAGCCGACGCGGCTGTTGCCCAACGCCTCCGGCCTGACCTGGCTCGACCAGCGGCGCGTGCTTTTCTCAGAGATTGAGGGGGCCGGTCTGCACATGGGAGTGGTAACCGCCACAGTGGACCGAGCGGAGTACAGGCGGATCTATCTCCCGGCACACGAGCGGGCCATGGCGCACTTCTCGTACGCCTCGCCCGATCGCAAGTGGATCCTCGTCGCGGAGATGGACCGGACGGGTAACTGGCTGCCTTGTCGCATCCTGCCGTTCGACGGCAGCTCGAGCGGACGCCAGGCCGGACCCGAAGGTCCATGCACAGCCGCAGCCTGGTCAGCCGACGGCCGATTCATGTATTTCAGCGCAACCGTGGCCGGCACCGGTCATCTCTGGCGACAGCGATTTCCAGACGGGACTCCCGAGCCGATTACCACCGGGTCTGCCACGAAGGAACAGGGCGTCGGCCTCGCGCCCGACGGACGATCGATCGTTACGTCAGTGGGACAGATCCAGGGATCGCTGTGGGTGCACGACGCGCGCGGCGATCGCCTGGTTCCACTGGAAGGTCTTGTTTCGACTGCGCGGCTCTCGGACGATGGCAAGCGGGTCTACTGTCTCGTTGACAAGGCCAACGAGCCGCATCCTCGCGGAGTGACAGTGGTGGACCTCACGTCCGGCGCAATCGATCGGATACTGGAGGACTTCCCAATCGTCGATTTCGACGTTTCTTCCGACGGCCGTGTCATCGCCTTCACGACCATCACCACCTCCGGCGAGCATCAGATCTGGAGCGCGCCGCTCGACCGAACATCTCCTCCACGACAGATCGTGGCGAACGCCGACAGGGCTATCTTTCGCACGGGCCGCGAGCTGCTGTTCCGCTCGCTCGCCGAGAAGCGCAATTATCTGGAGCGTGTCGTGAGTGACGGCAGCAATCGACAGCGTGTTACCGATCGCCACATCATCGAGCTCGCATCGGTGTCGCCCGACGGCCAATGGGCGATCATCAACGGACCATTGGATGCTGCCGGGACGCGTCCCGTCACGGCCGCGCAACCGATCGACGGCGGCGCACCTCGGGTGCTGTGCCACGGTCCGTGCTTCGTTCGGTGGTCACCAGGTGGGCAGTACCTGTACATAGAGCCGTCGGCGCTTGCGGCGGGCAAGACGATCCTCCTGCCCCTCTCACCCGGCCAGATCTGGCCGGAGCTGCCGAAAGAGCCCACGTCGGACGGTAGTGAATGGGAGAAGCTGCCTGGAGCACGAACGATCCCGTACGGGAACGTCTCTCTCGGTCCGGATCCGTCGGTCTACGTGTTCAGGAAGTACTCCGAGCTGACGAACCTCTTCCGCGTTCCGCTGACCGATGCCGGTCGGCATTAGTTCTACTCGGGGTCTGATCGGCTACTCGTGCCCGTCCAAACGGTCAGTCGTAAGCGCAAGGGACGCTCTCCCACAGTTGCTCTTTGAGTAGTTGGTTCTTGGGACTTGGAAGTTGACCCCATTATCATCAACGGATGAAGTATCTCGTCACCCTGGTTCTCATCCTTGCTCTGGCCGCCGGTGGAGCGTGGGTCGTTGCCGGCCGCATGGCCGGCCCCGCCATCGAAATCACTAAACCTGAGAAGTTCGTCGGCACCTCGACGCCGGTCGAATTCGTCGTTCACGCGCCCGCAGCACAGCTGAAAGCGGTCACCGTCGTCTTCGAGCAGAACGGCAAACAGTTTCCCATCTATTCATTGGGCGAGCAGGGGGCAGAGGTCAAGGAAGATGCCGAGGGGCTGCGCATCTCGCGGACAATCGGCAAGCAGAACGTGCCCGAGATCCAATCAGGACCCGCGCGCATCCAGATCACCGCCTCACGACCGGTGCTCCGCGGCCTGCGGACGGTCGACAACACCGTTGTAAAGGACGTTCAGGTCCGCCTCGAGCGCCCGCGTGTATCCGTCGTCTCCACACATCACTACATCAATCACGGCGGCTCGGAGGTGGTCGTCTATCGCGCCGTGCCCGAGGACGTCACGTCGGGTGTCGTCGTCGGTGACGTGGAATATCCAGGATTTCCTGTCGCCGGCGCGAACCTGCCCGGTGTGTCCGCGTCCGATCCGGCCTTGCGGGTCGCATTCTTCGCGCTGCGCTACGACCAGGACCTGAACACGCCGATTCGGGTGTTCGCGCGGGATGAAGCAGGAAACATCGCCCGTGCCGAGTTCGACAAGCGGGTGTTTCCAAAGCCGTTCAAGAAGAGCCGGATCAATCTCGACGACAAGTTCCTCGACCGTGTGGTGCCGGCGATCCTCGAAGGGACGACCGAAGTGAAGCCGGAGGGGGACAACCTCGCGAAGTTCCTCGTGATCAACGGCGAGCTGCGGCAGAAGAACGCCGCCAAGATCGCCTCATTCGCGGCGCAGACTTCGAAGGAGATGCTCTGGCGCGGCGTGGTGTTCCACCCGTTCACGAATACCGCGGTCGAAGCCGCATTCGCCGACGCGCGGACCTATGTCTACAACGGCAAGGAAGTCGACCGGCAGACGCATCTCGGTTTCGATCTCGCCTCGACTGCCGGAACGCCGATTGTCGCCGGCAACCGCGGCAAGGTGCTCTTCGCGGACGAGCTCGGCATCTACGGCAATTGCGTGATCATCGACCACGGTATGGGCGTGCAGTCCCTTTACGCACATCTCTCTTCCATCGAGGTCAAGGCCGGCGACATGGTCGAGAAGGAACAGGCGATCGGCCGCAGCGGCATGACTGGAATGGCGGGGGGCGATCATCTCCACTTCACAATGCTGATCAACGGCCAGATGGTGAACCCGGTCGAGTGGTGGGACGAGCACTGGATCGAAGACCGCATTCTGCGGAAGTTGCGCGCAGCGGGCGGCTCTTGAAGCCAAGGCACCTTCCGGACAGCCCGGAAGAGCCTGTGTAAAGATACGTCAACTCCCAGGGCCCAACTTACAACTCCGAAAGGCCCCTTCAACTCCCATTCTGCTTCCCGTGGGAATTGGAATTGGAGATTGGAAGTTGAGCTGCACCGCTGCGCTATGATTGGTAAATTCATGCGAATGAAGATCTTGCGGCCGGTCATGGCTGCTCTCGTGGCGGCCGCTGCTGCGTGCGGCAGCGGGGAAAAACCGTCCGCCCCCACGGGTGCGCCGGCGAGCGCGCCGCGGGTCGATGCCGCAACGGCGGGTGCCATCGTCGGACGCGTGAGCTTCGAGGGCACACCGCCCGCGAACCCGCGCGTGAAGATCTCCGGTGATCCCGTGTGCGTACGCGCGAACTCTGATGGCATCACCTTCGAGCACTACGTCGTCAAAGACGGCGGCCTCGATAACGTGTTCGTCTACGTGAAGGACGGCCTCGGCAGCTACACCTTCGACGTCCCGTCCGAACCGGTGAAAGTCGATCAGCAGGGATGCCGCTATGTCCCCTATGTGCTGGGCGCACGCGTGGGGCAGCCGGTGGAGATCAGCAACAGCGACGAGACCACGCACAATGTGCACTCGCTGCCCGAGACGAATCGCGAGTTCAATTTCGCGCAATTCAAGCAGGGGCAGAAGAACGTCGAGACCTTCACGGTTCCCGAAGTGATGATCCCTCTGAAGTGCGACCTCCACGGCTGGATGCGCGCATACCTCGGCGTCGTCGAGCACCCATACTTCGCGGTCACGGCCGACGGCGGGAAGTTCGAGCTGAAGAACGTGCCGCCAGGAACTTACACGATCGAAGCGTGGCACGAGAAAGCCGGCACGCAGACGCAGCAGATCACGGTGGCGCAGAAGGAAACCAAAGAGATCGGCTTCACGTACAAGGCGACGTCCACCAACTGAACGGCACAAGATGAAATCAGCAGGCGCGGTCGTGATTGCGGAAGGACGGACCCGGGCGGCGGACTACGTCAGCCTTGCGAAGCCGCGCCTGAACATGCTCGTCGTCGCCTCCACTCTGGCGGGTTACGTCATGGGCGACGGGGAAATGGCGAATGCGGCCCGCGTGGTCGCAATGCTCGCCGGAACCGGACTCGTCGCCGGCGGCGCATCCGCATTCAACCAGGTCTACGAACGCGAGACGGACGCGCTGATGCGGCGCACGCGGCTGCGGCCGATGGCAGACGGCCGCATGAACGTCCAGGACGCGCTCGTCTATGCCGCGGCGCTGTCGCTGGCCGGCCTCGCGACGCTCGCGGTGTTCGTCAATCCGCTGAGCGCCGCGGTTGCGTTCGCCACACTGCTCTCCTACGTTGCGATCTATACGCCTCTGAAGCTGCGGACGTCGCTGGCAACAGTCATCGGTGCCATTCCCGGCGCGCTGCCACCGGTGATCGGATGGGCGGCGGCCACGAACGGCCTCGGGCGAGGGGCGTGGGTATTGTTCGGGATCGTGTTCCTGTGGCAGCTTCCGCACTTCCTGGCCATCGCGTGGATGTATCGAGAGGACTACGCGCGCGCGGGCTTCCCGATGCTGCCGGTGATCGAGCCGGATGGACGCAGCACGGCGCGCCAGTCGGTTCTGTATGCGGCCGCACTGCTTCCGCTCAGCCTCGCGCCCACCCTCGTCGGCATCGCGAACACGTTCTATTTCGTCGCGGCGTTCGCGCTGACGCTCGGCTTCCTGGCACTGACGGTGCGGTTCGCCAGGACGCGCAGCAGCGTCGACGCGCGGCGCGTCTTCTTCGGGTCCATCCTGTACCTGCCGATCCTCTGGATATTGATGATCGCAGGACGGACGTGACGCCCGGTCCGTGAGCATCAACGATCTTCCCGCCGTAAACGCGACCCTCAACGGGATCTCTGCCGTGCTGCTGGTGATCGGGTACATCCTGATCCGGCGGAGGCGCATTCACCAGCACCGGCGCGTGATGATCGCGGCGTTCGCGACGTCCACCCTGTTCCTGATCTGCTACGTCATCTACCATGCGAACGTCGGCTCGAAGCCGTTCACCGGTGAGGGGGCGGTGCGGACCGTCTACTTCTTCGTCCTCATCACGCACATCGTCCTCGCCGCGACGGTGCCGCCGCTCGCGTTGATCACGCTCCTCCGCGCACTGCGGGGGCGCTTTGACAGGCACGCGCGGCTTGCGCGGTGGACGCTGCCAATCTGGCTGTACGTGTCCGTCACGGGCGTGATCGTGTACGTGATGCTGTATCACGCCTACGCTATGACCGCGCCCAAGTTCGAGGTGACCGCGAATCAGAACGTGCTGCTCATTACGATCGACACGCTGCGTTCAGACGCGCTCGGCAGCTACGGCGGCCGCGCCGCGACGCCCAATCTGGATCGGTTGGCGTCGGCAGGCATCAGGTTTACGTTCGCGCACGCCCAGGCGGTAACGACCCTGCCCTCACACGCGAGCATCCTGACGGGGCGGTATCCGTACGAGCACGGCGTTCGCGACAACGCGGGATACCGTCTCGACGAACGCGTCGTGACCCTGGCGGAATCCGCCAAAGCGAAGGGCATGGTTACGGGCGCGTTCGTGGGCGCGTTTCCCGTCGATCGTCAGTTCGGCCTCGCGCAGGGATTCGACGTCTACGACGATGTGGGCGGACGGCAGGTGGCGCAGGGAGAGCTGGCGCTCACCGAGCGGCGTGCAGCGGACGTCGTGAGCGCCGCGCAGGCGTGGATCGACCACCAGTCTACGCCGTGGTTCGCCTGGGTCCACGTCTTCGATCCGCACGCTCCCTACGCACCGCCGATACCGTTCGATCGCGAGTACGCGGACAATCGCTACGCCGGTGAGGTCGCGTACGTGGATAAGGCGCTCGGACCGCTGTTGGATCGCCTTCGCGGCGCTGCGCGGATCACCACCGTAATCGTCACCGGCGATCATGGCGAGGGCCTGGGCGATCACGGCGAGATGACGCACGGGACGTTTGCGTATGAGTCAACGTTACGGGTGCCGCTCATAGTGGCGCAGATCCGGCTTCCGGCTTCCGATTCACGGCTTCCGGCTTCCGGCTCCCCGCTTCCGGCTTCGAACGACGTGCCCGTTCAGCACGTGGATATCTTCCCTACCGTTGCTGCGCTGGTCGGGCTCGACGTGCCCGCGGGGCTACCGGGCCGCTCGCTCCTGACGGCCGACGAGACACCGCGAACGTCGTACTTCGAAGCGATGTCTCCGATGCTCACAAGAGGATGGGCGCCGCTGCGCGGTGTGATCTACGGACGCGACAAGTACATCGACTTGCCGGTTGAAGAGTTGTACGACCTCTCGGCAGACCCGCGCGAGGAACGCAACCTCGCCGTCAGCGCCCACGAAAGACTGGCCGCAGGTGTCGAGAAACTCCGTGCGTTGAACACCCGGCTGCCGGGGGAACAGATCGAAGAGCAGCGTGATGTCAGAGCGCGGCTGCACTCGCTCGGCTACGTGTCGGGGTCCGCGGCACGCAAGGCGAGTTACACGACTGCGGACGATCCCAAGCAGTTGATCGACCTCGATCGTCTCATGCTCCAGGGGCTCGAGTTTCAGCAGCAGCGACGTACGGCCGATGCCGTGGCGGCGTTCCGCTCGATCATCTCGCGGCGCCCTGACATGGTGATCGCGTACCGGCGCCTGGCGATCGCGCAGTGGGACGCCGGACTTGCCGCGGACGCGATCGCGACCCTCCGTGAATCGATCTCACGGAACGGGCGCGATGTCGAAACGGAGGTAAGGCTCGGTACTTACCTCGCCGAAAGCGGACGCGCTTCAGAGGCGATCGGGATGCTCGAGAAGGCATCCGCCGCCGATGCGCAGAACAGCGAGGCGCTGAACGCGCTGGGCATCGCGTACGCGCGGGCCGGGCGGCCGGCCGATGCCATGGCCGCGTTCGAGCGCGCGCTGAAGGTGGATCCGCGTGATGTGTACGCGTACGAGAACATCGGCACGATCCACCTGCAGCGCAACGACCTCCAGGCCGCGCGCGCCAGCTTCTCGCGGGCACTCGAGGAGGATCCTCGTTCGTCGCGCGCGCATGCCGGTCTTGGCGTTGTCGCGCGCCAGGAGGGTCGCTTCGATGAAGCGATCGCGGAGTGGAAGCGCGCCGTGGACCTCGACCGCAGCAACTACGATGCGCTCTTCAATCTTGCGCGCGAGTTGGCGGCGGCCGGCCGGCATGCCGACGCGCGGCCGTATGTCGTGCAGTTCGTCCAGACCGCGCCGCCTGCTTTTTACGCGCGCGATATCGAGCAGTTCCGGCGATATCTCAACGGAGCGCGCTGAATGCTCACGATGGGGAGGCGGCCCGCGCTCATCGCAGCGACGCTCGTGGCGCTCGCCGCAGGAGCGTGGCTGTACTTCGCGCGCCCGTGGGGCAGTCCGGCAAATGCTCGAGTCGCCACTGTCGTCTTCATCTCGATCGATACACTGCGAGCCGACCGCCTGCCGCTCTACGGCAGCACACGCACGCGCACACCCAACATCGACCGGCTCGCCGGTGATGGAGTCGTGTTCGAGAACGCCTACTCGCATTCACCTCAGACGCTGCCCTCACACACGTCCATTCTATCGGGCGAGTTGCCCTTCGAGCATGGGGTGCGCGACAACATCGGCTTCGATGTGAAACTCGGTCAGCGCTTTCTGCAGCACTACCTGAAAGAGGCCGGCTTCGTGACGGGCGGGTTCGTCTCCGCCTATGTCCTTCGCGCACAGACCGGCTTCAGCCAGGGGTTCGATACGTTCGACGACAAGCTGCCGCCTGTGTCTCCCGAAGAACCGCTCGGCCAGGTGCAGCGCGGCGGCGAGCAGACGATTGCCGCCGCGATGAAGTGGATCGACGATCAGGCCCCGGAAGCCGGAAGCCGCAAGCCGCGAGCCGCGAGCCGCGAGCCGCGAGCCGGCTTTTTCCTCTTCACCCAC
This sequence comes from Vicinamibacterales bacterium, assembly GCA_035537955.1. GTDB lineage: Bacteria > Acidobacteriota > Vicinamibacteria > Vicinamibacterales > 2-12-FULL-66-21 > JACDCA01. The sequence continues at coordinate 2,748 of DATLLF010000059.1, read as the reverse complement.
ATCTACGAACCGCACACACCATACGCACCACCTGCCCGTTTTGCGAAGCCGGATCCTTACGACGGCGAGGTGGAGTACGCCGACGAGATCGTTGGAAAACTGCTCGATCACCTGCGCACGAAGGGCCTCTACGACCAGGCGTTGATCGTCCTTTTCGCGGACCACGGTGAAGGGCTCGGCGATCATGGCGAAGACGAGCACGGCATCTTTCTGTATCGCGAAACCACTCACGTGCCGCTCGTGATCAAACTGCCTGGATCCCGCAGCGCTGGCCGGCGCGTCGCCACGCCGGTACAGCACATCGACCTGGTGCCGACGGTGCTGGACCTCCTGCGGACCGGCTCTAGCCGGCCTGCCCTGCCTGAACGAACTGAACTGCGCGGACGATCGCTGCTGCCACTGCTGGAAGGGACGGGCGACATCCCACCCGCAAACATCTACTCCGAGGCGCTCTCGCCGCGATATCACTTCGGATGGAGCGAGCTGTACGCGCTGAGCGACGATCGTTACCGGTTCATCCGCGCGCCCAAGGACGAACTGTACGATCTCGCCCAGGATGCAAAGGAGCTGAAGTCGATTGCCGAGGACCGTCCGCAAGTGCGCTCCGCGATGCGCGGTGCGCTGCAGCAGATGATCGCCGGATCACGCGTAAGCGCACCCTCAGCCGTGTCGGCGTCGGACCGCGAGAAGCTCGCGGCGCTCGGATACGTTGGCACGCAGTCGGGCCCTTCCGCCGAACTGCCTGGTGATCGCCTTCCCGACCCGAAGGACCGGATCGAGGTTCTGCGCATGTACCGTCAGGCGATGCGTCTCGCGAATGAAGGCAAGTTCGGAGAGGCGGTCACCTCGTTCCGCCGGCTGCTCGCCGACGATCCCGGCATGGGGGATGTCTCGCTGCAGCTGGCCGAGACATACAACCGTCAGGGTCAGACCGAGAACGCGCTCGCCTCGTACAAACAGGTGATTGCGCGCGATCCGAAGAATCCTGCCGCGCTCACCGGCGCGACGGCGGCACTGCTTCGTCTGGGACGCGTCGACGAGGCCAGGGCTCACGCGGAGCTTGCCGTTGCGGTAGCTCCGGCGATCGCGCACGAGATGCTCGCACGCATCGCGGTGCATCAGCACGATGAGAACGCCGCACGTCGGCACGCGGAGCTCGCCCAACAGGCGGATCCGTCACTGCAGATGGTCGCCTTCATCGACGGCATGATCCTCCACGAACGTGGCCAGTACGCGGCGGCCGCACAACGGCTACTCGAAGCGAAGCGCGCGATGGCTTCGCGCACCGAGCAGCTCGCGGACCTGAACTATCTCGCCGGGGACTCGCTCGCGCGGCTGGAACGCTACCCCGAGGCGGAACAGCTGTTCCGCGCAGAGCTGTCGGTGTTTCCATCGCACGTGCGCGCGCGAGGCGGGCTCGCGATGCTCTACAAGGCAACGGGGCGCGACGCCGAGGCCGCGCGCGCCGTGGACGACATCGTTCGTCTCTCACCAACCCGCGAGGGCCTCGACACCGCAGCGCAGTTGTGGACGATGTTCGGCGAGCCCGCCCGGGCGGCACAGGTGCGCGCGCGCATGGGGCGGGCGCGGTGAAGAGGATCCTGCCGGTCGTCGCGGCGATTGCGCTCGGCCTCGCGGTGATCTTTGTATTGGGTCGACTGAAGACGCCGGCTCCGGATGCCTCAGGCCGGCTGAAGCCGGCCTCTACGGGTGGGGCGCCGGCGTCGAAGCCGAAGAACGTGCTCCTGATCACGCTCGACACGATGCGAGCTGACCGGCTCGGGGCCTACGGCTACACCGCGGCGCGCACGCCGAACCTCGATGCGCTCGCCCGTAACGGCGTGCGTTTCGACGATGCGACGGCGCCGGCGCCGATCACAGGACCCGCACATGCAGCGATCCTCACGGGGATGTATCCCGCGCGCCTCGGTGTCCGTGACAACGTCATCACGCCGCTGCCGTCGGAGGCGAAGACGATCGCGGAGATCCTCTCGTCGAGAGGCTTCGCGACGGCGGGATTCGTCGGTGCATTCATTCTCGATCGTCCCTACGGCTTCGCGCAGGGATTCGAGACGTTCCGAGGTTTCAGCCGCGTCGATTCCGGCACTGAAGCCAACGCCGAGCGAACCGGCGACGCTGTCGTCGACGACGCCGATCAATGGATCGCGTCGCTCGACGCGACGAAGCCATTCTTCGGATGGGTACACCTGTATGACGCGCATCTGCGCTATCAGCCACCATCGCCATTCGAGCAGACCTATGACGGCGAGATCGCGTTCGTGGACCAGCAGGTCGGCCGGCTCCTCGACGCCTTGCGTGCACGGCGCGTCCTCGATGAGACGCTCATCGTCGTCATCGGGGATCATGGCGAATCTCTCGGAGAACACGGCGAAGAAGGGCACGGGATATTCGTGTACGACGCCGTCCTGCGCGTGCCATTCGTGGTTTCCGGACCAGGCGTGCCTTCAGGCGTCACCGTTCCAGAACAGGTCCGCGCGCTCGATCTGGCTCCGACGATCCTCGACATACTTGGCATGCCGCCGGCGGAGAAAGTCGATGGCGTGAGCCTCACACCGCTGATCCAGGGTGGCCAGCACGAGACGCCGCCTGCTTCCTACGCCGAGTCGTACTACCCCAGATTTCATTACGGCTGGAGCGAGCTCCGCGCGGTTCGCGCGGACGGCTGGAAGGCGATCGATGCGCCGAAGCGCGAGCTGTACAACCTGCGGCAGGATCCACGCGAGCAGA
>DATLLF010000058.1:0-52579 GCA_035537955.1 Vicinamibacterales bacterium | reverse complement strand
GCCGAGAACGTTCGTCACGTCGTCTGCACTGATCGTGCTGCCGGCGAACGCGATCACCTGATCGAAGGCGCTCTGCGCGTCGCGCATGCTCCCATCACCGGCACGCGCGACCATCATCAACGCGGTGTCGTCGATCTGAATGCCTTCGACGCTGGCAATCGCGCGCAGCTGATCGGCGATCTGCTTCACGCTGATCATCTTCAGCTCGAAGACCTGCGACCGGGACTGGATCGTCGCCGGGACCTTGTCGATCTCCGTCGTCGCCATCATGAAGATGACGTGCGGCGGCGGCTCCTCGATCGATTTCAGCAGCGCATCGAACGCCTGCTGCGAGAGCCGGTGGACCTCGTCGATGATGAAGATCTTGTAGCGGTTTCTCACGGGGGCCATGCCGAGGCCCTCGATGATCACCTGGCGGACTTTGTCGACCTGCGTGTTGGTGGCGGCATCGATTTCGATGACGTCGATGTCGCGGCCCTGGGCGATCTCGACACACGCATCGCACGTACCACAGGGATCGGCGGTCGGTCCGTTTATGCAGTTCAGGCCGCGCGCGAGGATCCGTGCCGTCGTCGTCTTGCCGACGCCGCGCGGACCCGAAAAGACGAACGACTGCGCGATCCGCCCGGTTGCGATGGCATTGCGCAGCGTCTGTGTGACGCCGCGCTGGCCGATGACGTCATCGAATCGCTGCGGACGCCACTTACGGGCGAGAACCTGATAGGTAGACACGGGCAATGCTGAAGGCTGAATGCTGATTGCTGAAGTAAGGATACCGCCTTCAGCATTGCAAGTTTGACCGGCGCTCCCCACCGCGACCCGGGAGGCCTGCGGCACATGTCAGTGACTACTTAGCGCTGCTGCCTTCCGGCCCTGACGCGGTTCGCAGGCTGAGATTGCACAGGTTCCGGGCCGCGGTGCGGTGCGCCGGGTCACTTTTCATTGTATCAGGCGGAGCTGTGACGCCGTCTTTGACGAGACCAGCCACCGAAGAAACACCGTGGAGCACCGATCGCTGAGGAGCGGCGCATTCTACGTCGCCGCGACCCTGTCGGGAACCGAACGTACCCGTCGCCGGCTGCGGTTCCGTTGACGACAAACTCGATTCCGCATGCTGGGCGCGACTGAGTAGTTTCCTGTTTCCGCTGTGTTTCCCCTGTGTTTCTTCTGTGGCGTGTTTCTTCTGTGGCGTGTGCTTTTTTCTGGGGCCCGTTAGCGAATGCCAGGCACTACTGCGGCCCGCCCTTGTGGACGACACCCTGCTTCATGACGAACGTCACTCGCTGCAGGGTTCGCACATCCTTCAGCGGATCGCCCTCTACACCGATGACGTCGGCGAAGCGGCCGGGCGACAACAGGCCGATGTCACGGGTCAATCCGACCGCACGAGCAGCGGACACGGTCGCCGAGCGAAGTGCCGCGGCCGAGTCGAGGCCGATTGCGGCGAGCTGCTCGAACTCGCGCGCGTTCTCGCCGTGCGGAATTACACCGGCATCGGTGCCGAACGCCACGGGCAACCCGGCAGCCACGCCGTCGCGCAGGTGAGCGCGCACGGCGCCGAGATGCTCCGGCTTGGCGCTGGCGAATGAAAACAGCGTCGGCAGCTCGAACAGTCCTCGCTCCTTCATCATGGCCACCGTGGCAGTGGACGGGAAGCCGCCATGTACCACCAGGTCGGCTCCCATGCGGACCGCGACGCCGATGCCCCCTTCGCTGATCGCGTGGACCGCGACGCGCTTTCCAAGCCCGTGTGCCTCTTCGATCGCTGCACTGAGCTCGCTGTCGCTGATCTCGTACTTCGCAGGCGCATCGACCGCATCCGCCAGCCATCCTGTCACGCACACCTTGATCAGATCGACGCCGTGCTCGACATCATCACGAACGCGCTTGCGGAACGCTTCCGCCCCGCGGACCCCGATTCCGTTGAAATCGCAGGTGCCGCCGGTCACGCCCAGCCACGGGCCGGAGGCGATTACGCGCGGACCGGCGACGCGCCCGGCGGCGATTGCGTCGCGCAGGCGGACGTTGCCATAAGCGGCAGCGCCGAGGTCCTGCACGGTGGTGAAGCCTGCATCGAGTGTGGCACGCGCGTTGGCCGGCGGCTGCCCCGCAAGCGTGAGGTGAACGTGGGCGTCGATGAGCCCGGGCAGAAGGGTCGTGGCCGGAAGCTCAATGACTGATGCGCCGGCCGGCACGCTCACGCCAGCGTTCGGGCCCGCCGCGACGATCCGCCCCTCGTTGATGAGCACCGTAACGTTCTCGACGAGCCGACCACGTTCGACGTCGACCATCGCGCGCGCCTTGATGGCCACGGAAGGCTGCTGCGCCTGCAGCCGCAAAGTGACAGCCGAGGCAGCCGCCAGGATGATCATCGATATATTCCGGCAAATGTGATGCACGGCTCCGCCTTGCTAGATGAGGCGTCTCGGGGTGAGCGTAACCTTCAGCACCTGTTCGCCTCTCTGAAGCGTCAACTCGCGGGCCACGGCTTTGTCCAACATCTCGAGAATTGCCGTGAGTGTCAGCGTGCTCGCCGCGACGCCGTCGATGGACGTGATCACGTCCCCCTCCGCGAGACCCGCCTCGGTGGCCGGTGAATTCTCGAGCACTTCCTTGACGCGAAACGTACGGTGATCAGAGCCTTCGCCTCGCAGCGCGATACCGCTCATGGCGCGGTCGAACGGATCGGCGAACGTCGCTGACGGCTCAAGAATGATGGAGCGGCGGCCGTAATCGAAGATCATGCGGAACCTGCTCGCGATCTGCGCGCCGATGTTGCCGGCAAGTGATGCGTTAGCAAAGGCTCCCGCCTTGTCTTCAGACAGCAGCGTGATGGGATTGGCGATCGTGAACGTTCCGATCTGCACCGTGCCCACGCGTCCAAGGCGTCCGACCGAGACACCGCCGGCGCCCGCCATTCCGATGGCTCGTATGGTTCCCGACTGCTCGCGCAGCAGATTGTGTTCCGCGACGAATGGGCTGTGAAGCGCAAGCGCGAGCCCCGACCCGATGTCGAGCATGAACCGGTGCTCGATCGGCGCTCCGCCAAGCGGCGTGACCGCGGCCTTCAGTACTGGATGTCCGTCCGCGGTGAAGTCGAGGGGCAGCGTCTGTCCGTTGCCGTTGTAGCGAAAGGTCTTTCGGTCGTGAAACGTGATCGTGCGCGCCTGATAGTCGAGCGCCAGTACGAACTGTTTGATGAACTCACCGCCGATGATTCCATCGACGTCATGACCGAGGCCGGACGGCAGCAGCGTCATGGGCAGCGCCAGTGATACTGGCTGTGAGATCTTCTCGAGGCCGACCAGCGACCAGGTGGCGTTCTTGACGCGCCGCCCTGCCTGTGTGCCGGGGCCGGCGCCTCTGCCCTGGACGTTTCCTTCGAGCGTCAGACCGAGCTCGGTTGCCGTGGCCATCGTGACGATGGCGGCGTTTGCGCCGGTGTCGAGCACGAACCACAGCGGCCGCGAGTTGTTCACCTTTGCGTGGACGATCACGTGGCGAGTGACCAGTTCGAACGTTATCGTTACCGGCGCCCCTGTTGACGGCTGAAGGACGAACGCCGGCTCACGCGTGGAAGGACCCGGCACGGCGAGCGCGATGACGAGAGCGAGGGCTGCGCGATGCATGGATGCCTCCTTGTCAGCGTGGATGGGCGCGTGCACGGCGGCCGTTCGCAACCATCGGCGCGAGCACGTAGGTGAATTCGTGCAGCCGCGCGCCGCTCCGTGGAAGACCGCGGCCGAAAAGCGCATGGATCTGTTCGATGTGCCGGTTCAGCGTTGCCAGCTCGGCGTCGGTCAGCCATGCCGTCCGCCGGCCGGCTCTGAGGTTACGGTGAGGCCCCTCCGCCGTCGCGTGTTCTGGCGCAAACGCGCGGCGGAAGCTGCGCTCGGCGCTCCTCGTCATCGTCGCCACCACCTTCGCCGTCGCGGCGCGCTGCTGGCGGTCGTGCAGCCGGTAACGTAACGCGACGGGCCGTCCTGGAACGTCGAACCGCCTCGCGCCCGTGCCGCGTTCCGGGTCGGCGCGGACCACGAGGCCGTTCCGCTCGAGAACAGCGAAATGGTAGTAGAGGCCGTCGGCCGGGTAGCTGAGCGTCGCGGCAACCTGCAGAATCGTCGCCGGCCCGATCACTTCCAGCGCATCGATGACCGATGCGCGTACGGGCGAAGCAATCGCCCGGATCTTCTTGACGTCGTGGATATGGAACGATGTGGAGGGAGAGCGTTTCATTGAAATTTCGGAATAATATTCAATAGACGTAAAGACCAGCAGCCGGGTTGATTCGGCCGCGGAAAATTTTGCCGGTCCTGAGGCTGGCCGCTAAACGGGGTGAGAGACGCCGAGGATTCTGTCCCCCTCGGCGTTGAGGAAGCTGATCATCGCCTGGCGATGGCGCGCTTCTGCCCGCCGGAGCAGGGCCGAGAATGCGGAGTCCCCGCGCAGCGAATCCAGCCAGGGATCGCGCGCATACGCGGTCAGGCAGAAGAATCCGTCGTCGACGCACTTGCCCAGCAGCCGAAGTGCTTCCTCCGGATAACCGACGTGCGCCATGCCCCGCGCAACGTAGAAGCCCCCCTCGGGATCCGGAATATCGGCCAGTATTCGCATCAACGCCATGGCCTCGTCGTGGCGACCTTCCACGTCCCTGCGGAGCGCATTGACGAACATTCCGAGGCGCTCGCCGTTGCCTGCGTCCAGTGCCGCGAGTTCCTCGAGCGCCTGCGCCTCCTGCCCGAGCATGACGAGCGCAAGGCAGCGCATGAAGGGAACCCTCTCGGGCTGAAAGTCGACCACCCGCTCGTACTCGCCGATCATGAAATACGAGTGCGCGCCGCTCGTTCGGATCTTCGGATCGAGGCGCCGTGCCTGTTCCGTTGCAGCGATCGAGGCGGAGACCAGTCCGCAATACCGGCACGCGTGCGTCAACCCCGCATACAGATCGGGATCGGCGGGGCGGTCCTTCGCCCGCCGCAACAGGCGCACCATCGAGGCTTCGGCACGGCCGAGATCCACTTCGAGATGCGCGAGCACGTTCTCGGCGGCGGAATGGTCCGGATTGAGCTCGAGTGCACGTTTCAACGCCTGCTCGGCGCGCGCGAGCCGCTCGTCCGTCTCCGTCCCTTCGTACTTCGCGATCATCCGATGCATGCGGCCGGCACCGGCCCATCCCGGCGCATAGTGCGGATCTTCCGTGATGCACCGCTCGTAGAGCTCGAGCGCCGCGCGCCACTGTGCCGACTCGCGACTCAACTCGTTGCCGCGGAGGAACAATTCGTACGCCGCCGCCGATGACGGAACGTCCTGCTTCAGCATGCGCCGCTCGCGCGCGGTGAGCGGCAGCGACAGCGATTCGACGATGCGGCTGGCGAGATCGTCCTGCAGGCTGAAGAGATCCCCGACCGGCGCCTGCGCGGTGTGCGACCACAGCACCGCTGCGCCGCTCGCGTCGACGAGCTGCGTCGTCACGCGGAGCTGCGATCCGGCGCGCAGCAGGGTGCCGAGCAGCACCACGTCCACGTCAGTTTCGGTGGCGATCATTTTCAGGTCGGTGTGGCCCTCACCGAACTTTCCCGCAGCCACACTCGACCTGACGACGAGCGACTGAAGGCCGGAGAGCGAGCTGGTGATCGCATCCGCCAGGCTGAAAGCGAGAAAGTCTGTTTCGGGATCCGCTCTGAGGATCCTGAACGGCAGCACGATCAGGCGCGTGAGGGCGCGGGCGGACGCGCCGCTTCCCGTATCTCCGAGCGAAAGCGCCGCGCGGAGGTCCTGCGCCATCGCGTCTGCGCTCTGGTATCGATCCTGCGCCTGCTTGGACAACGCCCGGTGCACGACGCGGTCGAGGGCAGCCACCGAAGGTCCGCCGGTGAGGACGGGCGGCTGGTCGTAGAGAATCGAGTGAAAAATCTCTACGGGCGCGCTTCCCGAGAACGGCGGCTTGCCGGCGAGCATCTCGTAGAGGATCGCGCCGGCGGCGAAGATGTCGGTCCGCGCGTCGACGACGCCACCCTGCAGCTGTTCCGGCGCGGCATACTGTGGCGTACCGACGACCGTGCCCGGCTGCGTCAAGCGGGTGATGGTGGCCTCCGCGAGCCGGTCGTGCGCCGTCGTCGCGAGCCCGAAGTCCAGCAGCTTGACGCCGTGCGGCGTGAGAAAGATGTTGGACGGTTTGAGATCGCGGTGCACCAGGCTCTGGCGCTGCAGCGCTTCCATCCCGTGCAGGATCCCGAGCGTCGTAGAGACCGCTTCGCTCAGCGACATCGGTCCGCGCGTCAACCGCGTGGCGAGTGATTCCCCCTGCAGCAGCTCCATGGCGAGGAACAGCTCGCCGCCGTCTTCGCCGATCTCGTAGAGCTGACAGATCGAGGGGTGATTGATGCTGGCGGCCGATCTCGCCTCGCGATACAGGCGCTCGCGCGCGGTGTCGGTGTTGACGGTAGCGCGAATCATCTTGATCGCGACCTGACGACCCAGCTGACTATCGTGCGCCGAGTAGACGACCCCCATGCCGCCCTCGCCAAGAAGTCCCGTGATCGAGTAGCGGCCGATCGATTCGCGCATCATGTGCAAGGCCAAAAGTCTAGCGTGACCCTCAGAGTGTCCGCAAACGCTCAGGGCAATCTCGAAACCGACCGCCTCCACTCGTGACCGTGCGGGATTCTCCGGGCACGACTCGCCTCTGCGTTGGTCCGCCTCTTGCTCGACCGTTCGTTTTCCGGAGGACCGTTCTCATGGACACGCTGTTCCAGGACGTCAGGTTCGCGCTTCGCACCCACAGCCGGCAGCCGGGCTTCACCGCGATCGTACTCCTGACGCTCGCTCTCGGTATTGGCGCGAATACGGCGATCTTCACCGTCGTGAACGCGGTCGTCCTTCAGCCGCTGCCCTTCGACAACGCCGGTCAGCTCGTTCGCGTGACGGCCGACGCCGAGGGCCTCGGCAGCAGCGACATCGGAATGTCGCCTCCCGAGCTGTTCGATTACCGCGACTCGACCGGACTGTTCGAGGGCATCGCCGGTCTCTATCCTATCAATGCGAATCTCACCGAAGTCGACGAACCGGAACGCGTCGAAGTTCTCCTGGTCAGCCCCGAGTACTTTTCGATTCTCGGCGTGCGTCCCGCGCTCGGTCGGGTGTTCTCGAAAGCCGAGGACGACCATCCCGGAATCGCCGAAGTCGTCGTCATCAGCGACGCAATATGGGCGCGACGCTTCGGCAGAGCACCCGACGTGCTCGGCCGCACGCTGCGCATCGACGATGACAGTTTCAAGATCGTCGGGGTCATGCCGCCATCGTTCCGTCATCCCGGACGGACGCTCCGCGGCGATGTCGAGATGTGGGCGCCGGCAGGCTACCGAAGCGATCCCTTCCCGCCGCCAGGCCGGCGCGGGTACTTCCTCGCAGGATCGATTGCGCGCCTGAAGCCTGGCATCACGGTGAACGACGCGCAGCAGCGGCTGAATGCGTTCGCCGAACAGACGCGTGCCGCGTATCCCACCGACTACCCGGCTTCGGCGCGCTGGACGCCAAAGATCATTCCGCTGCACGAAGACGTCGTCGGCAATGTCCGCCCCGCACTGGTGATGCTGCTCGCCGCCGTCGGTCTCGTGCTGCTGATCGGATGCGCGAACATCGCCGGGCTCGTCCTCGCGCGCGCATCGTCACGGCAGCGAGAACTGGCTGTGCGCCGCGCGCTTGGATCCGGACGCTTCCGCATCGCGCGACTGCTGCTGACGGAGAGCATCGTCCTGGCGATTGCGGGCGGCGCGCTGGGATTGATCGTCGCGTTCTGGGGCGTGGACGCGCTGCTCGCGCTGATGCCTTCCGAGCTTCCACGCATCAATGAGGTCCATATCGGTGTGCGAGTGATCGCCTTCACCGCACTCGCCTCGATCGGCACCGGCATCCTCTTCGGTCTGGCGCCGGCGATCCAGTTCTCGCACTCCGAGATCGTCGGATCGCTGAAGGACGCGCGCTCGTCATCGAGCCGGTCACGCCAGGCGCTTCGCGGTGCGCTCGTGGTTACCGAGTTCGCCCTCGCCACCGTTCTTCTGGTCGCGGCGGTGCTGCTGGTGCGCAGCTTCCGAGCGGTGCAGCAGGTGGATCCCGGGTTCAAGAGCCAGGGCGTGCTGACCGCGCGTGTATGGCTGCCGCGTCCCAACGACCCTGCGCGCGGCAAGTATCTCGCGCATCCGCCGCGGCTTGCCCTGTTCGAAGACATTCTGCGGCGGCTCCAGCAGCAGCCTGGTGTCGAGCAGGCGGCGATCTTCCAGAACCTGCCGCTCGATGGCCAGCGCGGCTCTTTTACCGTGACGGTAGATGGACAGCCGGCGGATACGACAGGATCGGTCCCGACTGTTCAAGGCAACTTCGCGTCGCAGGATTTCTTTTCGGTGCTGCGGATCCCACTGCTCGATGGTCGCGTGTTCTCTGCGGAGGATAGACCCGCGGGTGCCCCCGTCGTGGTAGTCAATCAGGAGATGGCGCGCCGCTACTTCAGCGGATCCGCCGTCGGCCAGCGCGTGAAATTCGGCGGGGCGGCGAGCAAGTCGCCTTGGATGACGGTGGTCGGTGTAGTGGGAAACGTGCTGAACGAGCGTCTCGAAGGTTCGCCGGGGCCGATGCTCTACCGGCCGATGGCGCAGGCGACCAACCTGTCGTTCGGCGTGGCCGTTCGTACATCCGCAGATCCGCGCTCGCTGACGCAGGCAGTCGTCAGCGCCATTCGCGCGGCGGATCCGAACGTGCCGGCGTTCGCAGTTCGCACGATGGACGACGTGCTCGCCTCGGCCACGGCGTCGCGCCGGTTCTCGACGCAACTGCTCGGCGCGTTCGCCCTGCTCGCGCTCTTCCTCGCCGCAATCGGCATCTACGGCGTGATGTCGTATCTCGTGCACCAGCGCACCCGCGAGATCGGCATCCGCATGGCACTCGGTGCGCGGCCGCGTGCCGTCGTCCGCATGATCGCGGCACATGCGCTACGGCTCGCCGTCGTCGGCACGACGGCTGGCGCAATCGCGGCGCTGCTGCTCCTGCCATTACTGGCCCTGCCCGCCACCGGTCTGCTGTTCAGCGTGCGGGCAACGGATCCGGCGACGCTCGCGGTCGTTGCGGGCCTGTTGATCGGCACGGCCGTCGCGGCAACAGCTATCCCCGCCCGCCGAGCCTCGCGCGTGGATCCAGTGATCGCCTTGCGCGCCGACTAGCGCGCACGTCCCGGTCGCCGCATTACAATCGCCGGATGTTTGCTGATGCGGCACTGGCCGCGCGGATCGACCGTGCCGAGGCACGGATGTGTGCCGAGATCGCGGGCTTCGTGGGCGCCCGCCGCGACGACGCGCGGTCGACAGTCATTCCAATCAGCGGAGGGCTCGCGTGTTACGTCAGCGCAGCGTCGCCCATAAACAAAGTCATCGGCCTTGCGCTCGATACCGCGCTGGACATCGACGCGCTCGAGCAAATTGAAGCGGAATGGCAAAGCCGGGATGAACCTGTCCGCATCGAACTGTCCGTGCTCGCGGATCCTGCTGTCGGCGGCGCTCTCACGGATCGACGCTATCGCCTTCATGGCTTCGAACATGTGTTCGGGCTCGCGCTCGAGAAGCCAGGTAGCGAGACATCACCGGCGAGCATCGCCGTCGAGCTCGCCGAGGAAGATCAGCACCAGGCGTGGCTCGACATCGCCGTGGACGCATTCACGAATCTCGATGGCACGGGCAGCGTTGCGGATGATGCGCTGCCGAGGGAACAACTCGCGGCCGTGCTCGACGAGGTCATGGGCGCTCCAGGCTTCATCCGCTACCTGGCTCGAATCGATGGCGAGGCGGTCGGTGAGGCGGCGATGCGCATCGACGGGGATCTCGCACAGATTGCGGGAGCGGGCACGGTGCCGCGCGCGCGCGGCCGGGGCGTCCAGAAAGCGCTCGTTCAGCGTCGGCTCATGGACGCACGCCAGGCGGGCTGCACGTTGGCCGTGGTCACGACGGCGCCGGGCACGCGTTCGCAGGACAACGTCATGCGCCGCGGTTTCGAGCTTCTCTACACGCGCGCGATCCTGGTCCGCCGCTGATCGCGGCGAAGCCGGAAGCGGAATCCGCAAGCCGCAAGCCGCAAGCCGGAAGCCGGAAACCGCGCATTACTGCCGCAGCACAGCGATCGGATCGAGCGATGCAGCACTGCGCGCAGGCCGATACGCCGCCACGATCGCGAGCACGACAACCGCCACCGTGATGATCACGAATGTGGCCGGATCCACCGGCGTGACGCCGAACAGGAACGCGCGCAGCGCGTTGGCCAGCGCTGCCGCCGCCAGCGCGCCCACGAGGACACCTGCGACGGTCATCGTCAACGCGCTTTTCAGCACCAGACGAAGGACCTCGCCTCGCGTCGCGCCGAGCGCGGCCCGGATCGCGATCTCGCGGCTCCGCTGCGAGACGGTATAGCTCATCGTTCCAAAGACACCCAGCCCCGCCAGCAGCAATCCACCGATCCCGAATGCGGTGAGCAGCAGCGTGATCATGCGGATCGGCGCGACGAACTGCGCGACGTCGGCTTCGACCGTGCGCAGATCCTCGGCAAAGAGTGCCGGATCGGTGCTGCGCACGACGGCCTGCAGGGCTCGCGTCGCGGCGGCCACGTCGTATCGCGCGCGAGTGACGACCGTGAGGCTGCCGTTCGGATACTGCGAGAACGGCACGTACACGCGCGCGGGTATCCGATCATGCATGCCGCTGCGACGGATGGAGCCGACCACGCCGACAACGGTGACCACGGGCGCGTTGTCTCCGACAGCCCCCAGGCGAACCCTCTGGCCAACAGGATTACGAGCAGGCCAGAGATGCCGCGCGAGCTCTTCGTTCACGATGGCGACCGGCGCCGACGCCGGTCCGTCCGCGCGGGTGAAATCACGCCCGGCCTTGAGCGGCACGCCAAGTGCCGGGAAGTATCGTGGTGTGACGGCTTCGATGCCACGCGGCACACCGGTGGGCAGCACGCGGTCGCTCTCGTCGGGCAGCGTGATCTGGCGTTGCCCGCCCGCGCCTGTGGGCAGAGCCCACGTCACCACACCGGCGGCGGCCACGGCGGAGCTCTGCTCGAGCTGATCGACGATCCCGATCGCGCCCGCGCGGATCGCGTCGGGAGTGTTGTAGCGGTCCGGCGGCAGGGCGACGGTCGCGCGAACGGCGCCGGCCGGGTCGTAACCCAGATCGACGTGCTCGCGATTGACGAGCGACTGCACCATCAGGGCGGCGCAGGTTCCGAGCACCAGTGCCAGCGCGATCTGCGTGGCAACGAGCACCGTGCGTAACCGTCCGCGCCCGTCCGACATGGCACGTGTGCCCTCCGCGCGCAGCACGGCCCCGGGCGCGGTGCGTGCCGCCCGCAGCGCCGGAACGATCCCGCACAGCACACCCGTCGCAATGGATACCGCCGCGAGGAACGTCAACACCAGGAGATTGAGACGCGGATCGATGGCATCCGGGAAGCCGGCGACGAGGCGAGTGACGCGAATGCCCCACATGGCGAGCAGTACGCCGAATGCACCTCCGGTGAGCGACAGCAGGGTGCTTTCGATCAGCATCGCGCGCAGCAGGCGGGAACCTCTCGCACCGAGCGACACACGGAGGGCCATCTCCTGTCGCCGACTCGTGCCGCGCGCGAGCAGCACATTGGCGATGTTCGCGCATGCGATGAGCAGAACAAGGCCGACGGCGGCCTGCAGCATCAGGAACGCCCCACGCGAGTCGCGCCCGTACATCCGTGAAAGCGGCACCACATACGTGATCCAGTCGCGATTCGTGGCCCGATGTTCGGCGGCGAGCCGCTCGCTGATCTGCCGCACTTCGTCGTCGGCCGTATCGAGCGACGCGCCCGGCGCGAGCCGCGCAAACAGCGTGAGCTGACGATCGTCGCGGGCGAACGTGCGCGCCGACGATCCAAGCGGAGCCCAGAAGTCGGCGTCCGCATCGAACCGCGGCGGCATCACGCCGATCAGGCTGACAAGTCCGCCGTCCAGTCTGACGCGGCGCCCGACGATGGAGGGATCCGCGAGAAACGCGCTCTGCCACAGGTCGTGGCTGATCACGAGCATCCCCGGCTCGTCATCGGGACCGAGAGCGCGTCCGCGGCTGGCGTTCACGCCAAAGAGGGGGAAGTAGTTGGGGGCAACGCGGCGGCCCGCGACGCGCAGCGACAGATCGCCAACATGCAGCACGGAGCTCTGGTCAGCGGCGAGCGCTGGCAATTCAAGTGTGCGGGACGCGCTCGCGATGTCGAGTGCGTCCGGCGCGGAGACCGGCATCCCCATCAGGTCACGCGCGACATTGCCCGATTCCAGGAAGACAATGCGCGAGGCGTTCGGGTAGATGAAGGAAGGAAACTCGACAGCCTGGACGAGGCTGAAGACCGTCGCGTTCGCGCCAATGCCGAACGCGAGCGAGACCACCGCAACGAGCGCCACGCCTCGCGCGCGGACCAGCGAGCGCGTGGCGAACCGTACGTCCTGCCAGAGTGCCTCGAGCATGGATCCTCGGAAGAGCCAACCGGGTGCCATCCGTCACGGGATGGAAAAGGCTAACAAAACCGGATCGGTGCGGGAAGCACCGATCGACGCAGTGTCGCGACGACGCGACGGCACGTCGCGGCGACGGGACTGGGCACGTTGTGCGCAGCAGGTGCGAAACGCGCTATGTCGCGCTCGATCCGCGCTCGTGCGCGGGTACCCACCGCCGGTCACGGGCCCCGACGTAAATGGACTGCGGCCGGAACAAACGGTTCGACGCGAGCTGCTCGAGACAGTGCGCAGTCCACCCCGCGACGCGTCCGCAGGCGAACGCAGGTGTGAACAGCTCCGGGGAGAACTCGATCCCGTGAAGGACGAGGGCCGTGTAGAACTCCACGTTCGTCTGCAGCGCGCGGTCCGGCTTGTGCTCGCGCAGCAAGCGCAGCGCGCAGGCTTCCACCGCGCGCGCGAGCTCGTACAATCCCCGATCACCCGCACGCTCGAAGAGGCGCTCCGCCGCCGCCCCCAGAACGTCCGCGCGCGGGTCTCTCGTGCGGTACACGCGATGGCCGAAGCCCATGAGACGCTCGCCGCGCTCGAGTCTCCGCCGCAGGATGCGCTCCGCCCGATCGGCGCTCTCGATCTCGAAGACAAGTTCGAGCGCCGGTCCTGGCGCGCCGCCATGCAGCGGCCCCTTCAACGCGCCGACCGCGCCGGTGACCGCGGAGATCACGTCCGACTCGGTCGAGACAATGACCCTGGCGGTGAAGGTCGATGCATTGAGACCGTGATCGACGACCGTGTTCCAGTATGTGTCCAGCGCTTGAACGAATGCGGCAGGCGCCTGCGTGCCGCGGAGCATGCAGAGGAAGTTCGCTGCGTGCGAGAGGTCCTCGCGCGGTTCCACGGGTTCGAGGCCATGTGAGAGCCGGTCGTATGCGGCCACGATGGTCGGGAACGTGGCGACGAGCCGCAGCGCATCCTGCCGGGCGGACGCGATCCTATCCGGAACGGAAGCGGCAACGAGCGAGGCGCCATGCGCAGCGCGTCCATAGGGTGAACAGATCGAGCGGCTGCCGCCTTCAGCAGCTCCAGCGTGTGACCCTCGAGCGTTCGCTGCGCGGCAAGCTCCGCGCGGAAGCGGTCGAGGGCAGCCGCGTCGGGCAGCGCGTCATGCCAGAGCAGGAAGTCGGTCTCTTCGAAGCTCGCGTGGGGCGCAAGCTCCTCGATGCGGAACCCGCGAATCACGAGTTCCCCTTTTCCACCATCGACGCTGCTGATGGCTGTCTGCGCCGCGATCACACCTTCGAGGCCGGCACTGAACGAGGACGAAAGAGGTGGCATGGCCTTACCGTTCGATCATATCGCTCGATCAGAACTCGTATCTGACCCCAATCCTGAATTGGCGTGGCGTGTTTGAAGACGTTGAACACGTCCGCTGAAAGCACGAGCTTGCGCCCGCCGAGGCGCATCTCGTACGCCGCACCGGCATTGACGGGTCTCGTCCATGGCGTACGGCGATGACGCCGGTCGTATCCTGCGGCTCGGCTCGGGCCGCTGCCGTCAGCGCGATGATTGCGACCAACACGACATAAAGCTTCTTCACGCGTACTGCTCCCGACCTCTTGTCATTTCGTGACGGATCACACCCCGTTCAATGGGTCTCGTAAGGGTGGACCGGCCGGGATGCTGCTTTATTCCGCCGAGGCGGAGCGCTCTGCCGTACGGGCAACGTACGGGTGCCGTGTCAGTGGTGTGGGTGGATGGCCGCGAGCGTCGGCCGCACACTCGACAGATAGCAGGCGCGAAACATCCGGCTGCGAGGCAGCGACTGTCCATTCCAGTTCGCCACGGTGGAGCAGGAGGTCCGTGAATCGTGGAAACGATGTATGAGTAACAGCGAAACGGATCCCGCCGAGTACACCTTCGAAGATGTCGTGTTGCCGCACCTCGACGCAGCGTACCGTCTCGCCCGCTGGCTGGCGGGCAACGAACACGATGCCGAGGACATCGTCCAGGACGCGTCGCTGCGGGCGATCCGCTACATCAGGACGTTTTCCGGCGGCAACTCCAGGGCATGGTTTCTCAGGATCGTTCGCAACACGTGCTACAGCTCGCGTCGCTACAAGTCGCAGCCGACGCTCGACGTGTTCGACGAAGAGCACCACAGCAGCCGCCACGAGGCGATGGACCCCGAGCGACTGATGCTTCGGTCGGACAGTGTCGTACTCATCGAGCGCGCGATGAAGGATCTGCCGAAGCGATTTCGCGAGCTTCTCGTCCTTCGCGAGCTCGAAGACCTGTCGTATCAGGAGCTGGCGGATGTGCTCGGCATTCCCATCGGCACGGTCATGTCGGGACTGTCGCGCGCCCGCCATGCGTTCCGTCTGGCACTCACGCGGCAACTGTCGCCCGTCGCTCAGGAGCAGGAACCGCGCGCACTGGCCAGCGCGACGAGCATCAGTGCGCCGCGACATGCGTGCGCACATCCTCGGTAACCGGTCAGTCGGTGGGAAATCCCAGGCGGTGTGTGGACTACGTGCTCTGACAGACTCGCCCGGCGCGAGACGATTCCGGAATGCGGAAGGCACAGGCGCTGTCGACGTCTCTGAGAAGCGAGTCGATGGAAGCGATACGACCCGCCGCGTAGGCACGCGACCATCCGCTGGGGCCGAGACGGTTGCGTGCGATTCGCTCGCGCGTCTCACGAAGCTCACGCATCGAGTTGTCGGCGACAGCCACTCCGGTCCGTTCGGTCACGGCGGCGCGCATGCCGAGAATCCGTGCGATCCATGCGTCGTCGCCTTTCAACGCGGCGGCGCGAGCGAGCGGAACGAGCGCGTACAGGAACGCGAACTTGTCCTGGATCCGGCTCACGTGGGTGAGACTCTCACGGACCAGTACGATCGCCTCGTCGGACGACCCGCGCTTGACCGCCATGTTGGCGCGAACATTCAACGCCAGCGCAAGAAACCACGTACCGCATTGACGAAGCGTCGGCGCGGCGCGCTCGAGCAGCCGCTCGGCCTCGATCGCGTCATCGTGTGCGAGTGCAACGGCGGCCATCCCGCTGAGCGCGTTGCCCGTCGCCCAGGGGACGGCAAGCGTCTCGGAGGCCGCGAGACTGCTGACGAACAGCTCGCGCGCGCGATGCGTATTGCCAGCGGCATGCTCCACGTGCCCGAGCACCAGTTCACCGTGCGCGACGACAGAAAGATCGTTGCCGCCGCGTGCGAGCGCGATGGCCTGTTCGAGCGCTGCGCGCGCGCGGCCGAGCTCCCCCTGCGTGTACAACAACGCACCGACGCCGGTGAGGAGTCTGGATTCCGCATCCGCAGGAGGCCGCAACGCGAGAATCTCGTCCGACCAGCGGACCCCTTCGGCCGCATATCCCCTGATCACCCAGAAAAAGTGCACGTGCCACACGATCTCGCACGCCTCGCGGACGCGGCCGCCCTCGATCAGGATCCTGAGCGCCCGCCGGTAGTTCTGAAGATCATCGCGCACGCGGTCGAGCCACTCTCCCTGTGCCGGACCGACGAGCTCTTTCGCCGCCAGAATCGCTTCGCCGATGCAGTAATGTACCAACCCCTGCAGTGCGTCGTTGCGCTCTTGCGATGCATCGAGCTCGAGCGTCGCGTACGCACGTACCGTCTCGAGCATCTCGTACAGGGGCTGAGAAGAACCCGACGCTTCGGTGCGTGCGAGGAGACTTTTGTCGATCAGTCCGGCGAGCGCCTGGACCACATCGTCCATCGCGACAGGCGAGCCTTCGCCGCCGGCGCTCACGGCGAAGGCGGCCCTGACTGAAAACCTTCCCGGCAGCACCCCAAGACGACGAAACACGCGCTGCTCGTTCGGATCGAGCAGACGATAGCTCCACGCCACGGCCGCCGTCATCGTTTGCTGCCGCTCGGGAAGATCGCGCGGACCCGCTGGGGAGGGCAGTACGTTGTTGACGAGCCGGTGGAGCAGATCCTCCAGCGTCAGCACCTTGATCCAGGGAGCGGCGAGTTCGAGCGCGAGAGGCAGGGCGTCGAGGCGCCGGCAGATCGCCGTGACGGCGCCGCCGTTGGCGGCTGTCAGCCTAAAGTCGGGTCGAACGTCTCTCACCCGCTCGACGAACAGGCGCACGGCCGGCGTGCGGACGAGATCGGCTGGCGACAGTGCGTCGGCATCGGGCCCGAGCGCGAGCGGACCGATTGCACACTCCCGTTCACCACGGATCCGGAGCGCCGCGCGGCTCGTCGTCACGATTCGCAGCCCCGCGACCGTGGTCAGCAGCTCCGCTATCAGTGCCGCGGCGTCGAGCACCTGCTCGAAGTTGTCGACGATCAGCAGCGTCGGCCGCCCACCGTATGCCGCCCGCACCCTTCGCGGCAGATCGACCGCGGCAACGTCCACCAGTCCGAGTGCCTCGGCGATGGCTGGCGCGACGAATGCGGCCTCTCGAACGGCCGCCAGTGACACGAACGCAACCTGGCTTCTGTCCTCCTGCGCCACCGCATGCGCAAGCTCGATGGCCAGTCGCGTCTTCCCCACCCCGCCAGGACCGATGAGCGTGATCAGCCGCGCGGCGGGGTCCGCGAGCCAGCGACGCAGCGTTTCCATCTCGCTCTCCCGCCCGATCAGGGAGGTCGGCGTCAGCGGCAATGTGGGACGGTTCAGTTCGTCTGCTGCCGCGTGCCGGGCTGATGCGCGCGCACTGGCCAAGAGCCCGTCGCGGCGGGTACCCGTCAAATCCAGGGCCGCCGACAACGCCCGCACGGTCTCGGGATGCGGGCGCCTCCGCTCGCCGCGCTCCAGCGCGCTCACGCCGTGAACCGACAGCCCGGCGATGGTCGCGAGTTCCTCCTGGGTGAAACCCGCATCCTCACGCAGGGTCTTCAGCTGCGCACCGAACGATCCTGGAGCGCGCGCCTTCATCGTGGAGATCCGCTCAGCATGCCTCGCGCGCAGCAACGGCGAGAGCGTCGATAGCCGCCTTTGTCAGCGTGGACAGCTCGGTGTCCGCGACAATGCCGTGTGCATCGAGCGTTCTGCCTTGAAGGGGAATAGTGATGGACGCACCGGGTATGACACGCGCTGACATGACGGTCAGCGTCTCGGCGAGCGAGTTCCAGGCGTAGGTCGCTCGTGGCGACGCATTGATGAGTGCTACCGGCTTCGCCACCAGTTCACCGCTGCCGACCACCCAGTCCAGAGCGTTCTTCAAAACTCCTGGAACTCCATGCGCGTACTCGGGGCTCGAGATCACGAGGGCCTCGCACGCCAGCAGCGCTGCTCGAAACCGTTCCACCGGTTCGGGAGCGATATCTCCCTCGAGATCCGGATTGAACGGCGGTATTTCCCCGAGCTCGTGAAATACGGATACTTCGATGGTCGCGGGCGCCAGAATGGCCGCCGCCTCGATCAGCGCGCTGTTCGACGAGGCGCGACGGAGGCTTCCCGAGATCGCAAGAATCCGCAGAGGGTTCCTGTGCTTCATTCAGCTGACAACAGCTCAGGGCACTCAAATATTCCCGGACCTTGGGATTTCTGCCTTTCGGGCGCTACGGTCCGATCAAAACCTCACCGCAAGACCGCCGTTGATGTTGCGCCCTTCCAGCGGCCCCCAATCGACGGTCCATCGACCATCCACGGCGGGCAGACCGGTCGCCGTCAGCTTCGTGGTCCACGAGGCCGCGTAGCACGAACGCGCTCGATCTGCGGTCTGGATCCGAGCGACTCGAGGAGGTGCGCTCGTTCGCCGGCTGCCGTTCGCGAAAGACGGTCGTCCCATTCGGTCAGGATGCCGCGCAGCTCGTCGCGCAAGACGAGCAGATCCTCGATGCGCCGATCGAGTCCGTGGAGCCGCTGGTCGATCAGCTCACGAACCTGCAGGCATGGTGCGCCGCCTCGGTCGCGAAGCGTCAGCACGCGCTTGAGATCGGCAAGCGAGAACCCGACGACCAGCGCGCGCTGGATCAGTAGGACGCGGGGCACAGTGGCAGCCGAATATTGCCGGTATCCTGCCGGCGTTCGTCCGACGCGGGGCAGCAATCCCTGCCGCTCATAGTGGCGAAGGGTGTCGGTGCTGACGCCCGTTGCGCGCGCGACCTCCTTCGGCCCCATCAGCGCACCGCCGGTCGTGCGCGTACTGCGGTCGAATCGTCTGTGCGGTGGTCGGCAATCTGAAATTTCAAGAACGCGTGCACCGCGCGAAGAGCGTCGGGATCCGTCGTCACGATGTTGACGCGACCGCCGGTCGGAGTTTCCACGTACTCATAACGGATCCGGGCCTTTCGCGCGCTCATGACCGTCGTTCCGGGCACGTTCGTCGAATCGTGGACGAGCATCGGCGCCTCGAAATTGCCCTCGCCGAAGAGCGCCGCGACGTGCGGCAGGTGTGACCGAATCGCATCGCGATTCTTCGTATCGGACGAATCCTTCACGCCGACCTCGATTGCTCCGCCATCGGTGAACAGCAAAAAGTGATGAACAGTCGCCGTCTGTTCGAAACCCATCACCAGCGCGCCCCGCCGGTCCATCGCCGCATGATGGTCCTGTGCCGCCAGCGAGCCCACCAACAGAGAAAACACGCCAAGCCCGTAGAACACGTGTGAAGTCCGCATCGAAACCTCCTCAGCCTACCCTACGCCCTGGAATCGTTCCAGGGTAAAGGCCCGGCGGCCAGGGGCGCAGCGCCTCCTGCCGACGGGCACGGAATATTCCCGGGTTGAACCGGATTACCTCAGTGTGTTGCGGCTGCTGCGATGAGCGCGGCGCGGCCGACAACATCTTCGGCGAAAGAAAGTGCAGGACATCGTGAAGACGACAGGAATGATTTCTCGTTTCGGAGTAACCAAGGTGGCAGGGGTGTCGTTCGCATTATTGGGCGCACTTCTGATCTGCGCGTACCCGATGCAGGCGGCATTCGTCTCGGCTGGCAAGGGACCGCAGCTGCTGGTCGGGCGTGACGACGACAACGTCGACAACGCGGCCATTCAGGCTGGCGTGGCAGTCAACCAGTCCCTCAACCGCGCCGATGTGATCGAGGGCGGGCCTGGCAACGACGTCATCTTCGGATTGAACGGCGACGACGTGATCGATGGTGGACCCGGTGTGGACATCATTCTGGGTGGACCTGATGGCGGAGCGGCGCCCGGCGGTCCGCCCAACAGCGACATCATCTTCGGTGGACCGGATGACGATGTCGTCCTCTGGGCCCCCGGCGACGGGAACGAGGCGCTCTTCGGCGGGCCCGGCAGGGATGCGCTGATTTTTGGCGCCACGGATCGGGACGCAACCGCCGATCCTACAACGGGTGTTCGACTTCCGACGTTGCAGTTCGGCGTCACCGGATTTCCTCAGGGGATCCCGACGGCGAACGTGAGCGGTCTGACCAATTTCTGCACCGTTGAGGACAGTTCGTCGCCGGGCTACGACTTCCTCGTGCGGTTCCGAAATGCGGCGGGGACTATTCTCATCACCGAGCGGGTGGCTGGCGTCGAGCAGGTGTTCTGCAGCCAGGGCGGCGGCATCGTGTTCGCGGACCTGACGGTTCCCTCGCCCGTCTTC
Organism: Vicinamibacterales bacterium; assembly: GCA_035537955.1. Lineage (GTDB taxonomy): Bacteria > Acidobacteriota > Vicinamibacteria > Vicinamibacterales > 2-12-FULL-66-21 > JACDCA01. The sequence goes on along the minus strand of DATLLF010000058.1, from coordinate 32,511 downwards.
GTTCCCGTTTCGCAGCCGCAGGCGGCGGCGCTGAACCCTCTCGTCGGCGCGATGATCCGCTAACCGCGGGCACCTTGCGGTTCGAGGTGGGACGAGCGGACGCAACTCCTCGCGTCGGTTCGTCCCACGATCCGTTCAACGATCCTTCGTTGCCGGAACACCCGCCATTTCGATCCAGTCCAGTTCCTCTTCGATTCGATGAAACGCGTCGTCACCGATCTCGTCATTGGCGCGCATCGTGAGAACGGCCTGGCGCGCAGCCTGGAGGGCACCTCGGTGCAAGTCGCCGTGAGCGGAGCGCGCCCCATCACCTCGCTTTCCATTCACCCCTTCGAAGCGAAGGTGTGCGGTGAACTCGTGCCGGACGGCATCGGCGATGGCCGATCGGTCACCCTCGAAGCTCTCGAGACCCGCCTGCAGCGCGCGTTCACGCGCGGCAATCAGTTCGCGGCCAACCGGATCGTCGTCGCGTAAATCGAGCGCGCGCAGAAGCGGCTTGAGTGTCAGCCCCTGGGTCACGAGCGTACCGAGAACAACGGAGAAGGCCGTCAGCACGATCAAGTCTCGATACGGAAACGGCGACGGCAGGGCGAGCGCGGCGGCGAGTGAGACGATCCCGCGCATGCCGCTCCACGAAATGATCAAGCCACTCCCGATCGTGGCCCGCAGCATCGGCCGCGGCGGATGAAAACCGTACCGGCGATCTCGCCAGCGTACCGCGGCGTTGAAGGACATGTGCCAGGCGATGCGTACCACAATCACGGTCACCAGGACGGCACCGGCTATGGCGAAGTACTGCCCGCGCCGGGCAGGTGCAAGCGACGCGAGAATCGGCCGGATCTGCAGGCCAATGAAGATGAACGCGAGGATGTTCAGCGCGAAGACGACCGTCTCCGACACGGCATACGTCGGGATGCGGATGCGTGCGGGAATTCGCCCGGGCGCGGTCCGCGCGACGGTAATGGCATAGCACACCATCGTCAACACACCCGAGAGTCCGATATTTTCCGCGAGTATCCACACGCCGAGCGTGCTGGCGAATTGCAGGATGATCGTCGTTGGTACGTGCTGCACACGATCCAGCAGCTGCAGTACCAGCCAGCCGAGAGCCGGGCCTGCGAGGAGGCTGCCGACCACGGCGAGTAGAAATGTCGGCGCCACGGCCGCAGCAGAGAAGCCGCCCGCGGCGACCGCGCCCACTGCGAGACGGTAGATGAGAAGTGCGGTTGCGTCGTTGAGCAGGCTTTCACCTTCGAGGATGGTGAGGATCCGGTGCGGCGGATGCAGCTGACGGAGCACGGCCGTCGCCGCAACCGCGTCGGGTGGGGCGACGATCGCGCCCAGCGCAATCGCCGGTCCCCAGGAAATCTCGGGCATCAACACGCGGGTTACAGCGGCAACCGCGACGGTCGTGAATCCGACTGCGAACACGACCAGGCCGGTGACCGGCACCCAGTTGTCTCTGAGATCTCTGAGCGACGCGTCATAGGCCGCATCGAGGAGCACGGGCGCGACGAAGAGCGCCAGCGCGAGCTCCGGTGGCAGCGTGAATGACGCGTGCACGGGCAGAAACGCGAGCACCGCGCCACCGAGCGCCAGGAACACGGGATAGGGCGCGCCGACACGGCGCGCTCCCGCAGCCAGCAACACCGCGGCAACGAAGAGACCAAGAAGCTGTTCGAGTTCCTTCATGGCAGCGCGGGCTGCGGTTCTCTGTCGATTCGTGCGAAACGATACGCCACTTCAGGGTCATCGTAGTCGCTGGGTGCTCAGTGGTGGGTGCGGATGTACTGGTGCTAAGTGCCTGAGAGACGCCACGGCACGTGCAGGCGACCTGCTGGACGGATCAATGCGCGGTCAGCCCCTCGGCCCTGAAGATGCCGCAGATCTCCTCGACGAGCTCAGGCGTCGGCGGTTCGACGGTCGCGAGGGTGTAGTCGAGGCCGAGCCGCTGCCACTTGAAGCTGCCCATCTGGTGAAACGGCAGCACCTCCACACGCTCGACATTGCCGAGGCCGGCCGCAAAGCGCGCGATGTTCGCGACGTCATGGCGATCGTCGGTGAGCCCGGGCACCAGAACGAACCGGACCCAGATCTTCCGTCGTTGCGCAGCCAGCCGCTTCGCGAACTCGAGCGTCGGCGCAACATCCATCCGCGTCAGGTGGCGGTGGCGCTCGGCGTCCCACGTCTTGATCCCCAGCATGACAAGGTCGATCGAGTCCAGATCCTGATCGCTCAAACGGTCGCCGTAGTAGCCATTCGTCTCGAGTGTCGTGTGGATGCCCATCGCCTTCGCTGCGGTGAGCAGCTTCACGACGAAGCGATGCTGCATCAGCGGCTCTCCGCCGCTGATTGTCAATCCACCCGCCATCACCTTCAAGCCGTACTTGTATTTGCTCAGTTCCTCGATTGCTCTCGCGACGGTGACCGGCATGCCGTTGGTCATTGTCCACGTGTCCGGATTGTGACAGTAGAGACACCGCCACATGCAGCCCGTCGTCCATGCGACGACGCGTACGCCCGGCCCATCGACTGCAGACCCGGTCGTGAACGAGTGCAGGAAACCCATGTCGCCGGATGCGAGTGCGCTGCGAACGTCGGACTCCGGCAGGTTCCGGCCGAGGTCGACGCGGAGCTCGAACGGGCTCTTCGCTGTCAGAGGCGTTTGTGTCGCCGTAGTCTGGTCAGACACGGGTCTATCCTCCGTGGAACGTCCGGTTGATCACATCCATCTGCTGCTCGCGCGTGAGCCGCACGAAGTTCACCGCATAACCGGACACCCGAATCGTGAGGTTTGGATACTTCTCCGGGTGGTCCATGGCGTCGATGAGCGTGTCGCGATTGAGCACGTTGATGTTCATGTGGAAGCCGGTTGCGCCGAAGAACGCGTCGAGCATCCCAGTCAGGTTCACGATACGGTCTTCGGTAATGCGCCCGAGACCCTGCGGAACGAGGCTGACCGTGAGCGAAATGCCGTCGGCCGCGTCGCGATAGGGAATCTTTGCGACCGAGGCGGCGGAGGCGTGAATACCGTGGCTGTCGCGTCCGTGCATCGGGTTCGCCCCTGGCGCAAACGGCTCACCCTTCCGTCGACCGTCCGGCGTGTTGCCCGTTGCCTTACCGTAGACGACGTTGGAGGTGATCGTCAGGATCGACTGCGTATGGACGGCGTCGCGGTAGGTGGGATACTTCCGCAACTTGCTCATGAACGTACTGACCACCCAGGTGGCGAGCTGATCCACCTGGTTGTCGTTGTTGCCGAAAAGCGGGAAGCTGCCTTCGGTCTGGTAATCCGTCACCAGTCCCGTCGCGTCGCGAACGACTCGGACGTTCGCATGACGAATCGCCGACAGACTGTCGGCGACCACCGACATGCCGGCGATGCCGAACGCCATCGTCCTCAGCGGCGCATAATCATGCAGCGCCATTTCGATCCGCTCGTACGCATACTTGTCGTGCATATAGTGAATGATGTTCATGGCGTTCACGTACACGCCCGCCAGCCAGTCCATCATCTTCTCGAATTTGTCGAGGACCTCGTCGAACTCGAGCACGTCGCCTTTCACCGGCTCGAAGGCGGGCGCGACCTGTTCGCCGCTGACCTCGTCGCGACCGCCGTTGATCGCGTAGAGCAGGCACTTGGCGAGATTGGCGCGCGCGCCGAAGAACTGCATCTGCTTGCCCATCGCCATCGGCGATACGCAGCAGGCGATCGCGCCGTCGTCGCCCCACGCGCGGCGCATCGTCTCGTCGCTTTCGAACTGGATCGAGCTGGTCTCGATCGCGACTTTGGCGGCGAAATGCCTGAACCCCTCCGGCAGACGCGGCGAATACCAGATCGTGAGGTTCGGTTCCGGCCCCGCGCCGAGGTTGTACAGCGTCTGCAGGAAGCGGAAGCTGGTTCTGGTCACCAGCGACCGGCCGTCGTCGCCCATGCCGCCAATCGACTCGGTCACCCACGTGGGATCCCCGGCAAACAGCTCGTCGTACTCGGGCGTACGCAGAAAACGGACGATGCGCAGTTTGATGACGAAATCGTCCACGATCTCCTGCGCCTGTTGTTCGGTCAGGCTGCCCGCCTCGAGATCACGGGCAAAGTAGATATCGAGGAAGGTGGAGGTACGTCCGAGCGACATCGCCGCACCGTTCTGTTCTTTCACGCCGGCGAGGTACCCGAAGTACAGCCACTGAACCGCCTCGCGAGCGCTCGTCGCCGGGCCGGAGATATCGAAACCGTACGCCTGGGCCATCTTCTGCAGTTCCTTGAGCGCACGGATCTGCTCGCTCAGCTCTTCGCGATCGCGGATCACTTCGTCGGTCGACATCGATGCATCGAGCGCGTCCTTCTCCTCCTCCTTCGCCACGATGAGTCGAGCGACACCGTAGAGCGCGACACGCCGGTAGTCACCGATGATCCGGCCGCGGCCGTACGCATCGGGCAGGCCGGTGAGGATGTGCGAGCTGCGGCAGCGCCGCACGTCCGCGGTGTACGCGTCGAACACACCCTCGTTGTGCGTCTTTCGATACTTGCTGAACGTCTCGACGACGGTGGGATCCGGCTTGTAACCATAGGCCTTGAGCGCATTCACCACCATGCGCAGGCCGCCGTTGGGCATGATCGCCCGTTTCAGCGGCCTCTCGGTCTGCAGGCCGACAATGATCTCGTGATCGCGATCGATATAGCCTGGCGCGTGGGCGCAGATGGAGCTGGGGATCTGCGAGACGTCGAGAACACCCTTCTTTCTCTCCTCGAGGAACAGTTCCGTGAGCGTCCCCCAGATTTTCTCCGTGCGTGCCGTGGCGCCCGTCAGAAACGACGCGTCTCCGTCGTACGGTGTGTAGTTCTGCTGGATGAAGTCGCGGACGTTGATCTCCTTCTGCCACAGACCGCTTCGAAATCCGGTCCACGGAGACGCGGACGCCGCACGGCGTGCATCCCGGGTGACGGTTCCAGTCATTCGAGCCCTTCCCTTCCTGCCGATCAGATGACGGCTTCGATGAGTCCCAGCAGCACTCCCGTATGCCGGGCGATGATCAGTTCTTCGTTCGTGGGGATGACCCAGGCCGACGCGCTGCTTCCGGCGCGCGAAATCCGCGGGCCCTTTCTCATGTTGGCTTCGTGGTCCAGATCGATGCCGAGCCAGGCCGACGCCTGGCAGATCCGGGTCCGGATCTCCGCCGAGTTCTCGCCGATGCCTGCGGTGAAGACCAGCCCGTCGATCCCGCCCAGCACGCCGGCGAGCGCACCGATGTGTTTGGTCGCCTGGTAGACGAAATAGTCGACGGCAAGACGTGCGCCCGGCTCTTCGCGGCCGAGAAGATCGCGCATGTCGTTGCTCATGCCCGAGATGCCGAGCAGACCCGACTTCTTGTACAGGATGGTTTCGACGTCCTTGGGCGACAGCTTCAGCACCTGAAAGAGATAGAGGACGACGCCGGGGTCGATGGATCCTGGCCGCGTGCCCATGCACAGACCGTCGAGCGCGGTGAACCCGAGCGTGCTGTCGACGCTCTTGCCGTCGCGCATCGCGCACAGGCTCGCGCCGCTGCCGAGGTGCGCGACGATCACGCGACCGCGCGCGATCTCGGGGGCGACGGTGGGAAGCACCGACGAGATGTACTCGTACGAGAGCCCGTGGAATCCATAGCGCTGTACGCCGCCTCCGCAGAGATCGCGCGGCAGCGGAACGATTTCGGCGACCGGCGGCTGGCCGCGATGGAAGCTCGTATCGAAACACGCTACCTGCGGCACGCCTGGCAGACGCTCGGAGACCGCATCGATGGCGTCGAGGTTGTACGGCTGATGGAGAGGCGCGAGCGGCACGAGCGTGCGGAGATCCGCCATGATCTGCGGTGTGACGATCGTCGGCTGCGCGTACCTCGCGCCGCCGTGCACGACGCGATGGCCGACGCCGAGCACGCGGGCATCCCCGCCGTAGCGCGACCGAAGCCAGGCAGCGAGGGCATCGAACGCCCCACGTCCATCGACGCCGTGTTCCAGTTTCGCGTCCGCAAGGCGAGCGCCGGCCACATCCTTGGCGGAAAACCGCGGCGTCGATCCGATGCCGTCGACCTGACCGCGCACCTCCACGTTCCAGGCGCCGTTCGAACGGCGGTAGATCGAGAATTTCAGGCTCGAGGAGCCCGCGTTGAGGACGATCGCGTAGTCGGTCATCACGCGCTCCGGCTGGCTACGTAATCGCCTGAAGCTGTTGCCGCCGCGCGTGGGCCGCGAGCATGGCTACCGCACAACTCGCAATGCGCGAGCGGACGCTGTCAGCGCGGCTCGTCAGGATGATGGGTACCCGCGCGCCGAGCACAAGTCCCGCGCTGTCGGCATTGGCCAGAAAACTGAGCTGCTTGGCCAGCATGTTCCCGGACTCGAGATCCGGGACGAGCAGAATGTCGGGATCGCCTGCGACGGGCGATACGATGCCCTTGATCCTCGCCGCGTCTTTGCTGATGGCATTGTCGAACGCCAGCGGCCCGTCCAGCAGCCCTCCCTTGATCTGCCCGCGCTCGGCCATCTTGCAGAGCGCGGCGGCGTCCAGCGTGGCCGGCATCCTCGAATTGACCGTCTCGACCGCGGCCAGGATCGCGACTTTCGGCTGAGTAACGCCAAGCGAGATCGCAAGATCGATCGCGTTCTGGCAGATATCCATCTTGTCCTCGAGCACCGGCGCGATGTTGATAGCCGCATCGGTGACGATGAGGACCTTGTGGTACGTGGGCACGTCCATGATGAACACATGGCTGATGCGGCGACCCGTACGCAGGCCCGTTTCCTTGGCGACGACGGCGCCAAGGATCTCGTCGCTGTGCAGGCTGCCTTTCATCAGGAGCTCGGCTTCTCCACGGCGCACCAGTTCCACCGCCTTGGCCGCGGCAGCATGGCTGTCCGGCACGTCGACAATACGAATCTGACCAAGATGGATCGCGCTCGTCGCCGCGATCTCACGGATCTTTGCCGCCGGGCCGACCAGAATGGGGACGATCAGTCCCTTCTCGGCGGCCTCGACGGCGCCGGCGAGCGCCGTCCGCTCGGCGGGATACGCCACGGCCGTCGTCACCGGCTCGAGACTGCGACACCTAGCCAGCAGTGCTTCGTACTTTCCGGTTCCAGCGTTTTGACTCATGAGTTCCTCGTGCAGCGACTTCGCCCCGCATCTGAATCGCCGCCAGTGCAAGCGAGATTCCCCGGCATGCAGCGGCCGGAAGAGCGTTCATCTCTAATGATTTGCGGGACATCGCCGATCGAGGGGTGCGTTGGCTCCACGTCGCCGGAGCCCCTCCCGAATACCGGAGGGCACGATTCGAGGATCGTCGCGCGGCGCCGTCCGGACGACAAGTGCGCCGGCCTACTGCTGAAGAATCTGATGGACGAAGGCCACCGCGATAGAGCCCTCCCCGACGGCCGATGCGACGCGCTTGATGTTGCCGCCGCGCACGTCGCCTACCGCGAAGATCCCGGGGCGCGTCGTTTCGAGAAGGTACGGTGGACGTCCCGGGCGCCATGCGGCCACGGTCAGATCGTCCCGTGACAGATCAGGGCCCGTCTTGATGAAGCCTTTCTCATCGAGGGCGATGCACCCCTTCAGCCAGCTGGTGTTGGGCACGGCGCCGGTCATCATAAAAACGTGGCGAACATCCTGCGTCGCGACGGCACCGCTCTGATTGTCACGCCAGCCGACGCGCTCGAGATGCGTCCCGCCCTCGAGAGACACGATCTCCGCGCCCGTGCGCACGTCGATCGACGGGTTGTCTTCGATCCGGCGAATGAGATATCGCGACATCGTGTCCGACAATCCGGCCCCGCGGATGAACATGTGCACCCGACTCGCCATCTGTGAAAGAAAGACCGCTGCCTGCCCGGCCGAATTGCCGCCACCAACGACGATGACGTCCTCCCACGCGCAGACCTGCCCCTCCATGGGTGTGGCGGCATAGTAGACACCCGCACCTTCGAACTCTGAGAGCGTGGGAAGCGGAGGCTTTCGGTACTCGGCGCCGGTCGCGATGATCACCGCACGCGCCGCCACGCGCGGACCGTCAGCCATTTGAACGGCGTACGCCTTGCCGTCGCAGGCGAGCTCGCTCGCACCTCTGGCGACCATGATCTGCGCGCCGAACTTCCGCGCCTGCGCGTAGGCGCGCCCCGTGAGCTCCTGCCCTGAAATGCCGGTTGGAAAGCCGAGGTAATTTTCGATTCTGGAGCTCGATCCAGCCTGGCCGCCTGGCGCGTTCGTCTCGAGCACGAGCACATCGAGACCCTCCGACGCCGCGTAGACCGCCGCCGCCAGACCGGCCGGACCGGCGCCAACGATCACGACATCTCGCGCCTTCGCCGCATCGATGGCATCGTTGAACCCCAGGCACTCGGCAATCCGCCTGTTGCTCGGATTGCGCAGCACAGCGTCGCCGCGACAGATCAACACGGGGACATCGGCTTCGCCCACGTGAAAATGATCGAGCAGCGCCTGTGCGCTCGCGTCCCGATCGAGGTCGATGTAGGCGTACGGGTGACCGTTGCGCGTCAGGAACTCCTTCACGCGCAGCGTGCCGGCACAGTGGACCGAGCCAATCACGACCACATCGCCGAAGCCATGCGCGATGAGCTCGGCACGCCGAAGGATGAACGCGCGCATGAGAATGTCACTCAGGTCGGAGTCCGTTTGCACGAGCGCGAGCAGCTGCGATGGCTGGAGCTCGAGGACTTCACCGTCCTTCGTGACGTGAGCGCGCACCAGCGATCGCCGTCCGGCGATCATGTTCGCTTCGCCGAGGAACTGCCCTGGACCGTGCGTCACGATGAGCTGTTCGGCGGCACCGGCAGGCTGCACGATCTGAATTTCGCCGCTGACGACGACGAAGAAGGGAACGGCCTTGTCGCCGACCTCGACGAGGATCTCTCCTGCCGCGATTTTGCGTCGACGCCCGATCGCGGCGAGACGCCCCATCTGCGCGCCGGTCAGCGTCGGGAACAGGCGCTCGTTCGCGTTCACAGAACGATTATGGGTTATCCGGAATCATTGTTTCTTCCAGCTCCTCGAGCCGGGCGATCACAGCCTGTCGGGCCGTCTCCGGGAACTCGGCCTCGGCGAGGACCCGGAAGAATCGCAACTGCGTGCGCATCGACTCGCGGACGCGCGCGCCGGCACCTCGGGAGAGAACGCCTGCCAGGCACTCCGCGACTCCCGACCACGAGGCGGGATCGACGTCTCGATCCGCCAGCGCGGTGAGGATCTTCAGGTCGGCGAGCGCCGAGAGACTGAACGTGTCCGTCCGAGCACCGACATCCGCAGTGGCGAGCTGTTCCAACGTCGCCAGCGAATCCGACAGGCCCGTGCGGTCGGCCTTTGACCAGCTCAGTACGACCTCGGCGGCGAGCTGGTTGGCGAACGGGTACGTCTGACCCGAGCCGTTGACGCCAACCTGAGTGACCGCGTGCTTGTAGGCGCGGCTCATGTCCTTCAGCGCCTTCTTGCGCTCTTCATTCGTCTGCCCCGGCATCATCGCGCGCCGTTTGTGCACGCCGCCGAGCAGCGAGTACCGCTCGGCGGTCTTTCCGATCTTCAGCAGCAGCTCGAGATCCCGTTCCGCGTCATCGAGCAGTGCGGCGGCGCGCGTGAGGTCGGGTGTCGGCGCACCAATCAGCTGGCCGGCGAGCCTCACACGGCAGTTTGCCAGTTGTTCGACGGTTGAAATCGGCGCCGACGCCGGTTGCGCGCCGAGCGCGCGCGTGTAGTAGTCGATGGCCGCCTCGAACTGCCCGATCTCGGCGAACGCCTTGCCTGCCAGCGCGCACACGCTCGCCGATCGCCACCATTCAGCGGGCGTGTTCTGCTCGCGACCGGTCAGCGCGGTCAACAACGCCGCCTGCGACAGCCCCTCGCGGCGGGCGATGCTGGCCTGCCGCTCGAGCCAGATCGCGAGCTCGTTGGGCGACACGAACTTCTCTTGTTCCCGCGTCTGCTCGCCGACGAAGAGCGAGAACGAGGGATCGCCGTAGCACTGGTACGCTCCCCAGGTGTTGGATTCACCGTGCATACGGTACGTGTCGGAGCGCGCCTGCCCCACGGCATCGCCATAGAGCTGGCCGCGCAGCATCGCACGATAGAACGATGTCGCGAACGTCTTCGCTGCCGCATCGTCAACCGCCCACCCTGCCGCAACGACGGCACGCGCGCCGATGCGAATGAACTCCGTCGCCAGATTGGCAGCCAACCGGTGAAACGCCACATGGGGTGACGCGTCGCCGCGCGTCTGTCCGAGATGGCAGCAGTTGATGAACACGAGCTCCGGCACGTGGCGGAGCTGCGTCGCTTCCGCAGCGGTCAGGAACACGCCGTCATCGAGGACCAGTCCGCTGACGAGCCCTCTGCCATCCCCGGCGTCGAATTCGAAGACACCGTGTGCGGCAAGATGCATGATGCGCCACGGCCGCTCGTGGAGCGCCGTCAAGGCTGACATGGGATCGGCGGCTTCCTCCAGCAGGAAGCGGACGTCGTAGGCGTGATCGCTGAGCAGCGTCGCCACGCTCAACGCTTCGTCGGACGCTCCCGTCAACGGCGGGAAGCGCGGGTCGGAAACGTGCGGATTGCCGATCACCAACGCAGTCGCCGCCGCCGCGCGCAGCACCTGCGCGGTGTCGTTCTCAACGCGGAGCTGACGAATCATCGCCGCCGACACGGCCAGCGGCTCGGGCGACCGGTCGTAGCCATCGCGCATCAGTTCCCACGGGATCGACGCGGAGTCCGGGTTCAGGACGAGGGCGAGCTTGCGGCGTTCGGGCGCATAGATCTTGAAGTCATTGGGAACGAGCAGCTCGAACAGCGTCTCGCCGAGACGAGGCGCGTCGGTGGTCGTCTCGATCGCCTGCTGCACGAAACGGTCGACCAGCCCGCGCTGCGTCGGACGCAACCGCGTCGGCGCGCGGGCGGTCTGCGTGAGCGCTTCGAAGGTCAGGCCGTCCTTGTCGCCCATGATGCGCAACCGCTGCCACCACCCGTCTGCCTGTTCGAAGCGGACGCGCCGCTGCCCCTCGTCTCCGTCCACCAGCAGCTCGTGCAGCACGAAGCTGTCGAACTCCGCGGATGTCGTCAACTTGCCGAGCACGTGCAACGCTTCGATCGCGCGGTCCTCGTACAGCTCCAGGATCTCGATCTGGTCGATCCGCGCGATGGCGTGCTCCTCTCCGGTCCGGGATGATGCGTCGGTGCCTCCCCGCAGCCGCTGGTTTGCCTGAACGACCGCTCTCAACAGCGCGCGGATGCTGTCAGCCAGCGTCAGGCCGCCTTCGCCGGACCCGACGAGAATGGCCGTCAGCGGCGCCGGGATCACCGGGCCAGTCACGATGCCTTCGCGCTGCTGGCGACGGCGCGCCCGTCCGACGCAGTCGGCGCCATACAACGTCAGCGCGTGCGCCAGCGTGGACGTGAGTGTGCCAGGCGTCAGCTCACCCACGTTGCCGAGGCCGGCCACGATCGCGCCCGGGTGAATCGCGAGATTGCCGGGCGGCGGATCGTTCAGCACGACGACGCCGGTGTTGATCGGACCGGGATAGAGCTCCATCCGAAGCAGTTCGGAGAGCCGCCGATCGAGGCGCTCGTCCAGATACGCCTCCGCCGCGACAATGACGTCGTGGCGATAGTGGCTGACGAGCACGGGGAAGCGCGCGTTCGTCAGATTGTCGTGGACGACGCGCAGGGCGATCGTTCCTTCGTCGGCCGACGCTGGCGACAGCTTGCCGCGGCTGCCGCCCAACGCGGCTGCGACGAGCTCCGCTTCGTCGGGCACCATCGCCGGCAGCGGGTCACGCAGCTCCACCACCTCATCGCCGCCGCGCCGCAGCGGTGGAGATGTTGGCAGCCGCGACGTCAGACCTGTCTCCAGCAGCTCAACGACCGCCGTGAAGTGGCGGTGGTCACTCGCGAGATCGCCGTGCACCGTGTCCATGTAGTACGTCCGGATCCCGGTCGGGATTCCCGTGTCCCACAAGACGCGTCCGTCCCCTCGCGACGAAGCCAGCACCCGTACCTTGCGGCCAGCCGGCGCCTGCTCGTCTATGGTCACATCGCACGCGGTCTGGTCGGCGGTGCCCGCGACGTAGGCGACGCGGCGCGCATCGAGGCGGCTCGCGTTGATCGCCGTCGCCGCTGCCTTCGCCCTGCGCAACGCGTCGGCGTTCGGCAGTGCCCAGCGGAACCCTGCCGATTTCGCGGTCGCGACCGACGATCCGAAGAGACCCCGTGCCTCCGGCGCATCGAGCGTCAGAAGACGTTCCCATACGCCGCGATCGAAGAAATCGAGCGCGCTGTCGTGCGGCAGCAGGTGCAGCACGCCCTCGAAGGCGGCGATCGTCTGAAGCAGCGCCGCATGGTCGCTTCGCAGGTCGACGAGCGCGAGCTTCTTGACCAGCGAGTCGCGGCCCATGAGCATCGCGGGAATCGCGAACGAACCACGGTTCGGCGTGCCCAGCATGATGAACCGCGCCCCGGGATGCTCGCACATGCGGGCCCACGTGTCCTCTCCGGCTTTCGTCGTCAGCAGCATCCGTACGACGAGACCGCCCATCGAGTGCGCCAGCAGCCGGATCGGCTGCTTCGCACTCTCGGCGAGCGGCAGCATCGCATCGATGGCCGTGCGCAGATCGTCGGCCAGCGCAGCGAGTGGCTGCCGCCAGTCGTAGGGGAAGGGAACAACCTCGTGCGAGAGCTTGAGGTGATCGCAGAGCGCCGCGTAGCCGTCGGGCAGCAATCCGGTCGCCTTCGCCGCGGAGCCGCCGCCGAGCAGCGGCAGCCCGCCGCGCGCGAGCTCCAGGATGTTCATCCAGACGGCCCGCCCCTCGAGTGTGAGCTCCGATCCCATGATGCCGGGCAGCACGAACACGACCGGCTTCGACAGCATCGCGCGCTTGCGGTAGTCGGCCGACGTCACCGCGGACGGACGCGCCGTCAGATCGTGGAAATCGGTATCGGTGCCCGTCAACGCCGCCGCGAGACGTCGGGCGGTGTCGGAGCGGGCGAAGTAGTGAAAGTGAGTGACCTGATCGCCGGTATCGATCCAGTAGCGCACGGGGCCGGTGCGCTCTGTTCCGCCGAGCATGGCTGGCGTGTTCACCACGATGTCGTGGTCGTCGCGATAGTAGAAGTCGGTGGCCAAGGTCTTCAGCCTGCCGAACACGCCGGCCCCCGCCAGATCGCCGCCGAGCACATGCAGGTCCGCGGCGGTGAGCACGTCGGGGTTGTTCAGCATCCGCACGAGCGGCGAGGTGGGCATCATGGCTTCGATGCCGGGCAGCTCCTCCGGATCCGTACGCTTCTTGAGGACACCGGCGAGCAGGCTCGTCAGCGCGTCGTAGACGGGATTGGCGCGCAGCGCCGGAATCAGTGACGCGAGATTCACGAGCACCGACACGTAGCGATCGAGCCGCCGGTCCGCGAGCGTCGTGCCGCGCGCCGGGCACGCCACGCGAACGAAGCGCGTCACGCGCAGGCGCGCCTGCGCCAGCGCATCTGAGAGCTGCTCCAGCGCGGCTCGATCGCGGACGCGGCCGTCGCCATCGAACAAGGCGAAATCGTCCGGCGTAAACGGCGCCGCCCCCTGGCGCATGCCGCGCGCGAGGAGCTCGCCGACCAGGCCGCCGCGCGAGTGCGAGACGATGTGCAGTTCCCTTTCGGTGCCGATGATCGCCGCAAGCTCGCGCGTCAGCGCCAGGGCGTTCTCGATCGGGCTCTCGGTCAGTGTTCGATGCTGATACGCAAGAACTCGCCCGCCATAGAACTCGAACAGGCGCTTCATGATGTCGCCGGTCCACAGCCCCGAGAAGCTGCCCGGCGCCGACGAAGCGGTGCCGTGGAGGAAGAGCAGCACCGGGCCGGTGCCGTCGATCTTCCCGGTGTTCAGCAACTGTGCCGGATCGGCGGCCGAGCAACGGTACAGCCCGGGCCCCGGCCGCAACTGCCCTTCCACGTGATCGGCGACGAAGTCGGCGATCTTCTCTTCGATGTCGAGGCCGATGACCTTCAGCGCCTTGATCGCCCAGCCACCCGATGCCCGGCTCGCTGGACCAATCGTGAGCTCGGAGGGCAGCACGATCTGACCGGGATCACCGTGGCCGCGAGTGGCCTGACGACGAAGGTCCTGTGGCAGATCCTCGACGCGCGTCCAGACGTGCAGCCCGTCCTGGAGCTCGATCTCCACCACGTCGTCGGGCTCGAGATTATCGAGGACGAGCGGTTCGACGCCGCCCCGAGTCGCGTGGACCCGGGCGGCGTGTTTGACGACCACCGCGTCGTTCAACGCTCTGCCCAGAACCGTGGGCTCGGGGCTGCGATCACGGGTACCGTTGACGCTCAGGGTGGCCATGGGTGCGCTCCGTGGTTTCGATTCGGGGTCAGACTTTGTGAAACGCGTCGAGGAACGCGCGCCAGCCGGTCGCCTTCGCGAAGTCCAGCTTCGCGTAGGCCTTGTTCACCGGGCCGCGCGGGAAGTAGATCGCCGCGCCGCTCGCATTCTTGACACCGATGCCCTTGTGCCGCTCCGCCAGGACGAACCCGCCGTTCGCGGCGAGCGAGTCGACTGCTGCCTTCGCGGCCTTCTTCACCGCCGCGTTCTTCGTGCGCGCGGACAGCTCGCCGCAGAAGTGTCCGAGGTCCACGAAATCCGCGGTGTCGAAGCGTTGCACGGCATTGAGCGTTTTCGAAATGGCCATGAACTCCGCCGGCTCCTTGAGGACCTTCGTCAGCGCCTTCGCGAGCGTGTCCACCGCTTCCGAGGTGGCATCCAGCCGGCCGAGATCGAACGCCGACTGCGTGACGGTGCCGGACCGATACGAGTCGGCGTAGAACTCGACGATGTTCGGTCCGAGCTCGGTGGCGGTGATCGTCGGCCGGCCGACGATCAGCTCGAGGATGCGATCGTACGGCCAGCCGTTACCGGGCTCCAGCTCCTCTGAGCCGACCATGACCTGCGCGGTTCCGCGCATCTGGTAGGCCACCTCGATCATGTTCATCAGGCACGCGTCGAAACCAAGCACGTCGAATGTTCGACGGGTTTCCCGCGTGACATCCGCCAGCACCCTCTTCAACTCGAGGTTGTCGAGAAAGTCCCGCGAGGTATCGTCGAAGGCGATCGCGCGATCGTGCGTCGCCTGCGCGACGGTCGTGGCAAACAGCGCGCGACGGTGACGGCTGGCGAGCGTGCGGCGGACGGTCGAAGGATCAAGTGCACCATCACCGCCTCTCCCAGCGACCGCGCGCGCGCCGCGATAGATGTCGGTGTCGTCGATGCCCGCGCCGTGATTCCAGATGACGCCCATGAGCCGCTCGGCGGGATAACGGTCGATCGCCCAGCGGAAGAAGTCGATGGCCACGAGCGGATCGCCGGTATTCGTCTCGCCGACCTCCTGCACCACGTCGGCGGTCGCCGGGCCGCCGCGCGTGACGAAGTACCGCCGCGTCCGGTCGTCGCGCATGCTGTCGAACTGCACGACGACGTTGACGTCGTCGGTCGAGCCGACGCGCTTCATCTCCGTCAGATCCTTGTCGCCGAACGACTCGAGATCGTTGTCGCCGGCCATCCACACCATGACCGTCCATGCCTTCTTCTTCGCGCGCGCCGCCGGCGCGCGCGTGTCCGGTGCACGTGGCGCACGCCCCGATGACGTCGCTGCCGATCGGGGAACGGCGCCGGAAGCGGCCCGGCCGCCGGCGACTTCGTCCTCGAAATAGTCGGTCACCGCCTCACTGTCGGACGCGCCGAGCACACGGCGCACCACACTGGTCATTGTGGCGATGTCGTTGTCGAACCCGCCGTGCGTGACCGAGCGCGAGCGGGCGCTCAGGGGCGCAGTTTCCCCCGTCGCCGAGAAGACGACGTCGGCCACCTTCTCGGTACCGGCGAGACCGAAGAAGCGGATCAGCGCCAGGTCACGCTTCAAGCTGCGCTGCAGGCCGAGGATCGGTGTCGGCACCGTGTCCTCGAACGCACCGCTGACCAGGTAGAGCAGAGACTTGCCGTAGGGACGCAGCGAACTGTCCGCCTGTTCGAGCTCGTCGGTCATCGTGTAGGCGGTCAAGCGCGCGACTGGTTTCCCGCGTCCAACCAGCGGCTGAAGCTGCGCCTTGAAGAGATCCGCGGTAACCGCGGGCGCCAGCAGGTGGAGCGATGACACCGCGATCGCGGGAACGCCGGCCACCTTCTGCGACACGAGCGTGGGCAGGAAGAACGCGTGGAGAATCGAGCCGGCGCTGTGGCCAAGCGCGTGATACTCGAGGCCGCCGCGCCGGTCCTTCCACAGTCGCGCTGCGAGCTCCGCCACGAGTCGCGCACCGCCGCCAGGGCCGGAGGCCTGCTCGGCGCTCTTCTTCATCTGTCCCCACACCTGCTTGCCGCCATTGCGTGCGAGCTTCTCGATGGCGGCGTCGGTCAGGGGGCCGCGCGCGGCGCGCGCGGGCGCAGCGGCACCGACGATATCGCGCAGCGTCTCCTTCAGTCCCGTCTCCCAGACGAAGTAGACGGGATAGACGCCGTTCATCTCCCAGAAGCGTCGTCTCGCGAGCACCGGCAGCAGCCCCTCGCGCTCCTCCACGAGACCACCGTGCGCGAAGAACAACACGCGCGGCGGCCGCCCCAGCGCCTGCATGCGATCGGCGTAAGCGGGGATGTGCTCGGTGAAGATGCGCGTGACCTGATCAGCCGACGAGGAGAAGCTGCCCTCAGTGGACAGCCGGCCCTGGCGCAGATTCACGACGTGGCGAGCGAAGACGTCGAGCTCCTCGGCCGTCCACGGGCGCTCCGCAGCGCGCGACGCGCTGACGGCAGCCGCCTGGGCGCGGACCGCGCGAGAGGCGCGCGAGACCGGCGCCGCCGCCGGGGCGTCGGTTTCCGCGTACGCGACGGCCAATCGTGTCGAGACGATCGCCGCTTCGAGCGTGCCGAGCCCGGCCGCCGCCGCGTCCATCGCCAGCACGTCCCACGGATCGTCGAAGCGGGACTCACTCGTAGCGACCACACGTCCCAGCGCCGCGGCGAACGCCTCGCGAGCCTTGTTGAACGCGGCGTCCTTCACCAGTGTTGCGGCGTCGCGGCTGCCAATCACTTTACGGACCGCGACGAGCTCCGTCGCGGCGCGGCTCATCGCTCGCGCCCACCACATGATGGTAAAAACGTCGCCGCGCACGACGTTCAGCCGTAACGCATCGCGACTGATGTGCGCGGGCAGCGCCTCGTCGATCGCACCACCGAGCTCGCGCACATGCGACCACGTCACGTCGGATTCGAGCGCGAGGCGCCTGAACGACCTCGCCGGGTCGGTGGGCGGCAGTAACGCGAGCAGTGCCAGACGGCCGATGCGCTCGTAGTGCGCCATGTCGTGCGGCTCGCCGGCAGCGTCGAGGAACATCGTGTCGCATGCGGTCGCGTCGAAGTGATTCTCGATGACGAAGATCGAACTGCCGAACTCGGTTTCGCTGCCGAGGCGCGCGTCGCGCTCGGCGATGTCGCACAGGCCCAGCGCGAGGAGCGCACGATAGTGATCGTCCAGATCCGAGCGCCTGGTGCGGCCGCGCTGCTCGACGTAGGTCTGGTCCGCGCTCAGCGTGAGTGACGCGCCGAGCACGCGGCTGGCCTGATAGGCGGCCACGACCACGAGTGATTCGAACAGCACCTTGCGCAGCTTCTCGGGATCGCTGGCGAGCGGCATCGACTTGACGCGGATCCGCCTCGCGCTCACTTCGTCGGCTGCCGTCAGAGCGCCACTGACCGGATCGTAGGTGACGCGGCCGGCGCGCAGGAGCTCCACGACGCTGCTGACGTTCAGGATGCCGAGCAGGTTGATGCGCCAGCGGATCGTGCGCTGGCGCAGATGCTGTGCGGCGCTCGTGACGAGACGAATGGCCGTGCCATCGCCGCCGGCCGCCTGGCCGATTGCCGAGAGCCGCCCGTGCAGTGCATCACCCACTGCCTCCCTGGCTGCGGTGTCGAGCCGCGATACATCGATGTCGTACTCGAAGAGTGCCTGATCGTCGCGGACGCCGGAGAACTGGAGCTGTGCGGCGACCGTGAGGGAGCGATCGATGCTC
Organism: Vicinamibacterales bacterium; assembly: GCA_035537955.1. Lineage (GTDB taxonomy): Bacteria > Acidobacteriota > Vicinamibacteria > Vicinamibacterales > 2-12-FULL-66-21 > JACDCA01. Next base: position 14,428 of record DATLLF010000058.1, on the reverse strand, counting down.
GCGGCAACCGCCTGCTGCATCGCCTCGATCGTCGCGTCGTCGAGCCCGGCATTCACGAGCGCGATCAGGTCCTGCTCTGGACTCGGGCTGATGGCGCGCATCAACGTCGCCAGTAGATCCTTACCCTTCAATGTTGCGCTGATGCCGGCCGCAGCCGTAGCCGAGACCGTCAGCGATCGCCCGCGCCGCCGGAAGAACGCGAGGCGGACGGTACTGCCCGCCGGCCGCGACACGCGCAACTCGAACTCGCCCGACGCGGTGAACTCCGCGCCGATGGTTGCCGACGCGCCGGCCGTCACGGCGGCCGAGCCGACGATCTTCAGACCCGGTGTGGCCAGCAGCGACGTCGCGGAGCTGATCGTCGCCTCCGCGGTGAAAGACAGTTCTCCTTCGCCGGCGAGAGACACGAACGCGCCGACGGGCAGGGCGGCGAGATCGTCGACGTCCGCGGGGAAGACCGCGCTGGCCAGCAGCCGCTGCACCGCGCTGCCGACTGGCTCGTTCGCCGCGACGACGTCGAACGGATGGAAGTAGGCATAGCGCAGGGCTGTGCCCGCCTCGAAGCCGAACGCCACGCGGCCCGTGGTCGCCGAAGCGCCCGCCTTCAGGAGGGCGCCGAGCGTGAGCGAGGCGTAAGCGGTTCCGTTCGGGACTGTGACCGGCGCCTGAAGATCGGAGCCGGCAAACATCTCACTGCCGGCACGGTGGAAGCCAATGCTCGCGTTGGCTCCCGCGGTCAACGACAGCGCTCCGTCGCCGACCGGTACCTCGCCATCGAGGGTCAGCCCCAGCTCGCGCGCGCCGTTCGCGTCGCCAAGCGGCGTGGCCAGCACGTCGCGAACATGGGCGATCGAGTGCAGTGACACAGCGGACTTGATGTAGCGACCGAGCCCCGCCCCCGAGAGCTGAGAGCTCAGTAGTTCTTTTCCGTTCTCATCTCTCAAGGTGACCGCAGGCATGGCGTTGTTCCATCTGCCGGCAGGCCGCTCGCCTGCCGGGTGAGGGTTCGTGATTGGTACGGTTCCGTGCCGTGTATGGCGCGCGTTCGATGCCCATGTCGCGCACGTTGAGAACGCGCACTATACCCGACGCGGCACCGCACGGCGCACACTCGTGGAAACGATATGCGCTGAAGAAACGAACTCGTGGGACGACCGATACGGCTCAGCCGCGCTCAGTTATACGAGCCGTCACTTATGCGCGGCGATTCGCCAGGACTGCGCAGCTCTTCTCGAGATGCGTGGCTTTGCCACGTGCGCCTGAGGCGCCCCGTTTCGACCGCGACATTCGGCGTGTCGCTCTTCTCGGCGTCCATCCAGAAACGCGAACTATGATTCGTCAGGACACGTACATGAAAGCCATCACCGTCGAACCTCACAAGCGCGAAACCGCGCGACTCGAAGACATCCCGGAGCCGGACGCGCACGACGGCTCCGTGCTCGTCGAGGCCGTTGCCGTGGGCGTCTGCGGCACCGACGTCGAGATCGTGGAAGGTCAGTACGGGTGGGCGCCGCCAGGCAAGAACCGCCTGGTGCTCGGGCACGAATCGCTCGGCCGGGTTCTGGATCCCGGCCCGACCAGCGGCTTAGAGAAGAGGGACCTCGTCGTCGGCATCGTCCGCCGTCCGGACCCCGTGCCGTGCCCCAATTGCGCCGTCGGTGAATGGGACATGTGCCGGAACGGCAAGTACACCGAGCGCGGCATCAAGCAGATCGACGGCTTCATGTCGGAACGGTGGCGCATCGAGCCGGATTACGCGATGAAGGTGGACCGTTCGCTGGGCCTGCTCGGCGTGCTGCTCGAGCCGACCACTGTCGTCGCCAAAGCGTGGGAGCAGGTGCGGCGCGTCGGCGAGCGCGCCTATTGGGAGCCGCGAACGGTGCTCGTCACCGGCGCGGGGCCGATCGGTCTGCTGGCGGCACTCGTCGGCAGCCAGCGCGGACTCGACGTGCACGTCCTCGATCGCGCCGAATCAGGGCCCAAGCCCGAGCTCGTACGTGCCCTGGGCGCCACCTATCACACGGGCAGCGCAACAGGCGTAGGCTTCGATCCCGACGTGATCATCGAATGCACCGGCGTCGGCCAGGTGATTGCCGACTCGCTCCGTGCGGTGGCGGCCGGCGGCATCGTCTGCCTGACCGGTGTTGGGACCGGGGGCCGTACCACGAGCCTCTCCACCGCAGATCTCGCCGCAACGATGGTGCTGCAGAACAACGTGATCGTTGGCAGCGTCAACGCCAACAAACGCCACTGGTACAAGGCCGGACAGGTGCTCGCGCTCGCAGACCGCGCCTGGTTGTCGCGGCTGATCACGCGCCGTGAGCCACCCGAGGCGTTCATGCGTGCGCTTCAACGGCAGCAGGACGACATCAAGGTCGTCATCCAGTTTGCTGAAGCGTGAGGATGCGGCGTCGGCGCAATCGTCCGATCAGGCTTTGCGTCTAGGCCAGCGCCTCGCGGCCACGATCGATCCGGAGCGAGGCATCTTTCGCTGCCTCTTCGGAAGTCCTCCCGCGCTCCCGCGCGACGATGTAGCCGGCGTACCAGTCCGACCAGTGATGCCTGGGAGCTTTGGGCTCGTACTCGCCATGGAGTTTCTCTGCGTCCCGCAGCAGCTCCGTCAACGTCGTCAGGTCGACGCTGAGCCCTCGTCCGGGCAGCCGCGCCTTCACCTCTTGAAGGATCCATCGATTCCCGTCCGGATCGCTGAACGACGCGTATGAGCCGTAGGAGTGACGCTCCGGGTCCAGGCCTGCCAACGGATGATGCTCGCCGTCGAAGTGGAAGACTTCACTCACGTCGACCCCGCGGGCGATGAGCTCTCTGCGAGCTGCGTCCACATCCGACACGACGAGGAACATTCCCTGAGCAGATCCCGGCACGGCCGTTGTCGCCAGGTGGATCGAGCACGGCGAACCAGGAGGTGTCAGCTGCACCGCTCGAAAGTCCTTCCCGACCATGAAATCGGCGTCGACGCTCCAGCCCAGACCCGCGTAGAAGGCCTTGGCGCGATCGACGTCGGATACAGGGATAGAGATGACCTCCAACTTCAAATCGCCCGTCGCGGCGCTCGGGGTTTGCGTTGCGTTCTTACTGCCCGTCTGTGAGCTGCTCATTCTGACCTCCCTATGTGTCATGCCGAGGGCTTGTCCATCGTCTCGGCTAAGGGCCGTTTGGACAAAGCGACGTTCGCAAAGCTGTTCGCCGGCTGATCAGCGCAGCTTCGTCACCTCTCCGGTATCGAGCGAATAGTAGGCTTCGACAATCGTGAGCTTGCCCTCGTCCACAGCCTTCTTCACCATCTCACTTCTCGCGAGCAGCTCCTGGGCGACGCTGTGGATGTGATCGCGGACCGCGAGGTCGAAGGAGTCGGGCTTGTTCTTGTCGATCTTCTCGCAGGAGGTGACGATCGGCATGACCACAGCTTCGAGGTTCCGCGACTCCGCTTTTTCGCCCGAACAGGCGGCCGTCACTGCCCCGCACCTTTGATGTCCCATGACGACGACAACCGTGGTGCCGAGGTGCTCGATCGCGTATTCAAGGCTGCCGACCGATAGCGGATCAGCACTCTCCCCCGCTGATCGCACGACAAAGAGATCGCCGACGCCCTGGTCGAAGATCAATTCCGGCGGCACACGGCTGTCGGCGCAACTGAGCACCGCAACGTGAGGGCTCTGCGTGGTCGTCAATTGTTTTCGTCGTGCGACGAGATCGCGCCGTTGGGGTTTTCCGCTCGCGAACCGGTGATTGCCGGCGACGAGTGCGCTCCAGATCTGACCGGGAGATGACGCGGCCGGCGCGTGTTGCGCGGCCACGGAAACGGCAATCGCTCCGATCAGGAGCGGGAGGGAACCGCGTACGGTAGTCAACATAATTCCTCCGCATTGTTCCGCGAGGACCCGTTGCCCAGGAGTGAGCGCGATCGACGCGCCGCCGTAGCTGACGATGAACGGCGTTCTTATGAGGCTACCTTACCTCCGCCCTGGCAGGTGATCATCCTTTTCGGTCGCCGATGTCGGCTGGCGCTTCGGTACCGATGTGCGAACGCGCGCGTTCCGCAGTCGCGCGCGCTGCATTTGCGGTCGGTGTGGCGGGTGATGAACTGAGTTTCGCTGCGAATCGGGTTTCCGCTCTCTTCACGAGCCGGCCTGGGCGCGACTGTGGGCCGTTTCGAGGGGATTGCGATGAGTGACCATCATCGAACGCGTCGCAGACTCTTAGGGGGCAGCGAGTCAGCGGACGCGCGGACTACCGTCCATGCCGATGCGATTGGTCAGCCGAGTCGTGCCCGTACCATCAGCGCTCATGATGAAGATTTCAGTATCGAGGCCGGTGCTGGGCCGCGACGACATGAAGTAGATCTGCCGTCCGTTCGTCGACCAGGAGGGTGCTCGACTGATCCAGTCCGCATCGCTGTCGCCGGGGTCCTTCGGCGTCAGATTTCGCTGGCCTGCGCCATCATCGTTCATCACGAACACGGAGGGGTATCCGTCGCGCGTGCTCATGAACGCCAGTTGCTTTCCGTTCGGCGACCATGCCGGCATCTGGTTGAGCGGCAGCGCATTTGTCAGCCGGCGTATCTCACCGCTTCGAAGGTCCAGCACGTGGATGTCAGTATCCCGGCGAAAGGCGATCTCCTGCCCGTTCGGTGACCAGTCTGGAAACTGGTCGACGCCTGGATAGTTCGTCAGTCGCGTCTGATCGCTTCCATCGACGTTCATCACATAGAGCTCGAAGTTGCCATCGCGGTTCGACTGAAACACGATGTGCCAGCCATCCGGCGCCCATCGCGCCCAGCCGTCGTTGGCTGCATTGCCAGTAAGGTTGACCGCTGTCCCACCCGCGCTGTCGACGATGTAGATCTCGTTGTTGCCAGTGCGGTTGGACGTGAAGATCACGTCGCGGCCGTTGGGCGAGATGTCGGGGTCGACGTCAGAGGACGAGTGCTCCGTGATATTCAGCGCGTTCTGGCCGTCCCAGTCTGCCGTGTAGATATCGTTGTTCCCGTCCCGAGCGCTGAAGAACACCAGCCCGCCGGGTACGCCGCGCCCTTGCCCGTCCGCGCGGTGCACGCTCCCGACGACGACGAGGAGCGCGAGTGCAGTCAGCAGAAAGACCTTCGACGATGGCTTGATTGTCATGTGTTCCTCCAACGCTGCTCACCGCGGATACCGAGACGCTTGCGACCGCTCCGATTGTGCCCCTATGCTGTTCACAGCCGCGGCCGGCCACGACGTCTGGTCGTTCCTCTGTCAAGTAACGCGCAGAAAGCCGGAGAACTCCCTCAACCGCGGCTGCGCAACGCCGGGCAGCTGGGCTTCGGCGCGTGTCTCGAGACCACTGATGGCCGATGACCACAGCCGATTGCCCGAGATCACAGAGCTGCTGATTGCGTGGAGCGGCGGACGGCGCGAAGCGCTCGATGACCTGATGCCAGTGGTCTATGAGGACCTGCGCCGCATCGCCGCTGGCTACATGCAGCGCGAGCGCGCCGGACACCCTCTGCAGCCGACGGCTTTAGTGAGCGAGGCGTACCTTCGGCTCATAGACCAGCGTCGAGTCCAATGGCGCAATCGCGCCCATTTCTTCGGTGTGGCCGCCGGGATGATGCGCAGGATCCTGGTCGATCACGCGCGTCGCCGGCGTGCGGAACGGCGGGGCAGAGACTGGGAGCGAGTCACGCTGACAGGGTTGGACGTCGCGGCAAACGAGCCGAGCCAGCTCGATGTTCTGGCGCTGCACGAATCGCTCGAGCGGCTGGCGGTCTTCGACCCGCAGCAGGCGCGGATCGTGGAGCTCCGATACTTCGGCGGATTGACGATTGACGAGGCCGCAGAAGTCGTCGGCGTGTCAGAAGCCACGGTTGCACGCGAATGGACAATCGCAAAGGCGTGGCTGAGGGCGAACCTCTCCCCTCGATCAGAGTGAGGGCCCTTCACCGACCACGCGCCACGACTCCGGCCAACAGCACGACGTCGGCCTCACCCTCGCCGAGCGCGGCAAAGACGGACCGGCCATCGGACGACCACGACACGCGCCGCGCAATCAGGGTGGCCCGACGGCCAAAATCGGTGAGCTGACGAAAGGTCCCGTCAGCAGTCGAGACAGCCCAGATGTTCGAGGTTCCGTTGTCGACGAGCGGCAACGCGAGCCACTTGCCGTCTGGCGAGATGACAGGCTGCATCATCAGCCAGATGGGCACGCGCCGGCCGGGAATGCGGGCCAACGTCCGGGCAGAGCCGCCTTCGGGAGTCGCCGTGCGTATCTCATAGTCGGCGAGACCGGATCCCGCAAGCAGCTCCACCAACCAGTACAAGGTCGACCCGTCGCGGCTGATCGCTGGACGCGCCGAGGTGTCGGTCCGCACCGCGACAGGTTGTCCGCCGTCAACCGAGACCTTCGAGACGACGGAGCGATGTGGATCCTCCGAGTAGTACACCCAGCGGCCGTCAGCGGACCAGTCCGCCCACCCGGCAAGGAGCCGAAGATTGCGCAGACCGCTGCCATCGGGGCTGACGAGCCAGTAGCCGTTCTGCCCCTTCGGCGCATCGCGGCTGGAGGCGAAGGCGATCTGTCGCCCATCCGGCGACCACACCGGCACCCCGATGGAGATTTCGGGATCCCGCTCGTGCGTGAGCTGCCGGCTCTCCCCCGTGTCGAGCTTCGTCACCCAGATGTTCGCGTGACCGCCGCTGTCGGAGACGTAGGCCACTTCCTTATCGCCGGGCCCCGCCGTCGGTGTTCGCACTTGTCCGGTCTGGTGCGTCACCCGCACACCGAGACGGACGTTGTCGGTTCCGCTGAAGTCGACCGGGTACCGCCAGATGTCCGATCTCAATTGCAGTCGGGTGGTCACCAGCATTCCAGTTCGATCGACATCGGGGTAGAGGTACGACACCTCACCAAACGTGTCCTGTCGCCAGGCACCGCCCTGCAACGAGACGGACCACAGATTGAACGAGGGCAGGTAATAGAGCGTGCTTCCCCGCGACGAACTCATGATGATGCCGGATCCGTCAGGCAACCAGGCGAACCCGCTCAAGCGAGTGTTTGATCGAGTGATGCCGCGCGGCTCGCCGCCGCTTGCCGCGACGACGAACACCTCATCGTCGAGACTCATCCTGTTTCGTTGATACGCGATCGACGTGTCGTCGGGCGACCATCGGGGCGAAACGTACGAGTAGCCGGCGTCGAGGCGAACGATCACCTTCGGATTCCCGCCGTCGCGGTCTGCAGTCACCAGTTCCAGTCGACCGTCCGACGATCGAACGAAGGCGAGCCGGGTGCCGTCGTGGCTGATATCACCATCCGTAAGGCTGTCGACAATCCGGTAGGGAGCACCGCCAAGCGCCGACGTTCCCCATAGCGCTCCGGTGAGCTCGTTGTCGGCCGACGGCGAAAAATAGATGAGGGAGCTCGAATCCGGCGACCAGCGCGGGCGCACGTGATCGGTGGCGTCGCGCGTGAGCTGCAGCGGCGGGCCGCCGGCAATCAGCCTCACCCAGATCTGGCGGGTCCCGCCCTCATCGGCAGTAAATGCCACAGACCTTCCGTCGGGTGAGATGGCCGGGTACTCTTCGACGCCCTCGAAGTCGGTCAATCGAGCGACGCGTACCGGGGGCGCCGTCGAAGTCGCACGAGCGGCCGCGTCTGTACTGTCACGGAACAACGCGAACCACGCGAGGCCAGCACTCGTCGACGCGAACACGATCGCCGCTGCCGCTGCCAGGCGCGTCCGCCCCCGCCACGATCGGACCTGCTCGAGCGCGCCCTCGGAGGCGTCCTCGATCCCGCCCCGAATGACCTGCTCGAGTTCGAGGCGCGCGTCGCCGATGTCTCTGAGCCGCTGCTTCGGATCCTTCTCCAGGCAGCGCTGGATCACGTTGCGGACCGTTCGCGGCGTCTCGGTTGGTAACATCGACCAGTCAGGATCACGGTCCAGAACTGCCGCGATAGTGTCCGATAGCGTGTCGCCGTCGAATGCCCTGCGCCGCGCGAGCATTTCGTACAAGACACATCCGAAAGCCCAGATGTCGGTCCGTTTGTCGACCGTTTTCCCCTGCGCCTGTTCGGGGCTCATGTAGCCCGCGGTGCCGGCGATCACGCCGGCTCGTGTCGCCTCGCGCCCGGTGATCGTCCCGTGCGACAGATCGACACCGGGCCCATCGCCCGTGACGACTTTGGCGATGCCAAAATCGAGCAGCTTCACGATGCCGTCCGGCGTGATGGCCACGTTGGCGGGCTTCAGGTCGCGATGCGTGATGGCCTTCTCGTGAGCCGCCTCGAGTGCGTCGGCAATCTGCCGTGCATAGCCCAGCACCTGATGGAGGCGCAAGCGAGAGCGGCCTGAGACTTCTGCACGCCGCAGCACGTCCGCAAGCGTTTCGCCTTCGACGAGTTCGAGCACCAATCCGCGAACGCCCTCGCTCTCCTCCACACCGTAGATCGCCGCGATGTGCGGATGGTTGAGCGACGCCAGCACGCGCGCTTCACGTTCGAAGCCGGCGAGGCGGCCGGCGTCCGCGGTGAATGCAGTCGGCAGTACCTTGATCGCCACGTCGCGCCCGAGCTTCGCGTCGTGTGCGCGGTAGACCTCTCCCATGCCGCCTTGCCCGAGGAGCGCTCGTACTTCGAACGATCCCAGTCGCGTTCCGGTGAGATCCCGAACGTTGTCGGCGGCCACCGAGGGCGCACCATCGACGAGATCGAAGAGAGCGTCAGTATCCAGTGGTTGATCGAGGAGTCGCTGGACCTCACGTCGCAAGTCGTCGTCGCCCATGTAGGCCTGGGCGAGAAATGCCGCACGCTCGCCAATCGGGCGGGCGGATGCAGCCTCGTAGAGATCCTTGACCTGCTTCCAGCGAACCGGATCCATAGTCGTCGGGGGACGAGCGGATTCTATACTCGATAATGGAGTACATCCTGCAGCCGACCGTGCTCGTCGAGGAGACCGCGCCGGCAAGAGGCGAACGGATGCGGCTGGATGGCGTCATTGCTGCGGGACTTGTGGTCGCGTTCCGCAAAACGCGGTGACCTGGTTACGCGGGCGACGTCCTGATTCGGATAATCTCGCCGTTCAGCGAATCGTCAACCACCGCGCGAGGTGCGCGCGAACCACACGAGGAGCGCTCCGCGACATCCGGCCGACATGATCCAGCAGCACGAGCGACGTGTCTGGATTCACGCTGTCCACGATCAGGGCGTCCATCTCGCGACTTTCGGCCGTCAACTGCAGGCCGAATTGATCGCGCAACGCGGCCGTGAGAGTTGCCGTCCGGTCCTCTCCCCATTCGAGCCACATGTTGTACGTGCCCGTGATCCGCGTCTCGTCGAGGACCGATCGGCCGAGCACAAGTTGCAGCGCGAGCGCCAGGTCTTCCATCGACACGCCGCCAAGTTCCATGTCGCGGTCGTGAACGACGGTGCTCGGACGGCGCGGCGCTCGCTCGAGCCGCGGTGACGAGGGGGCGTGCAGGACGAAGACGTCGAACATCCGCCGTTCGACGTGCGTGGACAGGTTGAGCCGCGCGTCGAGCTCCTCCTTGAGATACGCCTTGAACGCGCGCTCGTCGCGGGCGTCAGCGACGGCGGTGATCGCGTAGCGTGTCTGATCCAGCCATTCGGGACCGATGACCCTGACCATCGGTATGTCGTAGGCCGTCGAGATCGCCCGGCGCAACGTGATGCCGTCCGCCCGCATCAGCGTGGGCTGAATCGACGCCGATCGCCCCGACGCCGGCCCGATCGAGAATTCGATCCATGGCACGTTGCTGTTGCGGGCCGAGTGCACCGTGAACAGGCCCACACCGATCGCGGCCGCGGCAAGCACCACGACGGTGGCCAAGGTAATCCGTCCGCGCCGGCTCACGCCGATGAACACGTACAGCGCGACCCCGAGCACGGCGGCGATGATCACGAGAAATCCCGTCAGCGCGACCGCGGCCGGCGCTCCTGCCTCGGGCGCGGGACGAGTCTTCGCGAACTGCTCGGCCGCCGCATTCGGCGGAAACAGCGACGGGATATCGACGACGCGGTCGCCTTTCTTCAACTCGTCGTCCAGGCGAAGTGTCACGACTCGGCTGTAGTCGTGGAAGTAATAGAGGTACATCGTCCGCGAGCGAAGGTCGTAGACGTTCGAGTACTGCGTGGGTGCGGAGCCCCCTTGATGTGTCGCCGACAGGATGTCCCGGAACAGTTCGACCGTGGCGACGTTACCCGCACGATCGAGCATCTCCGTCGCGGTCGTGAAACGCTCGTCCGGCGTAGCGGCGGCACGCGACTGGTGGAAATTGGTCTGAACGAAGTGCGCCCCCTTCTTTCGAACAATCCGGACGATGGCGTCGGCCTCTATCGACGCCGCGTCGCCGGACGCATCGGCGAACATGAGGGTCGCTTCCCTGAGAAATGCACGGTTGTACTGGGAGAACAGACGCACGACCTCTTCGACCGTCGCGCACTTCGCCATGGCGTCGAGGACGATCTCGCCCGAATATGAAGGGAGCGTGGTATCGGGCCGAACGGGCGGCGTCGAGAAGCCATCGAACCACAGGCCGCGTTCGTTCATGCCGCCCTGTGGGAAGAGATCGTCGAAGGTGACGAACATGCGTCCGTACGCGCCGGATGCGGCAGGAATGAAGTGGATCTTCGTGTGCGGGTTGAACCAGTCCTCGTTGTTGCCGACGAGGACCGCCCCGTCCCTGGCCGTGGCGCAGAACGCGGTACAGCCGCGGAGAGCCGGACTGCTGATGACGACAGCCGCGCCGCAGGCAAGGACGAACGCCGCGAATCGTTTCGCGATCATCGATCGGACCGGTTCGGCGGATCGCCGGAGCAAGGATGATTCCGCCCTACGAGCGCGGAAATACTGGGGATTCTCGCCAGCCCTTGTTCGGAATCGGAACGTGCCGACCGACGGCGGACAGCTCTTTCTGGTGATGCGCTAAGTTACCTGCAGCTGTCTGTTCTTCACGTCGACTGAGCGCGCAGCTCGATGTGGCCGGCATGCTCCCTCGCCAAGAGGCACGGCTGCGGCTCTGTCGCCGGTCCGTTCAGTACGCGACCGTCATCAAGCGCGAACTCCGAACCATGCCACGGACAGACCACGCTCCCGTCCTTCAAGGTCCCCTCTGAGAGCGGTCCACCGAGGTGAGCGCACGAATGGGCCAACGCGCAGACGCGCTCACGCTGTCGTACCACCAGGAAGCTCGCATCTTCGATGGTCGCCTTCCGCATCGAGTTCTCTGGAAGGGCGGAGCTCTCCAGCACCGGTGTGAACTCTTCCGGCTCTGCGACAACGGCGTGCGTTACACCGATGCGCTCTCGATACACAAGGTTGCCCCCGAGGTACGCCGCCGCCACGGCCACGCCATATCCGGCGACCGTGGTGGCGCGCCCAGCCGATCGTGATCCGCTTCGCCGGAATGCGTACGAACTTGCTACCAGGGCTGTTGCGGTCAAATTCAAGAGGCCATGCAGCAGCCCGAGACGACGCGAGCGGCCTTCCGTCTCACTCCAATCGTTGAGACCGGTGATGGCCGCTCCCACGGCGGCGACCAGCCCGACGCCAACGGCGAAGTCCGCCGCGCGTCCGTAGGCGGCGTCGCCCGTGGCCACTTCGCGCGCATCGAGAGCCAGCGCTGTGGTCCATGCGCCAATCGGAACGTCCGTCAACACGGGATGAAGCGGATGTCCCAGCCAGACGCCGTGAAGGGCGTTCTTCGCCGTTGCCCCGGCAGGCCCTGCGTTGCGGAACAACTCGCGCACAGCCTCACTGAGCGGCCTGCCCACGGCATCGAGCCACTGCTGGTTCGCGACTACGTCGAGATTCGTTTGTGCCACCACTGCCTCCGATTGACTACAAGGACTTGAGATACTCGATCAGGTCACGCTTCTGATCTGCCGTCAGCCGCAATTTCAAATGACCGTCGTAATGGTTCACGACTGCATCCAGCGTGGGAAATCTCCCGTCGTGATAGAAGCCGCCCTTATGGATCTTCTGCATGTCGAAGAGAGCCCGCAGTGGTGTCGTGACGTAGCGTCGATCCGGCCCTCGATCGGCCTGGAAACTGTCGACGCCAATCTCTTCGGCGCTATGAAGGTTGTATCCCGGCTCGGTAAAGATCGGTGGCACGTGGCACGTCGAACAGCGCGCTGTCCCATTGAAGAGCGCCTCACCTCGACGTGCCGCTTCGGCATCGAAGCTCCCCTGCGGCGGCTTCGGCACCGGCATCGCAAGCTGATAGAAGTGGAGGGCCGGGAGCTTCGCGGTGATCAAGTCCGGGTTGTCGCGCTTGCGGCCCCACCCCGCCTTTGCCGCGACCGGATACTGCTTCGCATTATCGAGGCGAGGATCGATGAAGGTGCCCTTCCCGTGCATCTGCGTGTTGGCGACGTACGCGTTCCAGAACGTCACGGTGCCCCATCCACCCGTCCACGTGTGCTGGTTGACGCCGGCCAATCCGAACGCAGACGGCATCATCGTCGCGGCACTCTTACCATCGGGGCGCCTGGCCTTGCCATCCATGTTCAGTTCCGCGTCGTATCGGCCCGGTCCCCAGCTGTTCAGGACCTGCTTCACCGTCGCGACGTCGACGCCGAGCAGCTTGCTGAACGGCTCCAGATTGGGCGCCGTCGCGACGATGGCGCCGACATTCAGATCACGATTTGCCCAACCGTCGAGACGCTGGCCGATGCCAGGGGCGAATGAATCGTCGACGGTTGAGTGACAGAGGGCGCATTGAAAGCCGAGCGCTCGCGCCGTTCCGTCCGGATTCATGAACGCGGTCACACCCACAACTGCGTTCGCTTTCAGGAGCAGCACCGTGGATGCGGGATCATCCATGTTGACCTTTCCCGCTTTGATCTGGGCGACGACATCCGGCGGCAGAGCTGCCGCGTCGACCTTCAAACCGAGACTCAGGGCCATCTTCGGACTCACGCCTGGTCCGACGCCTCCGAGCTTCTCTCCGACGATTGCCTGATGAAGTTTGAGCTGGTCGCCCCAGAACGCTTCGCTTCCAAACGTGTCGTAGCGGAAAATGCGGCGGCCTTCCTCGATCATCCGTTGCGCATTCTGGTTAATCGCGGTGTCGAATGACGCACCCTGCGTTCCGCCAGTTGTGCCGGCAGGTTGCTGGGCTTGTGCTGAAGGCACCGCCTGCCGGACCGTTGCTGCGCCTGTCACGAGGAGAATCGCCCCGGCGACTGTCAACACTCGAGCTGCCTGAGACATGGAACGCTCCTTCCCATGCGAACCCGCGATCGGTCGCGGCATTGGGTCTTTCGCGCGGTATGCAGCGGCGTCACGCGTCGGCGGAAGATAAGCAAGCCGCAGATTGCGTATCTAGCAAGACGCACGCCGACCGGGAGAAGTTTTTGGTTTTCTGTTCATGGCCGCGAACCTGCAGGCCCATGCCAGCGTCGTATGGCCGAGATTCTCAGACAGCAATTGCTCGATACGAGCCGCGGCCGGATCGTGTCGCTGCTGCGAGCACGCGCATTGACCGCGGAGGACGTTGCGACGGAGCTGGGGCTTACACGCAGTGCGGTTCGGATTCAGCTTGCCGCCATGGAGCGCGATGGCGTCGTTCGGAAGGTGGGTAAGCGACCCGGCACCACGAGACCGTCGCATCTCTACGAGCTGACGCGGGATGTCGACGCACTACTCTCGAAAGCCTACATCCCGCTGCTCACGCAGCTCGTCGAGGTGTTCGCCGAAGCGTTGCCCGCGGACCAACTGGAAACGCTGCTTCGAGGAGCGGGCAAGCGACTTGCGGATGCACTGCGTCCGACGCGTCGGATTTCCGGCGCGCTCGAGTCGCGCATGGCTTCCGCCAGCAAGCTGATGAACGAGCACCTCGGCGCTCTGACGCATGTCGAGCGCAATGGCGAGATCACCATCCGTGGCGCCGGCTGTCCCCTGGCGGCGCTCACGGGCAAGCACGTTGGGGTCTGTCTCGCGATGGAGAGCATGGTGAGCGAACTCGTAGGAGTGGAGGTGCGCCAATGCTGCGAGCGAGATGCGCGCCCCCGGTGCTGTTTCGAGGTTGGCCGAACTTCGTCGCGGCCTTAGTCGCGAGCCTGGCGCGATGGGGGGTCTGGGCACACTGCGAGCTTGCCCTCGAGACCGCCCGCCTCGATGCGGCGGTGTGCGTCAGCGACCTCGTCGAAAGAGGTTTGCTCGGCCACGCGCGGTTGGATGGCCTGATCGGCCGGCAGCTCGAAGAGCCGCCTCTGTTCGACTGATACGCATGGATGTTGGACAGATCGTCGGTGGCATTTCGTGGACGGCGGTGCTGACCATTCTCGTCGGCGCCTACGCTCTGAGTGTCGCGGTTTTTCTGATTCTCGAGAACCGGAGCCCACAATCGACGTTTGCCTGGCTGTTCCTGCTGCTGCTGTTCCCGCTGGGCGGGCTGCTGATCTATCA
>DATLLF010000057.1:0-12549 GCA_035537955.1 Vicinamibacterales bacterium | reverse complement strand
CGTCAGAGGATCCAGCGCGCCGAACGGCTCGTCCATCAGCAGGATGGGCGGATCCGTCGCGAGTGCGCGCGCCAGCCCCACACGCTGACGCTGACCGCCTGAGAGTTCGCGCGGATATCTCCCCGCGAACTGCTCTGGCGGCAATCCGAGCAGCTCGAGCAGCTCGTACGCGCGGCTGCGCGCGCGCACGGCCGTCCACTGTTCGAGGCGCGGGACGATCGACACGTTCTCCTCGACAGTCATGTGCGGGAAGAGACCGACGTCCTGAAAGACGTACCCGCTCCGCCTGCGCAGGCGGATGGCGTCCCACTCGCGCGTGTTGCGGCCCTCGACGACCACCGTCCCTGACGAGGGCAGCAGCAGCCTGTTGACCAGCTTCAGCAGGGTTGTCTTGCCCACACCCGAGCGGCCCACAAGGGCACAGACGTCGCCCGCGTCGACGGCGAGATTGACGTGCTTCAACACGGGCACGTGTGCCTGGTACTGGTAGGTGACGTCGATGAACTGGACCAGCATGGTTGAGCCGCGCGGAATGAGCGTAAGTCGCGCGGCAGCTGGATGGCAATGGGAGCGGCGCCGCCGTGCCGGGTTGTCATCGAAAAGATTCGTGACAGAATCGGGAAATGACGCGGGCCTGGCCGCCGTTGCCCTTCGAGGGCTGGCGCGATACCTACGCGACGCTGCACATGTGGACGCAGATCGTCGGCAAGGTATGCCTCGCGCTGACGCCACTCAGCAACCATTTCTGGAACATCGCCTTCCGCGTCACTTCACGCGGGCTCGCCACGCCACAGATGCGCTCGGGCACGCTGACGCTCGCGATCACCTTCGACTTCATCGACCACGAGCTCGTCATCCAGACATCCGACGGCCGCGTCGAACGCCTGCCGCTGGCGCCGCGCACGGTCGCGCAGTTCTACACCGACGTCATGGAGGCTCTTCAGCGCCTCGGATTGCGCGCACGGATCTGGACGATGCCGGTGGAGATTCCCGATCCCGCGGATCGGATCCCGTTCGAGCGTGATGAGGTGCATCGTTCGTACGACCCCGACGCGGCGAACGCGTTCTGGCGCGTGCTGCTCGCCATCGAGCCGGTATTCGAACGCTTCCGTGGAGGATTCATCGGTAAGGGCAGCCCGGTGCACTTCTTCTGGGGCAGCTTCGATCTGGCGGTGACTCGGTTCTCGGGCGAGCGCGCGCCCGAGCGCGAAGGGGCTGACTCGATCACAAAGGAAGCGTATTCGCACGCCGTCATCAGCCATGGCTTCTGGCCGGGTAACGGCGTCGTGCCGATGCCGGTGTTCTACGCCTACGCCGCGCCGGAGCCGGACGGGTTCAGCGGCGCGAAGGTGCGGCCGGCGGCTGCGTACTACGACACGGCCTTCAAGGAGTACATGCTGCCGTACGATGCCGTCCGCACCGCGGCGTCCCCCGCAGACGAACTGGCCGCGTTTCTGCAAAGCACGTACGACGCGGCCGCCGATCTCGCCGGCTGGAACCGGCCGGAGCTGGAACGACGATGAGCGGGAACGACACCTGCAAGCATATCGACGAGATCTCGGACCTCAAGACGGCGAAGGCGCACGTCTGCGAAGAGTGCATGAAGATCGGCGCCTCATGGGTGCACTTGCGCACCTGCCAGACCTGCGGGAGCACGCGCTGCTGTGATTCGTCGCCGAACAAGCATGCAAGCAAGCACGCGCGCGCGAGCGGTCATCCCGTGATTGCGTCCGCCGAGCCGGGCGAACAATGGCTTTACTGCTATCCCGACGATGCGTACGCGGAGTACTGAGTGGTAACCATGCACGTGCAGAACACCGTTTCCGTTCCCCTGGACCGCGCGAGCTTCGTGGCGTGGTACCGTCGCAACCGCGAGCGCTCGCGGCAGATCTTCGATCTGCTCGCCGAGGACGCGTACTACAGCCAGCCCATCGCGCTGCGTCACCCCATCGTGTTCTACGACGGGCATCTGCCTGCCTTCAGCTTCAACACGCTGGTCAAGAAGGGGCTCGGCGAGCCGGGCATCGACGCCCGGCTGGAGCAGCTGTTCGCACGAGGCATCGATCCAGCGGAAGACGGCAGTGCGCCCCCCGATACCCGCGCCCTCTGGCCCTCACGCGAGGAGGTGCGCGCATTCGCGGCGCAAGCGGATCAGCGTGTGCTCGATGCGCTCGAGCACGCCACGCTCGAGCGTCCGGGCCACCCGCTGCTCGATCGCGGCGAGGCGGTCTTCGCCATCCTCGAGCACGAGGCGATGCATCAGGAAACGCTGCTCTACATGTGGCATCGGCTGCCCTTCTCGCAGAAGACCGCACCGTCAGGCTACACGCCGCACACCGTCGGCAGCGTCGCGTCACAGGAGTGGATCCACGTGCCGGGGGGCCGCGCGACTCTCGGCGTCGATCGCGAGGCGGTACCGTTCGGCTGGGACAACGAGCGTCCGGCGTACGTCGCGCAGGTGGATCCCTTCGAAATCGACCGCCACGACGTGACCAACGATGCGTACATGAAGTTCGTCGCCGCCGGCGGCTACACGGATCCGCAGTGGTGGACGCCCGAGGATTTCGCCTGGATCGAGCGCGAAGGTCTTCGCCATCCGCTGTACTGGGAACGACAAGGCGACACCTGGTACTGGCGCGGGATGTTTGCGCTCATCCCGCTGCCGCCATCATGGCCGGTGTACGTCAGCTTCGCTGAGGCGTCCGCGTTCGCGCGCTGGCGCGGAGCGCGCCTGCCCACAGAAGCCGAGTTCCAGCGCGCCGCGTATGGCACGCGCGAAGGCACCGAGCGGCCGTACCCCTGGGGCAACGACGATCCGTCACCCACGCGAGGCGTGTTCGATTTTTACAGCTGGGACCCCGAGCCCGCCGGCAGCCATCCGCAAGGGCGCAGTGAGTGGGGCGTCGAGGACCTCGTCGGCAACGGATGGGAATGGACCAGCACCCCCTTCGGGCCGTTCGATGGCTTCCGCCCGATTCCGTCCTATCCCGAGTACTCGGCGGACTTCTTCGACGGCCAGCACTTCGTGATGAAGGGCGCCTCCCCCGCGACGGCGCGCGAACTGCTCCGGCCGACGTTGCGGAACTGGTTCCGCCCGCACTATCCCTACGTCTACGCGACCTTCCGATGCGTGAGGACCGATCGATGACAGTTGATCAAAGGACCGCGTTCGGCGAACCGTCGCTCGACGTCTCGCGATTCGCGGCGGATGTCCGCGAGTCGCTGAACCGCGTGCCGCGTCAGCTGTCGTCGCGATACTTCTACGATCCGCTGGGATCCGCGCTGTTCGACGCGATCTGCCACTTGCCGTGGTATCGGATCACGCGTGCGGAATCGCGCCTGCTCGCCGCGCACCGCGACGCTCTGCATCACCACCTTCAGCCGCTGTCGACCATCGTGGAGCTGGGACCTGGCAACGGTGAAAAGCTCAAGGTGCTGCTCGAGAGCGTCGTGCGCGACGATGAGCCGATCGACGTGCACCTCGTCGACGTGTCGAGCCGCGCGCTGCAGACTGCCGCCGACACGCTCGGGTCGTTGCCCGACGTCCGCATCCTGACGCACGTCGCCGAGTACGACGCCGGCCTGCGCGAGCTCGCGTCACAGCTCAAAGGGGGTGGACGTACCCTGGTGCTGTTTCTCGGGTCCAATATCGGCAACTTCGATGCGCGAGGCGCCGCCACGTTTCTCGACTGTATCCGCGAGAATCTGTCGGAAGGAGACGCGCTGCTGCTCGGGACGGATCTCGTCAAGCCGGAGACCGAGCTGCGGCTCGCCTACGACGATCCGCTCGGCGTGACGGCCGCGTTCAACCGCAACGTGCTTGTCCGCATCAACAGCGAGCTCGGCGGGAACTTCGACGTCCGCCAGTTCCACCATGAAGCCGTCTGGAACGCGACGGCCTCGAGAATGGAGATGTTCCTCGGCGCGCGCTCGCAGCAGCGCGTGCGGATTTCCGCCCTGCCGATGGAGTTCACGCTGGCCGCCGGCGAGCGCATCTGGACCGAGAGCTCCTACAAATACCGGCCCGGCGGGGTGAAGGGAATGCTCGAGGCCGCAGGCTTCACCACCACCGCGCAGTGGATCGACGAGCGCGACGCATTCGCGCTCACACTCGCGGAAGCAGGGGATCGCTAACCACCCAGTGATCATCCCGCTACGCGGGAACCGGCGGCGGCGGCGTGGGCATTGTCGCGGGGCGCGCGATGCCGGCGGCGGCGTAGATCTCGGGTTCGTCGAGGCTCTCGTGCTGGAGTAACTGGACGACGATCGCATCGAGCTTGCCGCGGTTTTCGCGCAACAGGCGGCGGGCTTCGGCGTAGCACGCCTCGGTGATGCGGCGCACCTCCTCGTCGACCGCGTCGAGCAGCGCGTCCGACACCCCGGCCATGCGTGGATCGCCTTCGGCCGGCAGCACCGACAGTGTGCCGATGCGCTCCGACATGCCCCAGCGGCCGACCATCGACCGCGCGATCCGCGTCACGATTTCGAGGTCGTTCTCCGCGCCCGTGGTGACGATATCGAAGACCTCCTGTTCGGCCGCCATACCGCCGAGCGCGCCGATGATGCGCCCGCGCAGATAATTCGCGTCGTAGCCGTAGCGGTCCGACTCCGGTGTGGAAAGCGTGACTCCGAGCGCACGCCCGCGCGGGATGATCGAGACCTTCCGCACCGGATCGGCGCCCGGCTGCAGCATGCCGATCAGTGCGTGGCCGGCTTCGTGGTACGCCGTCCGTCGTCGCTCCGCTTCAGGAATGACGACGTTGCGCGCCGTCCCGAGCTGGACCTTCTCGAGCGCGTCCATCAGGTCACGCTGCCGTACGGTGTCCTGTCTGCGACGGGCAGCGAGCAGCGCCGCTTCGTTGACGAGGTTCGCGAGATCCGCACCCGTCATCCCTGGCGTGGACGCCGCGACTTGTTCGAGATCCACCTCCGTCGCCAGCGGCACCTTGCGCGTGTGGACCTGCAGGATCTCGAGCCGTCCCTTGTGATCGGGCGGGTGCACGATGATCTGCCGGTCGAAACGTCCCGGACGCAGCAGCGCCGGGTCGAGCACGTCAGGACGGTTCGTCGCCGCGAGAACGACCACGCCTTCGCTGCCGGTGAAGCCATCCATCTCGGTGAGGATCTGGTTGAGCGTCTGCTCGCGTTCGTCGTGCCCGCCGAGCGATCGCGCCCCGCCGCGCGCGCGCCCGATCGTATCGATCTCGTCGATGAAGATGATCGCCGGAGCCACCTTGCGCGCTTCCGAGAACAGCTCGCGCACGCGGCTGGCGCCCATGCCGACGATCATCTCGATGAACTCCGAGGCACTGGCGCTGAAGAAGGGCACCTTCGCCTCGCCCGCCGTCGCGCGCGCGAGCAGTGTCTTGCCCGTTCCCGGCGGGCCGGCGAGCAGCACGCCTTTTGGCGCGCGAGCGCCGAGGCGGCGGTACTTCTCCGGATCCTTCAAGAAGTCGACGACCTCGTTGATCTCGGCTTCGACTTCATCGATCCCCGCGACATCCTCGAAGGTGACGCGGACTTTTTCCGGGTCCACGCGCTTCTGTTTCCCGCCGCTGAGCAGGCCGCCCATCGCCCCCTGCTGGCGCCGCAGCATCCATCCGTAGAAGCCGAAGAGCAGGAGGAGCGGTGCGAGCGAGATGAGCAGGTTGGTGAGAAAGCCGCGCTGTTGCACGAGGGGCGTGGCGCGCACGCTCGAGCCGCCGGCGGTGAGCTCCGTGAGCAGATCGTCGGTCGCGAACGTGGGGCGCTCGGTGGTGAACTGCTGATAGGTGCGCCCCTCCTCGCCGGGAAGAGCGGCTGGCTTCTTCAGTTGCCCTTCGATGGAGTTGCCGCGCGCAAACAACTCGCCGACGTTCCTGCTTCCGACCTGGCTCTTGAAGTCGGTGTAAGGAATCGCCTGCGGGCCGGAGAGACGGTCCTGTACGGTGAGGACTCCGAACAGGACGAGGTAACCCAGAAGCCACGCGGCCAGTACGATCCATCGCGGCCGGGGTTTCTGCGGCTGTCCCTTCGGCAAGCCCTCGGTGCGCCACGGTTTCGGCCGGCGCTCTGCCGGCGGCGCATCCGGAGGACGTTCACGCTCGGGGAGGGGATCGTTCTGCGCGGTCATGTTCCGCTCCCTCAGCGCGCGGGTTCGAGTCGCGCCTTCGCCGCGCGGAGCGCCGCGAGGGTGCTCTCCTGGACTTCGCTTCGTACGCGCCCGCGAACGAAGTTGCCCGAAAAGCCGCTGAGGCCGTCGGACCGGCTCCGGTTGACCGTGACGAACCAGAATCCCGTCCCTCGTGCCGGATCAGCAAGCAGCGCCCGCAATTCGATCCCGGTCCAGAAGTAGTGGCTCGCGTACAGCATCTTCGATGTGACCACGGCGTCGTCACGACCCTCGCGGATGGTGAGATGGCTGATGCGGATCGTCGGCTTGAGCCCGAACTGCGTTTCCTGCCAGTAGAGAAACGACGTGGCGGTCGGCAGTGCGACTTTCGGATACTCGAGCAGATAATTCCGCAGGCCGGGCATGTAGGAGGTCAGTTCCGGCATGCGGCCGGTCATGGCGCGAAATTCGTTCGCCACGAACGTCGGCCGTGAGGTGTCGCGATAGACCGCGAGACGCTCGTTACCTCCTTCGAGATACCCGTTCACGTACTCGAACGCGAGCTGCTGCATGACCTTGTCGGCCGATGCGTTCGTCTTGCTGCCCTTCCAGTCGACCTGGGTGCGAAACCGGCGCAGCGCCTCTTCGCCGAGCTTCACCTCACACTTTCCGACCTGGCACGTCTGAAGATCCTTCACGTCCTCTCCGGGAAGGTGCAGCTGCGCGAAGTCTTCCAGCCGCGGCGTGGCGCTGATCCGCTTGGTCAGCTTGAAGCTTCCACCGCTCTCGAACCGCTCGATGTCGCTCACCGCGTCCAAGTACTTCTTGATTGGCGCACCGATCCAGATCGCTCCGAACACCGCGACTTCCTTGTTCTCGTCGGCATCGAGCAGCCGCGTCACAGGCGCGCCTCGCAGCAGCGCCTGTCGCTCATCCGCTGTGGGCTTTACCACCTTCGTGAGATAGGTGTCCAGACGCGCTGGCAGCGCCGTCTGGGCTACTGGTGGTGGTGCGGAGATGACGGCAATGAGAACCGCCGACGCGAGCACCGACAGAACGATTTTCAGCACGTGCTATTCCTCTTGTGCGGAGCTCGCTCCGGTTCTGGCTCCATCGCGCCGCAAACCCCATCATCCATCAGCAGGCACACGAGATCCAGTCGTTCCGTCCCGTCCGGCTGCGGGTCGCCCTCTCTGAATCAGCCTGCAGGCAGAGTCTGAGCACCTGAACCACGTGCTTGCCAGACAATGACGCTAACGCGATGTACAACTCGCACGAGCAGATGGGCAACGCGATTCTCGAGTCGTTGTTTCGCGCCGAGCCGCTCGTGCGATAAGCTCCAGAGCACCGGGAGCATATCTGCGGAACGACGAGTCCACGCGAGCATGGCTGGTGATTGCCGCGATCTGCGCGGTGACCTTCTTTGCCGGCGTGGGCACCACGGCACTGTGGGAGCCCGACGAGCCGCGCTTCGCGGAAGCGACGCGCCAGATGCTGGCGCGACACGACTACATCACCCCCTGGTTCAATGAGCAGCCGCGGTTCGAAAAACCGCCCCTGCTCTACTGGCTGCAGCTTCCCTTTTTTGTGCTGCTCGGTGACAGCGAAACAGCGGCGCGAATGCCTTCGGTCCTCGCCGGCCTCGCCGCGGCGCTTGCGGTCTTCGCGCTGCTGCACGACTTCGTCTCATCCCGGGCCGGCGTGATTGGCGCGGCGGTACTTGCGACATCGTTCCGATTTGTCCTCTACGCGAGGCAGGGATTGACCGACGTCCCCGTCAGTGCCGCACTCACCCTCGCCTTGTGGGCGATGAGCCGCGCATTGACGCGCGAACACGGACGCGCGCCAGCGTACGCTGCCTGGGTCGGCGTGGGCGCCGCGATCCTCCTCAAAGGTCCCGTTGGTCTGTTCGCGCCCCTGATCTGGACCGTGTGGGCGTTGTGGATCGGCGGGCGGCGGGCGTTCTGGCGAACGCGGCCGATCGCAGGGCTCGCCATCATCGCCCTGATCGCCGCGCCCTGGTACGTCGCGATGATCGTCGTGCACGGACGTCGCTTCGTCGACATCGCGCTCGGGTACGAGATCGTCGCGCGGTACCTCTCTGCTGACTTCCCCGGCAAGAACCGCGGCTTCTTCTACTTCTGGGGCGCCTGGCTCGGCGACGGCGCGCCGTGGTCGCTCTTCCTCATTCCCGCCTTCTGGTGGGGGTACGCAACCCGCGAGACGCTGCTGCCAGGAGAGAAACGACTGCTGCAATTCTCAGCGGTGTGGTTCCTGACCGTGCTGCTGCTGTTCTCCGTATCGCAGTACAAGCTTCCCCACTACATCCTGCCCGCCTATCCTGCGATGGCCGTCGCCATCGGCATCTTCGCCAACGCCGCAGCAGATGGACGCGTGAGAAACGTCTTCTGGCGCACGCCGTTCTATCTCTCCTCTGTGGCGATGTTCGCCGCTGCGGTGCTGCTCTGGCTGCTGATGTCCCGGGTCTTCGAGCTGCGCGCGGGCGACCTTTCGTTCGTGTTACCGGTGCTGTTCGGTGCGGGCGGAGTCGTCATCGGCGTGCTCGCGTCCCCTCTGGCGGGCACGCGGCCATTCGCCAGCTTCACCGCCCTCACGGCGACGCTCGTCGTCATCTACGGCGTGCTGGGAACGTTCATCGCATCGCGCGAGCTGCGCCGCTTTCAACCCGTCCCGGAGCTGGCGGCCGCGGTCCGCGAGAGGGTCGGCCCCAAGGAGCCGCTCGCTGTGGCAGGCAACTACGGCGCACCGGGCCTCGTGTTCTACACGCACCATCCGGTGCGCCAGCTCATTGGACGAGATGAGCTGGTGTCGTTCCTCTCAGGAGAAGGACGCCGCCACTGCGTGCTGCCCGAAGCGGAGCTGCGCGCCGTCGAACCACAGATCCATCGTCGGCTGAGCGTGCAGGCAGAAGCAGGTGTCTTCAGCGTCCGGATGCGGCGGCTCCTCGAGCGCGATCCCGAGCGAGCCGCGCGTGTGCTGATGCTCGTGACCGTCGAGTAGCGCACCGCTTCCCGACGCCGACACTCTCTCGCTTACTTCCGCGACGCGGCGGATCCAGACGGATTCGGCGCGACGAACGTCCCCGTCAGGGGCACGCCCATCGGGCCCACCGGGATGTACACCGTCGTGTGGTTCGGCGAATTCACCATCATCTTCTGCGCCTCGATCGCCTCGTGCTGAATGTAGAGGCCGTTCAATTGCCCGCGGATGATCTGCATTGCGTTCGCGATGCCGGTGGCCTGCACCTCACGCTTGGTCCGCTCCTTCCGTTCGATCTCGATCTCCGTGTCCTTGCGTTCGAGCTCCTGCGTCGCGGCGAGCTTGCGTGACACCGCGTCGGCGACCTCCGCCGGATACTGAACGTTGCCCACGACGACGCTGGTGATGACGAACGGACTGCCAGCCGCGTATTGGCGGACGCGCCCCAGCACCGCCTCACCGATGGGGATCAGTTGATCCTTCACCGTCAATCCGTTTCGACGCTGAACCTCGTCGCGCGCGAACGTGCGCAAGGGCTCGCGCACGAAATGCGCGTACGCGACCTTGACTATCGTGTCGGGTGACTTCTCGGTTTCGCCGTTCGTGACCGTGGTGCTGAAGCGTTCCATGAACAGCGGAATCCGCTGCTCGTCGACGCGCCACACCGTGTGCACGGCGAACGAGATCTTCAGGTTGTCGCGGCTGAGCACCGCCTGGTCGGCAACGAATTCGTCGGTGTACGTGTACGGCGTCACGCTGACGTTCGTCACGTCGAGGAGCCAGGTGCGGCCGGCGGACGTCGGCCCTCTCTGCACGCCGTAAAAGCGGCTCTTGCCGAAGGCCGCCCCCTTGGTGAGATAGCCCACGTAGCCCGCGGGCGTGTAGGGATTGTGCGACCCGATCAGCCAGATGAGCGCTCCGAACACGCTGAAAAGAATCAGCAGAACCGGAACGCTGCGCAGAAGGATGGAGCGAAGCGACGCAGCGACAGAACCGCCCGCGTCATACGATGACAGCACGGCAGGCCTCCACACGTCGGCGAGGTTAGCTGACGGGCTCGAGCCTGGAGTTGCTCTATCCGCATCGGCCGATGCAGGCTTCAGCGGAATTCGCCCCGGTGCGCGTGGATTCGCGCCTTGGGTCCCCCGCAACGCCCTGGGGCGTCTTAGACGTACCTCGAACATACGCCCGAGTCGGCGGAACGTCAAATCGGCTCTGTGCGCGGGAGGCGGAGGTGGATCGGAGCTGCGGGGTTGGAGAGCAGGCGGCGCAACGGCGCCACCTGCAACGCGTAAGTGGGGATTAGAAGCGGAAACCCGCGAGCACCGCGAAAACGCGACTCTTCACGGTCAGATCCTCTTCTTCATCGCCCTTGTTGAGATTGTTGAGGCCGTGTGTGTATCGCCCCTCGATACTCCCGCGGCCGAACTGCACCCCGGCACCGATGGTGAACCCCCAGTCGACCGATTCGGTCTCATCGTCGAGGTCTTGTTCTTCATCCCCCTCGAACTTCTCCTTCGCACTGAGCTTGAAACCTATGGATGGACCAAAGACAACGAAGGGCCGGGCCGCACCGCCGGATCCGAAGTCTGCCCGGATCAGAATGGGGATCTGAAATTGCCGGAAGTCGATCTCCGCGTCGAAGTCGTCGAACTCCGACTTCGCGCCGGCCATCGAATACAGGAACTCCGGCTGAATAGAGACTGCGCTACTGATCGGTGCTGTTACGAAGAGCCCGCCAACGAACCCGGTCTTGCTATCGCAGCAACCCTCCTGCTCCGGATCGAACGACAGGTTGGCGAAATTCACTCCGCCCTTCACCCCCGCCGAGAAATTCGACTGCGCGAAACTCGGCGCCGCCGTGAGAACCACCAGAGCCGCGGTAATTGCTAGAACTCGAAGCTTCATCAACCCCTCCAACCAGAAGTCGCCCAGCCTCATCCAGCTGAGCTTCGCCCGTCGAGCTTACGGTCTCAAGGGCGGAAATACAAGGAAACTGTCGCTGAGGTATCGGTACGTAAGGTAAGCGCATTGATGAGACGGAGCGAACAACCGAATGGTTCAGCCTATTTGGCCGCTATCTTCTTCAGCTCGTGTGCTTCGCATCGAAGCCGCGGTAACAGCGGGTCGGTCAGGTCGACCTGGTCCCAACGCGCCCTGTAGCCGTGCAGTCGACGCGGCAGCGCCCAGCCGAAATGGCGGACGGCAATTCGCTCGAGCAGCGCGCGAGTTCCGATGTGGAACTCTGAGACGACAAAGTAGCGGCCCTCTCTGACCGCGCGCATCTCTTCGATGCGCCCCACGACGCTGCCGTCCGGTGCCACAATGCAGCGTCCGAGAAGCTGTTCAACCCTGCGTTCCTCACCTGACGCCACGGTTCCCTCCCGGAATCCGATCCACGAAACGCTGCTTCAGCCAGGTCTCCCAGACGTACGCGTTCGTCCGCTTGCCGTCGATATCGACCTGCACGTCGATGCCGGTCCTCACCACCTGCTCGAAAGGGATGCGGGTGGGGGCGATCCCCTCCGCATGAAGCCATCGCTGCACGCGTTCGATCCAGCGTGGCAGCGCCGGGTGCACGCGTCCCCAGGCGGTCTTCACGTCGGTCTCGATCGCAGCGACGCGCGGCGGCCGGTTGGCGCGAAGCGTCAGGACGATGCCGTCGACCTTGCCCAGCTTCTCGTCATGTGCATCGAAGATCTGCTTGTCGAGCACGTCGCGGACGAGTGGCAGCGCATCATCCACCAAGCACCTCCAGCGGGATGGCGACCACGGCGACGACGAACGCGATCAGCACGACGCCGGCGACGAGCACGTTGCCGATCGCGTGGTTCCGATGATCGCGCAGGTAGGCACGATCGTTCATGATCACGAGGAGCGGAAAAACGATGAACGGGGCAATCACCGCATTCAGCGCCATCGACAGCGTCGTCAACTTGAGTGGATCGCCGACGAACAGCAGCGCGGCGCCGACGAGAACTGCCGCGGTATAGACCGCCGCAAACCGGGCGTCCTCATGCGGCTTGAGGTTCTCGCTCCAGTTCCACCCGAAGCCTTGCGCCGTGACGTAGGCGAGATTGAGGGAGACCTGCAGCGCGGCGCCGAAGCAGGCGATCCCGAGCGACGCGGCAAACAGATACAACCCCCACCTGCCGAAGGGCCGCGTGAGGATGAACACCGCCTGCTCGTAACTGTCGACCTGAATACCGCGAGGCCCAAGCACGACGGCGGCGAGCACGAGGATCGCGAGCGCGATGACACTGCCGAACGACATGCCGCCCGTCGCGATCACGCGGTTCACAGGGATGTCCTTGACGGTCCACTTGTCTTCGATGGCGCCGGTCGCGTAGAAGTTGAGCAGATACGGACTGATCAGCGCCCCGAGGATGCTGACGGCGAGAAACCAGTAGCGCACGCCGTCTCGCGACGGCAGCGATGGGATCACCCCTCGCGCCACT
>DATLLF010000056.1:0-9308 GCA_035537955.1 Vicinamibacterales bacterium | reverse complement strand
TATCAACCGCGGCTTCGACGAGCTCGACGATCAGCCTGCGGCGAAGCGAACGGAGCTGCGCCACGAGCTCGAGAAACGGGCGGGCATGCCGCGACGCCGTTTCTGCCGCGCGTTCTCGCTCGTGCGCCAGCAGGAAGACGTCGTCAACGAGACGAAGCGTGATCTGCTCGAGGCGAACCTCCGGCTGGTGGTGTCGATCGCGAAGCGGTACACGAATCGCGGCCTGTCGCTGCTCGACCTGATCCAGGAAGGCAACATCGGCCTGATGAAAGCGGTGGACCGGTTCCAGTTCCGCCGTGGGTTCAAGTTTTCGACCTACGCGACATGGTGGGTGCGCCAGGCGGTAGGCCGCGCGGTTGCGGACTACGGTCGCACGATCCGTCTGCCCGTGCACGTGATGGAATCGCTCACGAAGCTGCAGAAAGAGCGGCGCACCCTGTCTGCGGAGCTCGGCCGCGATCCACGGCCGGAGGAGCTGGCGGAACGGATGCAAATGCCCGTCGGCAAGGTGCAGTTGCTCCTCGAAGCCGCTCGCACGCCCTCATCACTCGAAGCGGCAGTGGGTGAGGACGAGGAGACGCGGCTCGGCGATCTGGTCAGGGACGTGACCGCACAGTCGCCCGAAGAAACAGCCATGCGCGGCCAGATGGCGATGGAGGTCGAGCGTGCGATGGCGCCGCTGACGGATCGCGAGCGCGAGGTCATGCGGCTGCGCTACGGCCTCGGCACCGAGCGCGAGTTCACGCTGGAGGAAGTCGGCCGTCGTCTCGGGATCACGCGCGAGCGCGCCCGGCAGATCGAGGCCAAGGCGCTGCAGAAGATGCGTGCGGCGAGGAACCGCGCCGCGTAAGCCACCGCGCGTTCGCGCGCTGGATGGAAATGGTCAATGGTAGATGCGAGACAATCGACGGTAAGGAGCTCTACTTCGCCGTGAGCTCTTCGTACGCCGCGGTCAGCACCGCTTTCAAATTGATCGTCGCGTTGATCGCCTGCACCCCTTCGAAGCCAGGCAGCGCCTCCACGGCCACGATTTCTTCCTGCGACTTCTTGTCTGCGACTCCTTTGCGCACGTGCGCGAGAATCGCATCGAAATAATTCCGCTGCCGCACGATCGCGTCGCCCTTCACCGCAACGGGCAGCCCGGCACGCGCGTGACCCGCAATGAAGACCGCCTCGTGGCTCATTGCCTTGCTCACCGTCTCGAGCGTCCGCAGCCAGTTCTGGATGCTTGCCCCCGCGGGGCGGTCGACGCGCGGATGCAGATCGAGCCACAGGAGGTCTCCCATGTGGACGACGTTCGCGCGCTCGAAATGGAGGACGGCATCGGCGCCGGTATGTGCCGGACCGTGATGCTTCGCGCTGACCGTCTCGCGTCCCATCTGCTCGGACCAGGTATTGTCGAAGGTTGCCGAGGGCAGCACCGGTTCGGGCGCGTTCGGCTGCACGTTGAACTGCTTCATCAGGGCGGGCACGCGCGCGTGCGCGACGATTTTCTTCGATACGGGCTGGAACACACCGTTACCGCCAGTATGGTCGGCGTGATGATGCGTGTTGAACACGAGATCGATCGTCCGCCCGCCTGACCGCTCCTTCAGTCCCTCAAGACAAAGCGGCGCCGAACGCGCGTACTGCGTGTCGACCACGACAACGGCATCCTGGTTCACCAGCCATCCGATCGTGCCGCCCTGCGCGGTAAAGGTGCCGACGTCTGCGCGGACCATCCCGAACGAGCCGGCTGGTGGCGCTGGCGCCTGCCGCGCGAACAGCACGTTCCGTGTGGCGGCGACGGCCGCCGCGGCCGATGACATCAGAACAAATTCTCGTCGCGTCAATGACATAGCATTAGATTGTCCTTCATGCGGCTGGTCAGGTCACGGCGGTGAACGGAAAGTGGCGATGACGCCGCGGGCCCGCGCGGCAGCGGTCGTGCTGATTGCATTCCTGCTGCTGGCTGCCGCATTCAGCTGGCCACTCCTGCGGCTGCGCGGCACCCACATCGCGTCAGATCCCTTCGATCCCGTCCTCAACGCGTCGATCCTGTGGTGGACGGCGACAACGGTTCCAGTCTCGGAGCAGTGGTGGAACCCGCCGTATTTCTACCCGACGAAGAACGTCATGGCGTTCTCCGAGAACCTGCTCGGTATCAGCCCGCTGGCGAGCCCCGTGTACTGGATTACTGGCAATCCGCTGACCGCGTACAACATCGCGCTGTATCTGACGTGGCCGCTCTCGGGATTTGCGCTCTATCTGCTCGTTCGTTTTCTCACGCGTCATGAGGATGCGGCGGTCATTGCCGGGCTCGCGTTCGGGTTCTCACCGTATCGCACGCAAGAACTGGGTCACATCCAGATGATGTCGTCGTACTGGATCCCTCTGGTGCTTCTTGGTCTGCACGGATTTGTCACTTCCCGGCGTAAGCGGTGGCTGCTGTTGTTCGCATGTGCGTGGGTGCTCCAGTCGCTGGCCAACATGTACATGCTGTTGTTCTGTGCCGTCTTCATCGGGCTCTGGCTGGCTTACTTCTGCTCCGCGCGCGTGACATGGCGCGCGGGTGTGACGATCCTCGCCACCTGGATTCTCGCGAGTGCTGCGCTCGCTCCGGTGCTCCTCAAATACCGACAGACGCATGATGAGTACGGCCTCACTCGGGCGATGGACGATCCACTCGGCTTCAGCCTGCCACCCGGGGCCTGGCTGGCGGTCTCGAGCCACTCCGCGGTGTGGCATCGCTTCCTTCGCGATCACGAGAATCTCTTTCCAGGGGTGATGACACCGGCGCTCGTCGTTCTCGCGTTCATTATCGGATTCCTGCGGAGCCGTCACGTGTCAGCCGGCCAAAAGCGGTCCGTACTCGTCAGTGCCCTGCCGTGGATCGCGCTCGTCGTGAGCGCTGCGGTCGCGCTCGTGACGATGATCCTCGGTCCGTGGCGCGTCGCGGTCGCCGGCCTCACGCTCCGGGTGAGCGATGCGGACCGGGCGATCTTGGTCGCGGCCGCCGCCGCCGTGCTGCTGCTGGCAACATCGAGGCGCTTCCGATCGGCGCTCGCGCGGCGAGATCCGCGGGTGTTCTACACCGCGTCCATTGGTTTCTTCGCACTATCCGCTTATGGTCCGGTCGTTCGTGTGGGCAGGATGGTCGTCTTCGAGCGTGGGCCGTACTGGTGGCTCATGCAGCTGCCCGGTTTCGACGGTCTCCGAGTCCCGTTTCGGATCTGGATGCTGGGCGTACTGTGCCTGAGCGTTTCCGCTGGCTACGCTTTCGCCTCGTTCAGGTTCCGATCCGCCAGCACACGCGTCCTCGTGTCGGCCCTCGTCTGCCTCGCGGTCCTCGTCGACACATGGGCGACGATCCCGATGGCCGCTGTAACGACATCGCAGCGGCAGATCGCGGCGCTGCGAGGATCCGGACCGCTGATCGAGCTCCCACTCGGTCCCGCATATGACGCGGCTGCGACGTTTCGGTCGATCGGACACGGACGCCCGGTCGTCAACGGTGTCAGCGGCTACGATCCAGCGCATTACGCGCCGTTGCAGGACGGGCTCGCGGACCGGGACCCGTTGGTGCTCCTCGCGCTCTCCTCCTTCGGTCCTCTCGACATCGCCATAAAGCCCGACGCCGATGGCGCCTCAGAGCTGGAGAGCTACGTGTCGCAAGTGCCAGGAATCACTGCCGTCCGCGACACCAGTCTATGGAAGATCTATCGATTGCCTCGAAGCGGCGCTTTCGACGGAACCCTCGGCGAATCGCTGCCCGTTCGCAGCGTGGACGCTTACATCGGGGACGCTCGCGCAATCATAGATGGGCGCACGGATACATTCTGGCGGGATCTGCCACAACGGAATGGACAGTGGATCGTCGCTGACCTCGGTGACATCCGTCTTGTTGGGGGAATCAGTCACGCCATGGGTGACGCCGCCCGTGACTTCCCTCGCCGGCTGGCGATCGATGTTTCCGTTGACGGTAATCACTGGACGCAGGTGTTCGACTCGCCTATGGCGGGCTGGGCGGTGAGGAGCGCGATTCTCAATCCAACGAACGCAGACATGCGCATCGTGTTCGCAGCGCAGGAGGCGAGGTACGTGCGACTTCGGCAGACCGCTTCGCACCCGAACTACTGGGTCTTGACGGAGCTTTCGGTGCACGCGCCGGCGGCGCACCAATAGACGACTCCCGCTGCCGGGCGAACCGCGCCGCTGCCAGTCTCACTTGTCGATGATCTTGCCGAACGCCTGTACCTGCTCCTGGATGACTTTGCGGTCGCCGACGATCACGATCGTGGCCTGGTCGTCGTGAAGGTACTTCTTCGCGACCTCGGTCACCTGTTGCGGCGTGACCGCGTAAACCTTCTTGACGTAGGTGTTCGGGTAGGTGGGCGGCAGGCCATGTAAATCGACGTACTGGAGCTGCGCGGTAATGCCGCCGCGGCTCGAGTTCTGCAGCACGTAGGTGCCGGCCAGATAGTTCTTGATCCCGTCGAGCTCCTTCGCTTCGGGTGGCTGCGACTGAAGCCGATCGATCTCGGCGAAGATCTCCTTCAACGATGCGCCGGTCTGGGCCGTCGTCACATCGGCGTTCTCGGCCCAGTAGGTGTCGCGGTAGCGGGTCGACAACTCGCTGTACGGTGAATAGGTGTAGCCCTTGTCCTCGCGGATGTTCTTCGTGATGCGCGAGGCGAATGCGCCACCGAGCAGGGCGTCCATGACACTCAGGGAGATGAAATCCTCCTGCGACGGATCGATCGTCGGCATCCCGAGGATGATGGTCGACTGCGGCGCGCCGGGCCGGTCGACGAGATAGACCGCGCGTGTCGAACCTGGCTTCGGCTGCTGTGCGGCCGGCGACGTCCCTTTCGTCCAGCCCTCGAACGCCTTCCTGATCGATGCCTCGGTCGTCGCCGGATCGAAGTTACCGACGACGTAGAGCCGCGCACGCGCGGCGCCGTACGTAGACGTGTAGAACTGCCTGATCTGGTCGAGCGTGTAACCCTGGATCATCTCGTTTGTCGGGAACACCCGGCCATAAGGATGATCGCCGTAAAGGACGGCGCGGAACTTCTGCAGCGCCACCTGCTGCGGCTGGCTGAGTGACACGGCAAGATTGCGCGACATGTCCGCCTTGAGTCGATCCAGCTCGGAGGCCGGGAACTTCGGGTTCCGCACCACGTCGGCGACGAGCGCCGCGTACTCGTCGCCGAACTCACTCAACACGTCCCCGCCTATCGTCGTGGAATCTCCTCCGACGCTGATATCGAGCGAGCCGCCCATCTTCGCCGCTTCCCTGGAGATGTCGCTCGCGGTGCGCGCCGAGGATCCTTCACGCATCAGGTCCGCGGTCAGGTCGGCGAGCCAGACCTCGTTCGCCTTTTCGAACGCGTTGCCGGTGCGCACAGTGAGCGTGACGCGAACCTTGGGCATGTTGCCCCACTGCACCATGGCAACCTGCAGCCCGTTCGCCAGCGTGAAGCGTTTCGGCTCCGGCACGCGGAAATCCCGCGGCGCGCCAGGCTTCGGCGGCTCGGACGGAAACTGTCCCTGTGCCGCCACGCACACTGCGGTCAGCATCAGCGCCGCAGCAGTCAATACCCTCGATCGCATTTGCAACCGCTCTACTTCTTCTTGGGCACGATCTCGAGGATCGTGCGGTTCTCCGGGCGCAGATACTCGCGCGCCGTCTTCTGAATGAGTTCCGGTGTGACCTTCCGGAACTCGTCCTCGAGCCGATTGACCATCTCCGGGTCGTCATCGAACAGCGCGTACGACGCGAGCAGGTTCGCGCGGCCGAAGCGGACGAACTGTTCCTGCTCGGCGTAGAGATCCGATCGTCGCTTGATGACGGCGAGCTCCAATTCTTCCTTTGTCACGGGTGTGCTCTGGAGGCGCGTGACCTCTTCGTCGATCACCTTGACGATCTCGGCGGCGGGCTTGTCGCTGTCGTGGATCATGTAGACGGTCCAGAGCATCGGTCCGTAGACATCGAACATGCTGCCGAGACCGGGGTTCGCGCCGCCCGACACGGATCCTGTGAGGCCGCGCTTCTGAACGAGTGCGTCGTACAGGCGGCTGTCCTGCCCCTGCACGAGCAGCTGGTCGATCAGACCCATCGCGTAGTACTCCGGTGTATTGCGCGGAGGATGGTGATACCCGAGCGCGAGCGCCGGCCTGTTGGCGAGCGGGTCCTCTCGACTCGACCGTTTTTCCTTCTCCTGGCGTGGCTCCGAGATGTCGGGGAGCGGCGGCACCTTCGCCGCGGGGATGCCGGAGAAGTACTCCTTGATCCATGCGAGCGTCTGCGCGTACTCGATGTCGCCGGTCACGACGAGCACCGCATTATCGGGCGCGTAGTAGGTCCTGAAGAACTGCTGCACGTCGGCGAGCGTCGCCGCATCGAGGTGCTGCAGATCGCCGTAGAAGTTGTGTGCGTTGAACCAGTTGGTGTTCGCGAGCTGTGGGAGATCGAGCCACGGAAATCCGCCGTACGGCTGGTTCAGCACGTTGACCTTGACTTCGTTCTTTACGACCCCCTGCTGATTCGTGAGGTTTTCCTGCGTGATGTTCAAGCCGCGCATGCGGTCGGCCTCGCCCCACAGGATCGTTTCGAGCGTGTGCGCGGGAATGATCTGGAAGTAGTTCGTGAAATCGAAGCGCGTCGAGCCGTTCAGGATGCCGCCGTTCGATTCGACCAGCCCGATGAACTCGTTCTTGCCGAGGTGCTCCGAACCCTGAAACATCATGTGCTCGAACAGGTGCGCGAAACCGGTGCGGTCCTTCGGTTCGATACGGAACCCGATCTTGTAGTAGACCGCTACGACCGCAGTCGGCGAAGACGTGTCACGCGAGAGGACGACCTTCAAGCCGTTGTCGAGCTTGTGGTACTCGATCGGCACGGTCACCTTCTGCGGCGCCTGCGCCGAAGGAGTATCCAGGGCACGCAAGGTGAGCAGCAGAACCAGCACGGCTTGAGACAGGCGGGGAATCGTGGATCGACCCATCGGCCGAATCTATCATGCGCACTTGCGTCCTTCCGCGTGCGACCGACGACCTACCGAGATGAACGGCGGGACGAGCGATCGAAGAACAGAATCAGAAAGCCCGGCAGGAACGCGAACGACCAATAGAGGAAGCTCACGACGTAGTTGGGTTCGCGTGAAGGATGGGTCCAGATGCCGGAGATCGCGTAGAACGCCAGACCTGACAGCACTGCGGCTACGACGCCGCGCGCCAACGCGGCGTTGAATGTCTCACGGCGGAAGAAGTGCTGCAGCAGCGCAAAGCAGATCCAGAACAGCATCCATGCCGGCAGCATCGCGCCCCAGCCGAGCGTCGAGGCCATGGCGTAGAACGTCAGCGCGGCAAGCGCGCCGATGAACAACCCGACAAGTGCCCCCAGTGGCGCGCGACGGGAGCGCGCGCCGATGAGAGCGCCGATGCACAGACACATGAGCGCGCCGTGCGCCACGCCCGCGTGGATCGAGTGACGGATGCCGAAATACGCCCAGACGAAGTCTCCGGCCGTCATCACCGCACCCAGGAGCAGCGCGGCGCCGATGGCCCGCACGGCACCGCTCATCCGCGCAATCCGCCCATGCTGTTACCTCAGTCAACGCGAACGTTTGGGCGGAGCATAGCCCAGAACGGGCGCTATGATGAGCCCATGATGCAACGCATCCTGCTGGCGGCGCTGATCTCGGTGTTGGGCGCGGCACCGGCGGCCGCCGAGGAGTACCACGCCACTCGATTCGACGTGCGCGTCGAGCTGCTGCGCGGTGGATCGCTGCGGGTAACCGAAACGATCGTGTTCGCGTTCGCGGAAGGCACGTTCAGGGAGGTCTTCCGCACGATTCCCACTTCGCGGACCGACGGTGTGGATTTCGTGAGCGCGTCGATGGACGGCCGCGAGATGCGGCAGGGCGATGGGGCCGGTACCGTTCGTGTGCGGCGGGATAACGGGTTGCGCATCGAGTGGCGCTTCGCGCCCGTATCCCCGAGCACCCACACCTTCGAGTTGACCTACATCGCGCGCGGGGTCGTGCAGCAGACGACGGACGCCGACCTCCTGGAGTGGCGCGCGCTGCCGCGCGAACACGATTACCGGATCGAATCCAGCACCGTCGAAATCGCCGCGCCCGAGGCGCCAGCCGCGCCACCGTCCATTGAAACGCGACGTGTCGTGGGAGCCGGGGAGGTCACGACAAGTGGTGGCTCAGTCGTGGCGCGAGCCACAGAGATCCGCCGGAACGGCTCGTTCATCATTACCGCTGTGTATCCGCCGCACAGCCTGCTCGACGGCGCGCCCGCGTGGCAGTCGAGGCAGCAGGAGCAGGGCGAGCGGCTCCCGCTCTGGCTCACGGCTGCCGGCCTCGTGATGGCCTTCGGTCTGGTGGTGCTGTTCGGCATGTGGCAGAACTACGACGCGCCACCGCGCGAACCAGGGGCCCAGTGGGACTCGATGATTCCTCCCGACCACGCCGCTCCCGCGATCGCCGGTGCGCTCATAGCAAACGGACGGCCCCAGCTCGAACACGCGATGGCGGCGATGTTCTCGCTTGCCGAACGGGGTGTGATTGCCATCCGCGAGGATCCGCGTGGCGCGTTCGGCACACGCCACTTCATGATCGAGCTCGTGCGCGGAACCGCCACGCTGCCGCCTCACGAACAGGCGGCGCTCGACATCGTCTTCGACGGCGCCCGCCAGACCGGTGCCGTCGTCCCGCTCTCCAAAGCACGAGGCCTTTTCACGCGTCCACGGCACTGGAGACGATTCAAAAACGCCGTGATGCAGGAACTTGCGGACGAGCACATGCTCGACGCCACCCGTCAGGCAAGCCGCCGTCGTTATCAGGTCATCGCGGTCGCTCTGGGCGTCCTCACCGCGCTTACGGTGATGGTATGCGCCGTGCTCGCCGATGATTACGGCCCCGGGCCGTTCTTCATCCCGCTTGCCCTCGCGATTGTCGTGATCGCGACGGTGATCGTGATCGCTTCACAGACGCCGCTTTCGAACGAGGGCGTCCGCCGCGCTGACCGTTGGCGCGCGTTCAAGAAACACATCAAGGATCCGCAGTCGATCGAGCCGCGCTGGGGCGCCTCCGGATCCGCCGAAACCAGGATCCTGCCGCTTGCGATTGCGCTGGGCCTGGCGAGCGCCTGGTCGAAGTATCTGAAGAAGAGGAACGCGCAAACGCCGGCGTGGTTCCACGCGGCGTCAGGATTGGATAGCGGCCACGCGTTCGCCGCATT
The DNA here is from genome assembly GCA_035537955.1 of Vicinamibacterales bacterium. GTDB lineage: Bacteria > Acidobacteriota > Vicinamibacteria > Vicinamibacterales > 2-12-FULL-66-21 > JACDCA01. Next base: position 71 of record DATLLF010000056.1, on the reverse strand, counting down.
CGTGGCGAGCGGTGGGGCCGGCGCACACGGTCACGCACACGGTGGGGGCGCGGGAGGCGTGGCCGCTATCC
>DATLLF010000055.1:0-12610 GCA_035537955.1 Vicinamibacterales bacterium | reverse complement strand
GGCCAGAGAAGTACGGTACTGACGCAGAAGTACGGCGCTGGCGCTCAAGTGCAGGCACTATCGCTCAAGTACGGCTACTGTCGAGCGAGTACCGAATCGCTCCTCGCCGTACGGCGTGACAGGAGGGCAGCTCGTGTACTCGCGCGATAGTGGCTGTACTTCTGGCGACTCTTTCGCCCCACGCACTTCTTGATCGGTCCAGGAGCGTACTTCAGCAGCTCTTGTACTCGCTCGACAGCTGCCGTACTTGGAAGCCTTCTCCCCCAGGCACTTCTCGATCTTTTCAGGACCGTACTTCAGCAGCTTTTCAGGCCCGTACGTCGGCGACAGTCTCTGGCGTCCGCGTCAGCGCACGATCTCAACGAACGTGAGCGGGTCGCGCGCGAAGATCCGACGAGCCGGTGATTTGAGGGAAATCTTGTGATCCACCGTCGCCTCCGTTACGGCGACTGTGATCTCTTCAGAGGTGTTGTCCCCGTACTGGACGACGACGGTGAGCGGGAAGTCGAACACGTCCCCGACCTGCTCGATGCGGACGACGGCCGTCTTGCCGTCGGCATCGATCTTTGGTGTGACGCGCGCGCGCGGAATGGTCGATCCGAGAATCCAGCGCTCGAAAAAGCGCGTCAGACGAAGGGGAGTCTGTGTCTCCATGATGGCGCGGAAGTCGTCGGTGCCCGCCTTGCTGAAGCGCCAGTCGCGATAGAAGGCCTGGATGCCCTTGAAGAACGCCTCGTCGCCCATGAGCCGGCGCAGCATGTGCAGCACGACCGCGGACTTGTTGTAGACAATCGCGCGGAACACGCGTCCTTCGCTCTGCACGTGCCCCAGCCGGTAGCCGAGGAAGATGGGCCCTTGGGCCATCATCGGTTCCGCCGACTCCCGCATCTGGGTGAGGAGCGTGGTGACGATCTCGGGTCCGCGATCCGACCCCGCGTAGAGTGTCGCGAAGTACTGCGCGAGGCCTTCGCTCAGCCACTGCTCGTGGTAGTTCTTCCAGCCGACGCCCTGCCCCCACCACTGATGCGCGATCTCGTGCGCGACGAAGAAGGACGGATAGTTGTCGAAGTTCACCGGATCGTTGCGCCAGCTGACGGTCGACTGCTGCGGCTGATCGACAACCGCGAAATACGCCGGGCTGTGTCCTCCCGGCAGCTCACGCTCGGTGACGCCGAGTGTGAAGCTCGGGTAGGGTGTGTCGCCGATCAGCTTGCCGTAATAGGCGAAGATCGCGGCGCCGCGATCGCCGAGCGCACGCGCGCGCCCGACCTGGCGCGGGTTCGACAGAACGTGCAGCATCAGTGAGCCGTCCGCGCCGTCGATGCCCATCACCTCGTGCGACTCGACATCGCGCAGGCGCGAGATGACGCAGGCGAGATAACGAACGGGCCGCTCGCTTTCGAACAGGAACATGCGACGCCGCGGACCCTCGACCACACCCGGCGGAGGTGCGGGTTCGCCCACGGGTAGACCCGTCGCGATGACCTCGTATTCCGCGGGCACGGTGATCTTCAGCTTGACCGGCGCGTAATCGCTGACGATGGACTGCGGATACCAGTAGGACCGATTGCTGTAGATGAATCTCGGCTCCGGCGGCAGCACGACAGGATCTCGAACGCCCTCCTGCGCAACGGTGATCGCTTCGCGCTCGAGCTCCTGCGGCGGGATGCGTCCGCCGTACTGGATCACGAGCCAGAACTCGGTGCCGTTGGGGATCGACCCGGGCATGCTCACGAGGAGCGAGTTCTGGTTCACGACGCGCAGGTGCAGCAGCCGTCCGAAGTCCGGAGAAGACACGCCGGCCACGGCGAGCTGTTCGGCGAGGCGCAGATTGATCGTTGCGACGGCCGCCGCACGGACCTTCAGCTTCAGTCGCGCCGTGCCCTGTACGATCTCCCGCTCCGGCAGGATCGTGGCATCGAGCTGGTATTCGAGTATGTCGTAGTCGACGAGATCGTCTTCGTTGTAGAACCGCCCGCGCGTCGCCAGCTTTTCGGCTGACGCGTAGACCGAGATGTTGCGACGCTTCTTGCGGTCGAACACGGTGACATCTTCGGCATCGCCGCGCGCGCGGGAATACGTCAGGGCGCCGAAATCATCGGTGCGTACCTCGGCGATGAAGTCACCGGCCTGCGGGGTGATCGACCAGCGATCGGGGCTCAGGTCGGTGAGATTGATCTGGAGCGTGCGGCCGACGTACTCCTCGAAGATCTCGCGCGCCCTGTCCGCGTCGCGCGCGTCGGGTGCACGCGCCAAGAGGGCGGCACTGGGGAACCTCTCCGAGAAATCTTCCGGCCGGACGCGTACGAATGCCGCGTCGAACGATGTCGACAGCACTTCGTCGCCGCTGAAAATCTTGACTTGCGTCCGCTCCGCGGCTTCGGGTGGCGCGAAGCGCATCGTGCCGCGGCCGACGAGCACAACCGCCGTGACGCCGTCGGGAGTCTCGGCGACGAAGGCGGAACCCACGGGAAGCGTCAGGGTGAGGTCGGGCGCCTGCACCGACAGGTTCCGGACGTCGAACTGTTTCGCGGTGTTGAGGGCGAGGCGGTACAGACCTGAGACCGACGCGAGACTCGCGGCGGACGCGATCCGCCAACCTTCCTCGACCGGCGCGACGTCGACACTCCACGTGCCGAGCCGCCCTTCAGTGGCGCGCTCCCAGAAGATCTCCAGCAGGAGTCGTTGCCCGCCCGGGATCGCCGTGCGATCGCGCTCGCGGATCACGATCCGCGATGGCGCCGGAGAGGTGAGGGCGGCGGCAAGCTCCGCGGCGGACGTCATGTCCACGCCGAGGGCGCGGAGCGCCTCTCGATTGCCCGCGCCTGCGGCCCGCTCCATCTGCTGGACGAGCCCGGCGATCGGGTCCGGCTGCGCGGTCGCCTGCGGCGGTGGCAGCCAGAGCAGCGCAAACGCGATCAGGATGGCGAAGGTCATGAGGGCTGCTTATATTAGACCCGCGACAATGCGCTCAGCCGATCGGGGCCGCCGCCGAAGGCTGCATGTGATGAGCGGTGTCTTCACAGGGATGAGCTGTATACGGCTTTCAAAACATGTGGCAACTCCCAACTCCCCAATCCAACTCCCCAACCGGGCTGTCTGGGGATTGGGAGTTGAAAGTTGGGAATTGACGGTCTCTTTCCTTGAAGCGTTTCAACGCTGAGATCAATGTTCAGGCCGGCGTCGCCGCGTGACGTTTGAGAATCAGCACGGTGAGATCGTCGGCAAACCTCGAGGCGTGCGCGTGATGCTCGACGGCGCGCACCATTTCCGCAGCCATTTCGGCTGCACCGAAGGCCACGTACGTCGAGATTACGCCTTCGAGCCCAGCTTCCTCGAACGGTCGGCCGTGGGGGTCTTCCGCTTCGGTGATGCCGTCGTCAGCACGAGCGTGTCCCCGTGGCCCACGATGGTTTCCGCTGCGCCAAATGTGGATCCCTCGAACATACCCAGCGCGACGCCCGTACCTTCGAGGCGCTCGAAGGTCCCGTCTCGCCGCCGGAGAAGCGGCGGCGTCTGTCCGGCGTTCACGTACACGAGGCGACCCGACGCTGGTTCGTAAACCGCATAGAACAGCGTGATGAAGCGAGAGTCCGGGCTGTGGCGGCATATCTGGAGGTTGAGCCGCTCCATCAGCTCCGGCGGGCTCAGCTCCTCGTCGACGAGCGTGCGTAGTACGGCGAGCAGCAATGCCATCAGCAGCGCGGCCGGGCTGCCTTTCCCCGCCACGTCACCAAGCGTCACGATCACTCGCCCATCCGGTCGGGGCAGTACATCGTAGAAATCACCGCCTACGGTATTGGCGGGCCGCGTCACGCCGCAGATCTCGACATCCCGGTCGCGAAGGGTGCCGGCCGGAAGCATCGCCAGCTGGATCTCACGCGCGACTTCCAGCTCCCCTTTCAGCGACAGCCGGTCGGCGACTTCGAGCAGGACGAGAAAATTCAGGAGCAGAACGCTGAGGATCAGCGCGAAGGTACCCGAGTACCAGACCGGCAGGGCGAGCGCGACCTGCACGAACGGCAGACCGACCGGAACCTCGACCCACGCGAAACCTCGGTAGAGGCGGAGCACTCCGAACAGCGCAACAACCAGCGCCGTCAGGTAGAGCGCGCGGCGGGCGGGCGGCAGTCTGAGCGTGAACGCAACGAAGATCTGCCGGATCCGCACCGTGATCTGCTTCCACCACGGCAGCCGCGCGACGGCGTCCTGATCGATGCCTCGCGTGAAAAACCGGTACGCATCACGCGTGTCGTGCGTGAACAGCCGCTGCAGGTCCTCGACCGACACATCGTGCGCGTACTTCTGATAGATCTCGCGCGCCCGGTCAGTGTGCTGCTTCACGTCAGGTAGTCCGATCACCCGATGCGACCGGTCGATCAGCCGACCGATCAACCGATGAGTCTGAGTTCCCGCCCGACTTTCTCGAACTTGTCGAGCGCGTATTGCAGGTCCTCACGCGAGTGCGTCGCAGTGACAATGGTGCGCACACGCGCCTTGTCTCGCGCCACAGTTGGAAACGCAATGCCTTGCGCGAAAACCCCTTCCTCGAACAGGCGATCCGACAGCTTCATGGCCCTGGACCCCTCGCCGGCAATCACCGGCGTGATGGGGCTCTCGCTCATGCCCGTGTTGAACCCGAGCCGCTCGAGGCCAGCCTTGAAGAATCTGGTGTTCTCCCAGAGACGATCGATGATCTGCGGCTCCTCCATCAGGACGTCGAGGGCCGCGATGCACGCGGCGGCGACGGCGGGCGGATGCGACGTCGAGAAGAGGAACGGCCTCGCGCGGTGATACAGGAACTCGATCAGGTTCGTGTTGCCCGCGACATACCCGCCGAGCGCGCCGATCGCTTTCGACAACGTCCCCACCTGGATGTCGACGCGGCCGTGCATGTCGAAATGATCCACCGTCCCACGGCCGTTCTTGCCGAACACACCGCTCGCATGCGCATCGTCGACCATCATGATGCACCCCGTCTCTTCGGCGACCGCACAGAGGTCGGACAGCGGGCCGAGATCGCCGTCCATGCTGAACACGCCGTCTGTGATCAGCAACTTCCGCTGGGACGCCGGAAGATCCTTGATGACCTTTCTGGCGGCATCGACGTCCTTGTGCGGAAACACCTTGATCGTCGCGCGGCTCAGACGGCAGCCGTCGATGATACTCGCGTGATTCAGTTCATCGGAGATGACGACGTCTTCCTTGGTAAGGACGGCAGAGACCGTCCCGGCGTTCGCGGCAAATCCGCTCTGGAATACGACGACGCGCTCCACCTTCTTGAACTCCGCGAGCCGGCGCTCGAGCTCCATGTGGATCTCCATCGTGCCGGCAATCGTTCTGACGGATCCGGAGCCAACGCCGAACTCCTCTACGGCTTTGATCGCCTTGTCGCGGAGCTTCGGGTGGGTAGTGAGACCGAGGTAGTTGTTCGATGAAAGATTGACCACCGAGCGGTGATCGAAGGTCGTGTGCGCCTTCTGCTCGTCCTCGAGAATGCGCAGATGACGGTAGAGGTTCTGTTGCTTGAGTGAATCGAGCTCCTGGCCCAGGTAGGAGAGCGGATCGGTGCGCATCCGGACAGTATATTTCCGCCCGGAAGCCGAAAGCCGGAAGCTGAACTAAGGAAGGAACAGTATCCCTATCCAGGGAATGATTGCGACGATGATGTAGAAGCCTGCCAACAATGCGACCGCACGGTGCACAGCGGACAGGTGGAGCGCGACGCCAAAACAGCCGGCGGTCACCTTGGCCATGGCCAGGCCGGCGCCCTGGCCCATTGAGGCCATCAGCCAGGTGATCAGCGGATTTCCCTCGATGCTGGCGCCGTAAGTCGAGACGCCGATATAGGTGAGCACGCCGTCAGACACCTGGGCCAGCAGGAACACGACAACTGCAAGGTCTCCGAAGAGCCGCGTTCTGCGATCGTTTTTTCCACCGAGGTCCATCGGCTTACCGCGTTTCAGCCCGCTGCGTCGAGATATTCGCTGAGAAGTCTGCCTCGGCAGCCACTGACATCAAACAGGGTGCCAGCCACCGGTCAGGACGCTTTCTCCTTTTGATCCAGCAGTTCCGCCACGAGGACCTGGACAATGGCGGCCGTTGGAACGGCCAGAAGTGCGCCAACGACGCCCAGAAGTCTGCCTCCGATCAGCAGTGCGACGATGACGGTGACCGGGCTGACCCCGACCTGCCGCGACATGACCTTCGGTACGAGGACGTGGTTTTCGAACTGCTGCTGGACGACGAAAAAGATGATGACGAGCAGCACTTTCTCGACCGACACCGTCGCCGCAACCGCCACGGCAGGAATGGCGGACAGAATCGGCCCGACCACCGGGATCAGCTCGCCGATGGCGGAGATGAGTGCGAGCACGTAGAAGAACGGGATTCCCATCAGCCATAGGCCAATCGCGGACGTGATGCCGATGATCGCGCCGAGGAGCGCCTGGCCGCCCAGCCATGCGGACACCTTTACGGTGATCGTGCGTGTAATGGCGTCGACCTGCGGACGCCGCTCCGAGGGGAACAGCCGCAGAAACGTCCGCTGCAGGTTGCGGGAGTCGACGAGGAGATAGAACGTGAGAATGAGGATGGTCAGGAATCCGACAATCCCTCCGACGACCCCCCGAACGGCGTCGAATACCGTCGAGACAACCGTCGTACCGGTTGCGGCTTCTGGTGCGCGCTCGACCGCTTGCTGCAACGTAATGTAGTCGCCCTTGAGAATGCCGTGATCGTGCAGAAAGCGCTGCGCGGTCTCGAACATGACCGTCTTCTGCTTCCACAGCTGCTGCCCCTGATCGACGACGGGGGGAATGATCATCATTCCAACGCCGACGAGCGCGCCGAGCATGAACACGTAGAGCACGAGGATCGCGAGCCAGCGTGGGAATCGCCGCGTGCCCACCGGCAGCAGCCGCTGCCGCTCGATCAATCGGACGATCGGGCTGAAGCCGACGGCGAAGAGTCCGCTGATGTAAATCAGGAGCAGGACGTCGCGAACCGAGTACAGCCCCCACAACAGAACGACGGCACACGCCGCCATCGCGATCGCGAACAAGATGAGTGATCTTGGCGAGGCTGCCCTCGTCGCCACTCAGCGTCCTCGCCGGGTCAGGAAGTCGTGCGTGAACTCGGCGATCAGATCGTAGATGAGTGACAGCTCCGCCGGGTCGGCGAGGAACACGACGCGAAAGAATCCTTCGGCGGGATCGGTGCCGAAGCCCGAGCCGTAGACGCACAGCACACCCGTTTCGCGCAGCAGAGCGAGCACGTAATCCTCGTCGGTGACGCCGCTGGGGAGTGCGACCCTGGGCATGGCGTAGAACGCAGCCGCCGGCATCACCGACGTGATGCCCTCGATGCCGTTGAGACGTTCGTGGCTGAGGATGGCGCGCTCGCGCAGCGCGGCGCGGAACACCGCCTGGTGCGACCGATCGCCGTTCAGCGCGGCAACGAGCCCATGCTCCATCGGTCCCGTGCTGCACAGCCGTCCATCGGCGAGCTTTTTGATCCCCCCGAGCACCTCGTCGAGCCGCTCTGTTCGTGCGACTGCCATCCACCCCGCGCGCCACCCGGGTGCAAGGTAGGCCTTCGACAGCGACGAGAACGTGATTACCGGCGCGTCGGCATTCTGGCTGGCCAACGCGGGCACCGGCCCGTCGAAGGCGAGATCCGCGTAGACCTCGTCGGCGAGCAGGGGGATGTTGTTCTTGTCGGCGATGTCGAGCAGCGCCTTGCGTGTATCGGCGGGGTAGCTGGCGCCGGTTGGATTGTTCGGATCGATCACCACGAGCGCCTTGGTCCGCGTAGAAACCAGGCTGCGGATGTGATCGAGGTCAGGTTGCCAGCCAGCCGCTGGATCTGTGCGGTAGAACACGGGCCTTGCGCCGATCTTGGCGAGGACGGCGGTGTAGAGCGGATACGTCGGCGTCGGCACCAGCACTTCGTCGCCAGATTCCGCCAGTGCGTTCAACGCGAGCTCGATCCCCTCCGAGGTGCCCGACGTGATCACCACGCGGTCCGGCGTCATCGGCATGCCGCGATTGATGCATTCGGCCGTGACCGCCTCGCGCGCCGCGGGGATGCCGACCGACGGTGCGTACCCGTTGTGCCCGTCGCGCACCGCGCGCGCCACCGCCTCGATCATGTGCGGCGGCGTCTGGAACCCGAACGGTATCGGGTCGCCGATGTTCAGGTACCGCACCGTTCTACCCGAGGCTTCAACCTTCCTCGCCTCGGCAACGATGTTGCGGATCGCATAGGTGAATCCGCGGATTCGGCTTGCTACGGGAATCATCGACGGTGTTCGCAGCGCCATCGGTCGAAGTGTATCAAGGGTCCGCAACTCCACTCCTGCCTCAGAAGAGCCGAAAAGAAGCTCGACAGGCTGCCACCGGCGACGTGGCGCAGCTATGTAAAAGTGACCGTGTCAAAAACCAAGTCGCGTAGGAATTACGCTCTAAATCCCCGGCGAGCGCTGATCCAAAGGAGTATGGTCGAGATTATGGGTTTATTTTCAACTACTTACAGCGTTGGCAGGGACATTGGATTACTCGCAGGCATGAAGGCCCTGCGACCCCTCATGACAGCGGCGCTGTTTGCGCTGCCGATCAATGCCGGGGCGATTCAGGACCCGGCACCGAAGTTCCGGTCCTCGGTCGACATCGTTTCAGTCAATGCGGTCGTTCGCGACCGCAAGGGACGCTTCGTCAAGGGGCTCGCCCAGCAGGACTTTGTCGTCGCCGAAGCAGGGCAGCAGAGAAAGATCGTCGACTTCCGCGCGGAGACCGATGGGCCGGTACGGCTCGGGCTCCTCGTCGACGCCAGCGGGAGCATGCGCGTCGGCCGCAAGGCCGTCGATGCGCGCGAGACCGCGCGACAGATCTTCAGCACGCTTCGCTCCGATGACACGGCCGCGGTCTTCTCGTTCGACACGCAGCTGGATCGGGTGACGGATTTCACATCGGATTCGGCGGTCCTTCAAGGATCGCTGGAGCGGCTCAATCCTCCGTTCGGTCAGACGTCGCTCTACGACGCGATTGCCGATGCCGCTTCGTTCGTCGCCGACAAGGGGCGAGAGAGCGGACGGCTGCCGCATCGCGCCGCGCTCGTCGTGCTGACCGACGGGATCGATACCAGGAGCCGCAGTACTACGGAGCAGGTGACGGCGATTGCCAGCCGCATCGACGTGCCCGTCTACATCGTCGCCGTGATGTCGCCAATCGACGATCCGCGGACCGACGAAACCCCTTCGTTCGATGCGTCAGGTCTCTCGAACCTGGCGCGGGGTACCGGCGGCGAGATGTTCGTGGCGAGCGCTCCGGCGCACGCGAACCTGGCCGCGCGGCAGATCGTCGACGAACTTCGCCACCAGTATGTGCTCGCGTTCGAGGCGTCTTCGCGTCCCGGATGGCGGCCGCTCGAAGTGACCGCGCGCGACAGCAAACTGGTGGTGCGGGCAAGAACCGGGTACACGGCCGGCGGCAGCGACCGGCCCGCGAGCGGCGGTCAGGCCGGCGCGTCAATGGGATCCCCCGCGGTGCTCCCAGCCACCGCAGTCGGGGCGCTGTAAACGAAGGTGCCCCGCCACGGGGCCACGGTGACAAGCGGCCGGACAACAAGTCAGGCCGCGACGGCAGGGTGCAGGAGGCCCGGCTGATGAAGGAGGCTGCAATGAGGAATTTCGTGCTCGCGATTCCGGTCGTCGCCATCGCTCTCGGGGGAACGACGGCCTGTGCAACGAAGAAGTTCGTCAGGGGTGAAGTCACGCAGGTGAACGACAAGGTCGACACCCTCTCGAAGTCGGTCGAGGAAAACCAGGAGCGGACCCGCGCCAATGAAGGGCGGATCACGGAAGTCGATCAGAAGGCTGCGGCCGCCGATCAGAAGGCGTCCGCTGCCGATCAGAGGGCAGGCGAAGCCCGCGCCGCCGCTGACGCGGTGAACACCCGCGCCGATGCCATCGAGAAGGCGTCGAAGCGGATGGTCTACGAAGTGGTCCTGAGCGAAGACAAGGGCAACTTCAAGTTCGGCCAGGCGACGATGCCCGATGAGGCGAAGGGTGAGATCGACGCACTCGTGCAGAAGCTGAAGTCAGAGCCGAACGGTGCCTTCATCGAAATCGAAGGGCACACCGACAACGTCGGCGACAAGGCGTACAACGAGCACCTCGGTCTCGAGCGCGCCGAAGCGGTGAAGCGTTACATCTACGAGCAGCACCAGGTGCCGCTCCACAAGATCAACGTCATCAGCTACGGCGAAGAAAAGCCGATCGCCCCGAACAAGACCCGCGATGGGCGCGCGCAGAATCGCCGCGTCGTGATTCGGGTTCTCGCGTAAGGGAGTTCCCTTTCACCCGGTCGTGGGCGCCGCCCCGGCCGGGTGAGCAGGCAAACCGGGGGCGGAGCGCAGGACGATCACGCTGGAATGGTCCAGAAGTGACGTCCACGGTAACCGTCAGCACTTTCGCAGGGTGCTTCGCGCGCTCCGTTCCCGGTTGGCCTTCTTACTCCCGGGGGACTTCGTCCCCCGGCCCCCTTACACTCTCTCCCCAGCCGCTTCGCCGGCTCGCTCCCTTCGCGTGGCTCGCTCGCTGCACTCGCTCGCGGAGCGTCATCCTTCCGATTTCTTCGGTCCTGCCGCGGCGATTTTCTCCATCGCACTGATGAACGTATCCACCTCTTCGAGCGTCGTGTAGACGTTCGGCGTGACGCGGAGTCCTTCGTACTCTGCGTGGACGATGGGCGTCGCGATGATGCGCCACTTCTCCCAGAGCTGCGCGACGACCTGAGGTGTGGGCACGCCGATCACCTGCACGTTGCCGATTGCGCAGGAATGCGCCGGATCCAGGTTCGTGTGGATGCGGAACTTCGCACTGCTCCCGAGCCGCTCCGCCCACCGATTGCGAAGGTAACGAAGCCGCGCGGCTTTGCGTTCGGCGCCGATCCCTTCGTGAAACGTGATCGCTTCGGCGATCGCGTTGTGATTCGCGGCCGGGTGGGTGCCGATCTCCTCGAACTTCCGAATGTCGTTCGCCCTCGACGAGGCCGCGGGCGTGAGTGGCCAGAGCGACGGGATGTTCTCTCGACGAACGTAGAGGAAGCCGGTGCCGATCGGCGCGAGCAGCCACTTGTGCAGGCTCGTTCCGTAGTAGTCGCAGCCGAGATCGGCGGCCGTGTAGGGAAAGTGCGCGAACGCGTGCGCGCCGTCGACAACCGTCTTGATCCCGCGCCGGCGCGCCTCATCTGCGATCTTGCGGACGGGAAAGATCTGCCCCGTGAGGTTCGTGATGTGACAGAAGTGAAGCACCTTCGTCGCCGGCGTGATCGCGGCGAGGAGCCGCTCCGCCAGAACGTCCATCGATTTCGGCGGAACGGGAAACGAGACCTTGGTGAGCTTGATGGCGTCGCGGCGCACTCGCTGTTCCCACGTATCGAGCATCCGTCCGTAGTCCTGATTGGTCGTGAGGACCTCGTCGCCGGCCTCGAGATCGATCCCGAGCTGCGCGATCTGCAGCGCTTCGCTCGCATTCCGCGTGACCGCCATTTCCTCGGGATCGCAGCCGAATGCCGCGGCGAGCCTTCGCCGTACGCTCTCGATGTTCGGCTCGAGGATCTGCCACATGTGGTACACGGGGGACTGGTTGGAGATGTCGAGGTATCGCTTGAACGCTTCGTGCACGACGCGCGGACTCGGGCAGCAGCCGCCGTTGTTCAAGTTGATGATGGTGCGGTCGAGCGTGAACGCCTGCTGGATTTCGCGCCAGTAGTTTTCGTCGGTGGCGACGTCGGCCGCTGACGCGCCTTCGACGCGGCGGCCCGCTGCTTCGAGCCGCGTGATGCCATCGTCGCGGAACATGGCGACGGCAGCCGCGCCCCCCATGCCGGTGGTCTGCAGGAATCCACGCCTCGTGAACATCACTACCTCCAGTCGCTGTCCTCTCGCATTTCGCATCCGCCTTCGCGAAGCGCGAAGCTCGGAGATTACTGCAAACCGCGCCTGAACGGTGGCACAATGACGGAATCCGGATGCTGAACGGATACGCTGAAGGCTCGTCGATTGCCTCCTACGGCCCGACCGTCCTGCGCGTCGTGGTGGCGCTCGTGTTCATCGCGCATGGCGCTCAGAAGCTGTTCGGGATCTGGGGCGGTGGCGGCCTGTCGGGAACGGCGAGCGGCTTCAGCCAGATGGATATCGAACCAGCGTACTGGCTGGCTGTGCTCGCCGGGATCGCAGAATTCGGTGGTGGGCTTCTTCTGCTGCTTGGCGCGTACACACTCGCCGCCGCATCCGTGCTCGGGATCCAGATGGTGGCGGCGATCTGGCTGGTTCACCTGCCGAACGGGTTCTTCCTCCCTGGCGGATACGAGTTCAATCTCACGCTCATTGGTGCGCTCGTCTGTCTCATGCTGACCGGCGCGGGCGCGCTCTCGGTGGACGGACGCCGCGCATCGCACGCCGCGGCTGCGCGCGCCGGCCGCGCCCGGATCCGAGCCGGAAACGTCTGAACTTCACCACCCGCAGACATGACAACGTCAAACGTCAAACTTCAAAAAGGTCGAGACCTTCAAAGAAGGAAATTGTGTCGTCTTTTTTGAAGTTTGAA
>DATLLF010000054.1:0-5845 GCA_035537955.1 Vicinamibacterales bacterium | reverse complement strand
TCGTTCGCCTGAGGACGATGAACGACGTGTTCGGCGCGTCGCTGTCGCGGCCGCGCCTGCTCACGCAGCTGCTCGGAACCTTCGCGGGTCTCGCGCTGCTGCTCGCCGCGGTCGGCACCTACGGCATCCTGGCTTACAGCGTCAGCGAGCGGCGGAAAGAGATCGGGATCCACATGGCGCTGGGCGCGACTCGCGGCAACGTGATGAACAGGATCCTCGGGCAAGGGCTGCGATTGACCATCGTCGGCCTCGTCGTCGGGCTCGCCGGCGCGTTCGGCCTCACGCGCCTGCAGCAGGCGCACCTCTTCAACGTCACGCCGACCGATCCGATGACGATGGCATCAGTGTCCGCGTTCATCTCTGTCGTGGCGCTGATCGCGTGTTACATCCCGGCAGCACGCGCGACCCGCGTCGATCCGATGGTCGTGCTGCGCGACGAGTAGCCGCCGTGATGAAGCGGCATTCGGTGTGACGAAGTGCACGGGCGCGTGACGGAAAAAACAGCGTTCCTGCCGGGCGAAGCGCCGGGTAGAATGCGTGCCCTGTGTCCACCACGGCACCTGTCGCCGACCGGCGGTTCGCGCTCTCGAGCCCTGCCTGGCCCGCGCGGCCGCAGCGGCTGGCGATCTACGGCCTGCCCGTTCTGTGCGCCACGCTCTTCGGCCTGATCGAAACGACCCAGAACTACCTCCGCGCGGAGCTTCAGAGTCGCGCTTTCTCATGGCGCATCGGCCTGGTCGATGCGCTGCCGTCGTGGATCATCCTCGCGTCTCTCGTCCCGGCTGTGGTCGCTATCTCGCGCCGCGTACGGCTCGATCGGCCACGGCCCACCGCGGCGATCGTCGTCCATTTCGCCGCCGCGCTCCTCTTTGCGCTCACGCACGAAACGCTGATGGCGGTGTTCGTCTCCTGGCGCTGGGACGACACCAGCCGGCTGTCGATGTACTTCGGAAAGATGGTGACCGGCTACCTGGCCCTCGATTTCGTCGTGTACTGCGGCCTCGTGGGTGGATACTACGCGATCGACTCCGCGCGCGAGCTGCGGCGGCGTGAGGTGGCCGCCTCGCAGATGAAGGCCAGCCTTTCCGAGGCGCGGCTGCAGGCGCTCCGGGCGCAGCTCAATCCACACTTTCTGTTCAACACGCTGAACGCGATCTCGGTCCTCGCGATGAAGGGGGAGGGTGGGCAAGTGACGCGCACGCTCTCGCTGCTGAGCGACCTGCTGCGCCTCACGATCGACGGGCTGCCGCAGGAGGTCCCGCTCGCACGTGAGCTGGAGCTGACCGAGCGCTACCTGGAGATCCAGCGTATCCGGTTCCCTGATCGTTTGACCATCGACCTCGATATCGAACCGCATCTCGAAGACGCGCTCGTTCCGAGCCTGGTCCTGCAGCCGATCGTGGAGAATGCTGTCCTGCACGGCGTGGCGCGGCGCGTCGAAGGAGGACGGATCACTCTGCGTGCACGCCGCCGCGGAGAAGAACTGGAACTGCAGGTCTGCGACACGGGGCCCGGTTTCGAGCGCGACGGAGGACGCGAAGGGATAGGGCTCTCGAACACGCGCGCGCGGCTGGAGCAGCTCTATGGCGAGGCGCAGCGCGTCTCGTGCGAAAACCGCGAGCGGGGGGCATGCGTCTCGATCGTGCTGCCGTTCCGGCCCGCGCAGGTGATGGAGGAGGCGGCATGGGCGGGATGATCCGTGCACTGATCGTGGACGACGAACCGCTGGCGAGAGAGGGGCTCAAGCTCCACCTCGCAAAGGAGAAGGACGTGTCGATCGTCGGGGAGGCCGGCGAAGGACGGCGCGCGACGGCCATGATCGCGTCGCTCAAGCCGGATCTCGTCTTCCTCGACGTGCAGATGCCCGGTCTCGACGGCTTCGAGGTCGTCGAGGCCGTTGCGCACACGTTTTTGCCTACGATCGTTTTCGTGACGGCGTACGATCAGTACGCGATCAGGGCGTTCGAAGTGCACGCGATCGATTACCTGCTGAAGCCGTTCAATGGCGAGCGCTTCACGACCGCCCTGCGCAAGGCGCGCGAGGAGATTTCGGCGCGCGGCTCGCAGGAGTCGCGCACGCGCCTCCTCGCAATGATCGCGGAGCGAGCCGGCGCCGCCGCCCACGTGCAGCGGTTCGTCATCAAGTCCGGTGAGGGATACCGGCTGGTGCCGACCGCCGACGTCGCCTCGTTCGAGGCGCAGGGGAACTACGTCCGCCTCTAGACCGGCACCGGTCAGCACCTGCTGCGCATCACCATGACGGAGCTCGAGAAGCGGCTCGATCCAAAACGCTTTGCCCGCATTCATCGCTCGACGATGGTGAATATCGATCGGATCAAGGAGATTACGCCCGCGTGGCACGGTGATTTCGAGGTTCTGCTGACCGACGGCCAGCGTCTGCGCCTGAGCCGGAACTTCCGCGATCGGCTTCTGCCGTAGAATCCAGACGGATTCTATGGACGACACCGACGATCTCGACGAGCTCATTCGAGAGCTGAACGCCACGACCGCGGAGCTGCACGTGCCGGCGCCATCGGGCGATACCACACGCATCGAACGGTGGCTGCGCACGGTCGCACAGCAGAACGGCAGCGACCTGCTGCTCGTCGCCGGATCGGCGCCGACCTTGCGCATCGAAGGGCGGGTTCTGCCGCTCGATGAAGGTCCCCTCGACGGGGTGGACATCGAAGAGGCGGTGCTCCCGGCGCTGGCCCCCCACGCGCGCCGCATCTATCGCGAGACGGGGATCGCCGACGGCTCTTTCCGCCTTCAAGGGGTCGGACGATTCCGCATCAATCTCCACCGAGAACGCGGACGCGCGGCGGCCGCCGTTCGACTGCTGCCGCAACGCGTTCCGCGGCTGGCATCACTCGGATTGCCCTCGCAGGCTGACCAGCTCGCTTCACTACCGCGCGGGCTCGTCCTGGTGGGCGGACCAACCGGATCCGGCAAGAGCACCACGCTCGCGGCCCTGGTCGAGGAAATCAATCGCCGCGACCGTCGCCACATCGTGACGATCGAGGACCCGATCGAATACGAGCACGTGCATCAGAAGAGCATCGTGGAACAGGTGGAGATCGGGATCGACGCGCCCGACTTCCCGACGGCGCTGCGTGCCGCGTTGCGGCAGGCGCCCGACGTGATCGTCGTCGGCGAGATGCGTGATCCGGAGACGATGAAGATTGCGCTGGCGGCCGCCGAGACAGGACATCTCGTGCTGTCCACCGTTCATACGACCGATGTCGCATCCGCGGTATCGCGCATCGCGGACTCGTTTCCGGCGGAGCGACAGAACACGATTCGGCAGGAGCTCGCGATGGCGCTGGCAGCCGTGTTGACGCAGACGCTGCTGCCGCGCATCGGCGGCGGTATCGTGCCGGCGGCAGAACTCCTGATCGTCGGGTATGGCGCGCGTCAACACATCCGCCGAAACGCACTGCAGCACCTGCATCAGGAGATCACGATCACTCGAAAGACAGGCTCGTTTACCCTCGAGGAATCGCTCGCGCGCCTGGTCCGCGAGGGTGCGCTCGAGTGGCGTGACGCTCACGCGCGCGCCGTGCACGTCGAAGAATTCGAACAACTTCAACCTCTTCCATAATTCGGCATAGAAGATGCTAGTTCGATCGGCCAGGATAACTGCATTCGTGCACCTAGCTGGGAGGATTTGATGAAACTCGTGCGGCCTTCTCTTGCAGTCTGCCTCGCCGTGCTGTTCATGGCGCCGCCTGCGAGCGCGCAGACCAACGTGATCGGCAAGGCGGCGCTCGAGAGAGCGGTCCAGAACCGCGTGGATGCGGAACAGGCGGACCGCGAGGCCATCAAGACGCTGTTGCAGCGTCCGGACGTTCGCGACATTGCCGGCAAGGCAGGCATGTCCGTCGACAAAGCGCTCACCGCTGTTTCGACGCTGCAGGGCGACGACCTGCGTCAACTCGCGGATCAGGCGCGGCAGGTGGACGATCAGCTCGCCGGTGGCGCATCGACTATCGTCATTTCCACGACCACGGTCATCATCATTCTCCTGCTCGTCATCCTCATCGTCCTGATCGCGGATTGAAGCGTTCCCTTTCTGTTCCACTCCTGGTCGCCGCCATTCGATTGTCGATGGCGGCGAGCGTTGCCGCCCAGCCCGCGTCAGGTCCCGCCGATAGCCTTCTCGACGTCCCTTACATTCAACAGAGCGAAGAGCTATGTGGCGGTGCCGCCGCCGCGATGGTGATGCGGTATTGGGGTGCGACTGCTATTCGAGCCGAATCGTTCGCGTCGCTCATGGACGAATCCGCCCACGGAATCCGCGGAGAGGATCTGCTGCGCGACCTGCGCGGGCGCGGATGGGAGGCGCGATCCTTTCGCGGCGATCAGCCGCTTGTCATTCGCCGCCTGGTGGATCGTCAGCCCGTCGTCGCGATGATCGAGGATCGGCCGGGGTACTTCCATTTCGTCGTCATCGTGGGCTGGGGCAACGGCCGCGTGGTGTATCACGATCCAGCCCGTGCGCCGTATCGAGTCACGAGCGAGCAGGCATTCGCCGCTGCGTGGGCAAAAGCGGATCATTGGACGATGCTCGTGTTGCCGGGGAATTCGGGCGTCGCGCATTCCGATGGAACGGCGTCTCGGGCGCCAGCGATGACGACGACGACGCCCTGCGATGCGTTGGTTGCCGAAGGCGTGCAGGCGGCGGAAAAAGGCGACAAGACGACGGCCCTCAACGTATTCACCACCGCGGCGGAGCTGTGTCCTTCCGCCTCCGGACCGCTCAGGGAGTCGGCCGGCGTCTACGCAGTGGACGGGAATTGGGCCGAAGCCGGCCGTCTCGCTCGTGAGGCACTGAAGCGCGATCGATCTGACGAACACGCCTGGCGCATCCTGGCGACGAGCGCATATGTCCGGGGTGATTCTGCGGCTGCCTTGACGGCCTGGAACGAGATAGGGGAGCCGGTGATCGATCTCGTCAACGTGATCGGCCTCGATCGAACGCGCCATTCAGTGGCAAGCGCCCAGCTCGGACTCGACATCGACAGCGTGCTGACCACGAACCGCCTCGAAGCAGCGGCGCGTCGCCTCGCTGACCTGCCCACGGCGGAACTGGCACGCGTCAACTACCGGCCGCTGGGAAGTGGACGCGCCACGGTTGAAGCGGCGATCGTCGAACGGTCCATGCTCCCCGCCACTGCAGTGGCGATCGCATCCATGGGCGTGCGGCTCGTGACCGACCGCGAGCTGGCCGTGAGCGTTGCGAGCGCCCTCCACGGCGGTGAGCTGATCACCGCCTCGTGGCGGTGGTGGGAAAACCGTCCGAGGATTGCGCTCGAGTATACGGCGCCGTCTCGCTTCGGTGTGTGGCGTGCCGACGTATTCGGTGAGGAGCAGACCTACACCTCGGGCGCGAACGAGCTGGTCGAGCAGAGGCGGGGCGGCTCGGTGGCGCTTTCGCAGTGGACGTCGAAGATGACCCGCTGGGAAATTGGTGCGGGCGTCGACACGTGGGACCAGGATGATCGCACGTTCAACATCAGCGTTGCAGCCGACCAGCGTCTGGCGCGAGACCGAATCGCCGTCCGCGCGAGTGGCGCGGTGTTCGGCGGATCTTTCACCGCATGGACGAACAGCGCGGCAGTCGCGTGGCGATCATCGATACGCCACCAAGGCACTGTCGCGCTCGCGAGAGCTGGATTCGATGCGGCATCCGCCAACGCCCGGTTCGCGTTGTGGCCCGGCGCCGGTACCGAGCCTGCCCGGCCGATCCTTCTTCGCGCGCATCCATTACTCGATGACGGGCGCATCAGCGGGGACGTGTTCGGCCGCCGAGTCGTCCATGGCGGCGGCGAGGCGCAGAGATGGC
>DATLLF010000053.1:0-2249 GCA_035537955.1 Vicinamibacterales bacterium | reverse complement strand
GGAACGAGTACCTCCCGCCGCTCTTCATGCTCGGTATCGCGGCGTTATGGGTGTCGCTGATCACCGCGGTCGTCTCAGGTGTGGATTACTACCGCCGGTTCAATCACCTGCTGTCGCAACGGTAACGGCAGACTCCGTCAGCTATCGGTGGATCGCCACCAGATCGCCGACCTGGATGGCCTCGCGTGATTTCTGAATGCGGATCAACGACGTCTCCGGCTGGCTTGACGCGACGAACGCTTCGCCCAGGGTGACGACAGGACCGTTTGCTTCGGCGGCGGGGCGGAACAGCGTGAGGCGCTGGCCCGGACGCACGCCGTGGTCCGTTCCCCGGTCGATGACCATCAACGAGCCGCCTCCGGCGCCGAGCTGCCGGCGATCGTCGGCGAGGATCACGTGCGCCGGTCTCGAGAAGTCAGGCCGGCCGGCCGACTGGGCGGCGACCGCAGGCGTCACGCTCAGGGGATCGAGATAATCGCCAGCCTCGATCCCGTCGCAGGCTTCTGCGATTCTTGCAATCGAGGTATCCGTTCTCGCTTCGACGATCGTGAGCCAGCCGGCAGTGTGAATGCTGCGAGGCGCCTTCTCGGACGTGCGCACCGTAAAACGGTCCTTCACCACGCGGCGGACGAAGAAGTGCTGGCCGGCGCTAAGCCCTTGCGCGGTGCCCGCATTGACGATAACGGCGTCGCCTGCGGCAAACAGCGTCTTCACGCGCTCCTGTCCACTGACGATCCTGATGGCCTGCGAGGGGGAGTCGAGCGTCGCGGTGGGACCGCATACCAGGTCGATGGGAACCGCCCGCGTTTCGGCAGGCCGCTGCGCTTGTGCAGCCATGGCAGCTCCCGAGATCGCGATAGCCAGACAGGTCAGGATCGGACGCATTCAATTCTCCTTGCACCAGGACGGGGAGCTATTCCTGATGTATCGGTCGATGGCCGCTATTTCTTGACCTGCGTATCGAGCTTCGCCTTCAGCTCGGCGATCTGCTTGTTCGCCCGTTCGAGGTATTCGCTCTCCTCGAACTCCTTGATCAACTTGTCCAGGTAGGGAACGGCCGCCGCGGGCTGGCCGAGCAGCACCAGCGCCTGCGCCATGTTGTAGTAAACGGCGTCACGGCGTGAATACTCGGGATCCGTCTTGAGGATGTTCGAGAAGCGGTCGATCGCGCCCGGCACGGACATGCGCGATCGCAGGTAGAACTCGCCCACGCGATACTCGGCCTCGCTCAAACGGTCCTTCGCTTCGCGCAGCCGCTGTTTCGCTTCCCCAAAGAGTGGCTTATCCGGATAGCGCTCGACGTACGTCGTCAGCTCACGGATGGCTTCCTTCGTCTCCGCCTGGTCCCGCGCTGGACCGCGCATCTCGTAATAGTGCGCCATGCCCAGCTTGAACTGCGCGTAATGGGCGCGGTCGTGCGTCGGGTAATAGGAGAGGAACTCCCGATATTCGTTGATGGCGAGTACCTGTGATTCGGCGGAGCCCTCGCCCAGGAAGCTGTCGGCAATCCCGAGCTTCGCGTCGGCACGATAGGGGCTCTGCGGGTAACTGTCCATCAGCTGCCGGAAGAACTCGCGGGCGACGAGCCAGCGCTTGTCGGTCAACGCCTTCGTGCCATGCTCCCACAGGAACTTGTCCGGTTCTTCGGCGCCAACCGGCGGCTTCTTGGGCTCCGATGCACACGCCCCCGCGACGAACGCGAGAGCCAGGACACAGATGCAGCGCGCGGCGATCAGCCGCGCGCGGTTACGGACGAAAGCCATCGATACTCCGCTTCAATTCCCTGTTCCAGCGTGACGCTCGGCGCGAAGCCGAGATCGGCGCGTGCGAGCGACGTGTCGGCATAGGTGTCGCGCATGTCCCCTTTCTGCGCCGGCTCGCGGTGGACGTCGAGGGGCCGCCCGGCCACGCGGCCGATGATCTCGATCACCTGATTCATTGAGACGCGCGAACCGCCGCCGACATTGTAGGAGCGCCCCGGCAGCCCGCGATCACCGGCTGCGATCGTCGCCGCCACCGCATCGGCGACGAACGTGAAATCGCGCGTCTGCTCTCCATCGCCGTACAGCGTGACCGGCGTGCGGTCGAGCGAGGCGCGGATGAACTTGTGGAACGCCATGTCGGGGCGCTGCCGCGGCCCGTAGACCGAGAACAGCCGCAGCGCCACCACGTCGACGCCGCGGTTGGCGTGGTAGAGCATGCACATGTGTTCGGCGGCGAGCTTCGTCACGCCGTACGGGGAGTAGGGC
>DATLLF010000052.1:0-3896 GCA_035537955.1 Vicinamibacterales bacterium | reverse complement strand
CCGGCGTCGACCATCAGCTTGGCCACCTCGGAGATGCGGCGGATGTTCTCGACGCGATCGGCGGCCGTGAAGCCGAGGTCCTTGTTCAGGCCGTGCCGCACGTTGTCGCCGTCGAGCAGGTACGTGTGGCGGTTCATGCTGTGCAGGCGCTTGTCGACCAGGTTGGCGATGGTGGACTTGCCAGCGCCGGAGAGGCCCGTGTACCAGAGCAGGCACGGCTTCTGCCCCTTGATCGCCGCGCGGGCGGCCTTGTTCACGTCCTGGGCCTGCCAGTGCACGTTCTGCGCGCGGCGCAGTGCGAAGTGCAGCATGCCGGCGCCGACCGTGTCGTTGGTCATGCGGTCGATCAGGATGAACCCGCCGGTGTCGCGGTTGACCTTGTACGGGTCGAACGCGATCTGACGGTCGAGCTCGAGGTTGCACACGCCGATCTCGTTCAGGGCGAGCGTCGAGGTGGCGATCTCTTCGAGCGTGTTGACGTTCACCTTGTGCTTGATCGGCGAGATGGTCGCGGTGACGACCTTCGTGCCGATCTTCATCAGGTAGCTGCGTCCGCGCAGCAGCGGGGCCTCGTTCATCCAGACGACCGTCGCCTCGAACTGGTTGGCGACCTCGGCCGGGCTGTCCGCCTTGACGATCAGATCACCGCGCGACACGTCGACCTCGTCAGCCAGCGTGAGCGTGACCGCCTGACCGACGGTCGCCGACTCGAGCGGACCGTCCATGGTGACGATCTTCGAGACCTTGGTGACCTTGCCGGACGGCTGGATCCGAACCTCGTCGCCCGGGCGCACGGTGCCCGCGACGATGGTGCCGCTGAAGCCGCGGAAGTCGAGGTTCGGGCGGTTGACCCACTGCACCGGCAGGCGCAGCGCGTCGAGGCGCTGGCGCGCGTCGTCGACCTCGACGGTGTCGAGCAGCTCCATCAAGGACGGTCCCTGGTACCAGGGCGTCCTGGTCGAGCGCTCGATGACGTTGTCGCCGTTGACCGCGGAGACCGGGATCACGGTGATCGCGCCGAAGCCGAGCTGCTCGGCGAACTTGCGGTAGTCGGCCTCGATCGCCTGGAACACGTCCTGCGAGTAGTCGACGAGGTCCATCTTGTTGATGACGAGCACCGCGTGACGGATGCCGAGCAGCGACACGAGGTAGCTGTGGCGGCGCGTCTGCGTAAGCACGCCCTTGCGCGAGTCCGTCAGGATGATGCTGAGGTCCGAGGTGGACGCTCCCGTCACCATGTTGCGCGTGTACTGCTCGTGGCCGGGCGTGTCCGCGACGATGAACTTGCGCTTCTCCGTGGCGAAGAAGCGGTAAGACACGTCGATGGTGATGCCCTGCTCGCGCTCAGCCGACAGGCCGTCGAGCAAGAGCGCGTAGTCGAGCTCTCCGCCGCGGGTGCCGACGCGCTTGGAGTCGGCTTCGAGCGCCGCCATCTGATCGGTCGGGATCACGCCCGAGCCGACCAGCAAGCGGCCGATCAGCGTGCTCTTGCCGTCGTCGACGCTGCCGCAGGTGTTGAAGCGGAGCAGGCTCTTGGTAACGCGTAGATCGGCGTCGTCTGCCGTACGTTGCGGGCGCATCAGAAGTAACCCTCCTGCTTCTTCTGTTCCATCGACGAGGGCGCGTCGTGATCGATCACGCGGCCCTGACGCTCGGAGACCTTGGCTTGCTGCATCTCGCGGATGATTCCGGGCAGCGTGTTGGCGGTGGACTCGACCGCACCCGTCAGCGGGTAACAGCCGAGCGTGCGGAAGCGGATGCTCTTCATTTCGGGCGTCTCACCATCTCTCAGCGGCATGCGATCGTCGTCGACCATGATCAGGGCGCCGTCGCGCTTCACGACGGGGCGCTCGGCCGCGAAGTAGAGCGGCACGAGTGGTATCCCCTCGAGGTAGATGTACTGCCACACGTCCATCTCGGTCCAATTCGACAGCGGGAAGACGCGGATCGACTCGCCCTTCTGCTTGCGCGTGTTGTAGAGCTTCCACAGCTCGGGGCGCTGGTTCTTCGGGTCCCAGCGGTGCTGCGCGCTGCGGAACGAGAAGACGCGCTCCTTGGCGCGGGATTTCTCTTCGTCACGTCGGGCTCCGCCGAACGCGACGTCGAAGCCGTACTTGTCGAGTGCCTGCTTCAGCCCTTCCGTCTTCCACACGTCGGTGTGCACCGCGGAGCCGTGCGTGAACGGGTTGATGCCCTTGGCGACCGCTTCCGGGTTCTTGTGAACCAGGAGCTCCATCCCCGTCTCCTTCGCCATGCGATCGCGCAGCTCGTACATCTCGCGGAACTTCCAGGTCGTATCCACGTGCAGGAGCGGGAACGGCGGCGGCGCGGGATAGAAGGCCTTGCGCGCAAGGTGCAGCATCGCGCCGCTGTCCTTGCCGATGGAGTAGAGCATCACGGGCTTCTCCGCCTCGGCGGCGACCTCCCGCATGATCTGGATGGCCTCGGCTTCGAGCAGTTCTAGGTGAGTGAGGGACATGGTGGTTCGAGACGCAAAAACTAATTCCCGATAGGAATTGTCGGGAACGTATTAACGGTCATTTTCCAGGGGAAGTCTAGCGGCCTGGGGGCCGGCAGCCTTGGCAGATCGAGAAATGTCCTTGAGTGTCGAGGGTATTACCCTCTCCCTCACTTACCTACCTCGCAGGGTGTAACCACCCGGTTTCGGCTGCTCGCCGAACTAGCGCAGGGCGCTGAAGCTCTTGGCCGAGAGCACCTCGGCGACGCTCTCGCGCAGCTTGTCCACGGTCTGCGCCGCCGCCCGAGGCCTGGCGTGGCTGAGGAACCAGAGCTCGGCGCCCGTGACGTCCCAGCGCTGCAGAACATGGATGAGTCGCCCCTGGCGAATGTCCTGGTCGACGAGGAAGTACGGGAGCACGCCGAGGCCGCAGCCGTGCAAGACGGCGTGGTGCGCGAACGCCATGTCGTCGCAGGTCACGCGTCCCTCCTGCTGGAAGCGCGTGACTCCGTCGGGACCGTCGAAGCGAATGTTGCGGAGCGGACGGAACACGACCCACTGGTGTGACTTGGCTTCTTCGGGAGTGCGCGGAAGGCCGCGAGCGTCGGCGTAAGACGGTGACGCAAAGACGCCAGTACGCGCGGTGCCGAGGTGGCGCGCCTTGAGCGACGAATCGGTCAGTCTTTTTCCGGCCATGCGGATCGCCGCGTCGATGCCAGCGGTCGTGAGATCCAGGAACTGGTTGCTCAGGCGTACGTCGACCTCGACGTGGGGATAACGTCGTCCGAAGCGAGCGATGGCTTCGGTCAGCACCGCAGCGCCGAAGTCGACCGGCGCCGTGACGACGATCTGTCCGCGCGGCGAGCTCGCGGCGTCCATGACACCCGCGAGGGCCGCTTCGAGGTTGGCGTGCGGCTCGCGCAGTCGATCGCGAACGGACTGTCCGGCGTCCGTCAGCGCCACGCGGCGAGTGGTGCGCAGAAAGAGGCGATCACCCACCGCGTGCTCCAGCCGACCAATGGCACGACTCACCGACGACTTCTCCACGCCCAGGCGGTCCGCAGCGGCCGAAAAGCTGCCGAGCTCGGCCACGGCCAGAAACGCGGGGATCAGGTCGAGTGAGATTGTTGACATTACGCAACAGTATATGGCGCTCCTTCATATTGTAGCAACAGAGGTCGGCGCGTTACGAAGAGAACATGTCGAATCAATCACTGCCTCCGCACGTTCAGCTGATTCAGATGGGGACCGGTTCGTGGGTGTCTGCGGTGCTGTACGCGGCCGCCGAAACGGGCCTCGCCGATCGTCTCGCCGAGCCGAAGAGCGCGGCCGAGCTCGCGCCGGTGCTCGGTCTGCACGCGCCCTCGTTGCACCGCCTGATGCGCACGCTGGCGAGCCTCGGCGTGCTCACCGAGCGCAGCGAGTCGCGCTTCGCGCT
>DATLLF010000051.1:0-7525 GCA_035537955.1 Vicinamibacterales bacterium | reverse complement strand
CGGCGAGCGAGCCACGAAGTACTCGGCTGAGAGCATGGACGCCGTCGAATTCCTCACCTACCAGTCGGATCAGACCGGGGTCATCCAGTGCGGCGCACGCACGCCGCCCGAGAAGGTCTACGTGACGTGGCGCCCCGCAACCACCGCGCCGGGCTTTGACGGGATCGTCGTCGCTGTCGAATTTCTCCCGAAGTAGAAAACCGGCTTGCGGCTTGCGGCTCAAGTGCATGAAGTACACTCCTTTGTTCCTGCATGCGTGAGATTCTCGATCTGTTCCTCCACGTCGACGAGCACCTCGCCGACTTCGTCCAGTCACACGGCCGCCTCGTCTACGGGCTCCTGTTTGCGATCATCTTCGCCGAGACAGGACTCGTCGTGACGCCGTTCCTCCCCGGGGATTCACTGCTCTTCGCGGCCGGCGCGCTGGCAGGATCGGGGATGCTCGACATCCGGCTGCTGCTGGTGCTGTTCATCGGCGCGTCGGTGCTGGGTGACGCGGTCAACTACAGCGTCGGCCGCTACATCGGGCCGCGTGTGTTTCGACCCGAAGGGCGAAGCGGACGGTTCGCGCGGATGCTCAACCCGAAACATCTCGAGCGCACGCACGAGTTTTTCGAGCGCCACGGTGGCAAAGCCGTCGTCATGGCGCGGTTCGTGCCGATCGTCCGCACGTTCATTCCGTTCGTCGCAGGCGCCGGCGCGATGACGTATTCCGCGTTTGCCTTCTACAACGTGTTCGGCGGCGTGCTCTGGGTGCTCATCTGCGTGGGCGCGGGATATCTCTTCGGCGGCATGCCTGTCGTGAAGAAAAACTTCGAGCTCGTCGTCGTGGGCATCGTCTTCGTCTCCGTCCTGCCGATGGTCGTTGAACTCGTGAGACAGCGGCGTTCGGCGTGAATGCGTCGCTGATCATCGAGTCTCACTGGCCCACCGAGTAATTCCTCCACGGCTCGACCGGAAGCTCGTCGGCCATTTACTGGCGAGAACGCGCGCGAATCGCGTGGCATCGTGCTTGCTCCCTCCGGCGCTGACGAGAGCGACGAAACGTCGTGCTCAGGAGGAGCAGGCAAAATGAGTTCATTCAACAGATACGCAACGGGAATTGCGGTCGCCGCGCTGCTTGCGCTGCCCGCGTCCGGCCTGGCGCAGACGCCGCCTTCGCAGCCGCCCGCCACGCAGCCGCCAGCGACCGCTGAACCGCAACCACCAGCGGCACAGAAGGCCGACCAGACCTCCACCGCGAACGCTGAAGCGAAGGAGCACCTCGCGCAGGCGAAGACCGCGCTCGAAGGCGTGCAGGTCGAGACGCTGAGTGCCCGCGCGAAGTCACAGGTTGCGGACCTCAAGAAGCGGCTCAACACGCTCGAGCGTTCGGTATCCGCGAACGACAACGCAAGCGCCACGGGAGCCGCGAATCGGAACGCGCAGGCGACCTCGGGCTCACGCGGGAATTCGAATTGGGGTACTGAAGTTGCCGCGATCGACAAGACATTGACCGCGCTTCTCGGACCCGACGCGACGACCGGCGCCGCTGCTCCGGCGACGAGCGGTACTGCCGGCACCACCGGCACGTCGAAAGCAAAGGCAGAGACGCTCGATGAACCGACTCGCGCGAAGCTGCTCGAATTCAGGAAGCACATCACCGCGTTCGCGACAGCCATCTCCGGGGGGAAGACGACACCGGAACCCTCGGCGCAGCCGACCATGGAACCGAGCGCCACGAATCCAAGCGCGACCAGCCCCTCGATGACTACTCCGCCCGCGACGAATCCGCCGGCGACCGCGTCGCCGTCAACCGCGCCGCCGGCGAGCACGCCGCAGCCAACCGGAACGACGGGCACATCGTCACCAGAGGACCCGGCGCCGCAGACAGCACAGCCCGACGAACAGCTCGCGCGCAAACACCTGACGGAGGCGCGCAACACGCTGAGCGAACTGACGCAGCTTCCGGCGGCCTCACAGCTTGCTGGCGAAGCGAGGACACAGGTCTCGCAGCTCATTTCGAACTTCAACGAGCTGATCACGACGCAGGCTGAATGGCGCGCGTCGTACGCGAAGGTCAACGCAAACCTGACTGCGCTGGTCGGGCCTGACCCCGGCGCCGTGGATCCGTCCGGTACGGCGGGCGCGGTAGGCACCTCCGGAAGCGCTGGCGCGAATCTGGACCCAGCGATCCGTGAAAAGCTCATGACGCTTCGCCGCCAGTTGAGCGATTTCGAGAAGGCCGCGGGCGGCACGGCCGCGACGCAGACCAGCGCCAATCCGCGTCCAGAGGATCCGCCAGCGGCGACGCCACCGCCGGCGACCACCACTCCGCCAACCACCACACCGCCTTCGACGCCGCCGCCCGCGACAACGCCGCCGAGCACCACCCCGCCAACAACAGAGCCGCAGACCACCACGCCTGCTGCCCAGGGCGCGAGCGGAGCGCAGGCGGCCGACAGCACCGACGTGATGCGGCACATCGCGGCAATCGAAGCAATGCTGAAATCCGAAGACGACAGCGGCGGCCTGACGCTCACGAAAGCGCAGCTCGAACAGCTTCGCACGCACCTCGCGGCGCTTCGTCAGAGCCTGGACAAGAAATAGCGCGCTACGCGATCACCACCGGCCGATCGGTTTCCAGCCGATCGGCCGATGTCGTTTACTCGGCGCGAAGCGCGATCATGGGCCTGCCCGTCTGGCGGGGAGCCATGCCGCTGCGATCGATCTCCTCTGTTCGCAACCCCACCGAACAGGCGGCCACGCCATACATTCCAGTGCGATCGCCACCGTACCGATTGCCAGCCCTGACCGGGGGTGTCGCGCGAATCCGCGCAGCGCATATTCCAGGTCGTGCGCATTGACGTCTTCGGATCCTAGGGGGATCAGTTCCCTCGAATGTTGTCTAAGCGCGTAGAGAGAAGATTCGTATCGCCCTTGGTCCGCGGATCGATCTGGAAGCGCGAGGGTGTTGGGCAGTACGGCCGCAGACCCGTGAGAACACACAGCGGGAAAAGAAGGCCGCAGGAGGAACATCGAGGAAATACAGCCGCAGGGGAAACACAGCGGAAACACTGAATGCGCCAGTGCACGGACAGCGTCGCCTGTGGCAGGATTTATCCATGCGAAAACTGATTCTGGCGTTCGCCGCGACCGCGGCGTTATGGATACCCCTGTCCGGACGAGCGGCCGACAGCCCGATGGACCTCGCGGCACTTGCCTGGGATCGCGGCGATTACGCAGGCGCGCTCACGACGTATCTACAGGTGCTGGAGGGTGGCGCGTCGGACGAGGCATTCGAGACGATCGCGTTGCAGACCGGCGAACTGTTCCAGACGACGGAGCTGACGAAAGACGGCGACGCCCCACAGTTTTCACCCGACGGACGATTCATCGCCTACGAGACCGGTGCGCTTCTGGCGCGAACGGTCAAGCTCGCGACGGCCGCGGAACCGCAAAAACCGATCGCAACGCTCGAGGGCACGCGGGCGATCTTTTCTCCGGACAGCAAGACGATCGCGTACTTGAAGACTGTTCCGTCACCATCACTCCGACAGGCCGCGGCGGCGGTCGACGAGGGGCCAGCCACTGGCCGGGCGCAGCGGCTCAATGCACTGAACGTTCAGCTCGCGCTGGAATCGAAGCTCGTTGCCCGTGATCTCGCGAGTGGCCAGGAAACCGAGCTCGACACTGGACTGTTTCGCAAGCAAGGGCTCGCGTTCACGGGCAAGGGAATCATCTTCGCGGGCACACCTGCTGAGGGCCCGGGCCAGATCTATGCGACCGCGCCGGGCGCTGGGCCTGCGGCGGTCACCACCGGCGAAGGGGACAAAACGATTGGTGAGGTCAATTCCTCCGGGACCGCTGTGATCTACACCGTCCGACAGCGGGGCGCTGGCCGCGGTGGTGGGGGCGGTGGCGGACAGGGCAACCCGACCTTCCGCTTGCTGACGATCGCAGACGGCCGCACGACGACCGTCAATGGCTCGGCGCCCACCTTCTCTGCCGATGGTGCGTCGATCGCCTATGTCGTCCGTGCCGCCGCCGAGAACCGGCTCGTGGTCGCCCCGGTCACTGACGCCGCCAACGCGGCGGTCGTCCGTACCGGACCAGAGCGGATCGATGCACCCGCGTTCTCAGCCGACGGTCAGCGTCTTGCCTTCCAGATGATGCCGAAGGAAGACTGGGAGATCTACGTCATCAGCCGCGACGGGAAGACCGAATCGCGTCTGACACGCGAGATCCAGCACGACCTGCTGCCACACTTCCTCGACAACGAACGGCTGATCGGCATGATTGGCGAGGCCAGGCACCGCCGCTCGTACCTGTACGACGTCACGACCGGCAAGCGCACGCGCCTCTTCCACAACAACACCATTCGTACGGTCGCGCCGGAATACACATGGATCCCGAGCCCTGACGGCCAGAAGCTCCTCATCGTCGCCGAACGCGACGGCGACACGGTGTCGCCGGAACGCGGCGTCTATCTTGTGGATCTTGCACAGCGCATTACCCGCGATGCATTGCGCGCGCGAGTGAAGGCGAACCTTGCGTCGGAGCAGGCGCTTCGCGGAAAAACCGAAAGGCTGTTTGCCCCGATCGCCGGCGACGTCCGCAAAGTGGTCGCTGACGCATCGGTCGCGCGCGTGTTCAGCTACGAGAAGGCGCTCTTCGACTTCGACTCGAAGCACATCACGCGCCCGGGCAACAAGCTGGCGAGCGAATACCTGTTCAACAAATACAAGTCGTTCGGCTACGACCCCGAGTTCCAGTGGTTCGCCGGTCGTGGTGCGCTGGGCGGGCAGACCGCCAATGTTCTGGCGACGCTGAAAGGGACCACGAATCCCGAGCTCGTTTATGTCGTGAGCAGCCACTACGATTCGGTCGCGGTCGGACCTGGGGCCGACGACGACACTTCAGGCACCTCGGCGCTGCTCGAAACGGCGAGGATCCTGGCGGCACACCCGCAGCCCGCCACCATCATCTTCGCGTCGTTCACAGGCGAGGAAGCCGGACTTCTCGGCAGCCGCGAGTTCGTCCGCCAGGCTGTCGCGAACAAACTCGAGATCGTCGGTGCACTCAATAACGATATGGTCGGCTGGGCGAACGATCATCGTCTCGACAACACGATCCGTTACTCCAATGCCGGCATTCGCGATATTCAGCACGGCGCGGCCATGCACTTCACGAACCTGATCACGTACGACGCGCTCTATTACAAGTCCACGGATGCCGCGGCCTACTACGAGGCATACGGCGACATCGTCGGCGGCATTGGTTCCTATCCCGTGCTCGGCAATCCGCACTACCACCAGTCGCACGACCTCCTCGATACGATCAATCATCAGCTCGTGACCGAGGTGGCGAAGACGACCGCGGCCACGCTGATGCTGCTCACATCGAGCCCGTCGCGCCTCGCGGACCTGAAGGTCGACAGCGTGAGCAACGGGACGGCGAAGATCTCGTGGAAGGCGGCGCCCGAGAAGGAAATTGCCAGCTACATCATCGCGTACGGTCCCGCGACGAACCCGGAAGCGCAGCAGATGAAAGTCACTGCGCCCACGGCGACAGTTCCAAAGGTGTCGCCGGGCACAGTGATATCCGTCAAGGCAGTGAACTCACGGGGTCTCGAAGGGTGGGACTGGGCGCGGGTAGCCGTGAAGTAACGCGCCGAGGCGCTTCAACAGCCACCAGCAGGGAAGGCGATGTGGTTTTTCACACCACTGCGCGTCGGCTCGGCGACCTCATACCACTCCTGCTCGAATCCGGAGAACTGGTACACCCAGTAGATGTTGCGATCGGCGCGGATGAGGCCGAACGGCAGCATGTAGCCAACGCCCTTGCGGTCGCAGTAGGTCACTTTCGCGGCCAGTCGGATCTTCGCTTCATCCTTCGGCCCGGCCAGGACCCAGCCCGAGGCGAAGGTCGCCAGGCCGCAGCCATCGCGATCGTCACGGCCGGGCCGATACTGCCGCACGGCCTCGACGAAGTACGCCGTCCATTCCGGATCCTCCGTCGCCGCGCGATAGATCGCCTCGATGGTGATCGGCACCAGCCTGCGCTCGCGCTCTCTCACCGGGTGCGTCCAGCCCGCGAACTCGCGAGCGGCCAATGACTCTTCGCGATTGAACGGGTCCGTGACGAGGATCAGCACGCGGTTCCAGTCCGCGCTGCCCTTTTCGACCGATTCGATTGGTTCCAGGCGAGCGTCGCCGGCGACGACGATGCCGTCTTTGGGATACGGCGCCTCGAAAGGGGGTGGCACCGGGCCCGCCGCCTTGTAGTCACTTTTCAGCGTGACGCGCGGCTGGCACATCAGGCGGCTGAGCGCCACCCCGGTCAGGTTGAGCGACCCCACACGCCTGGCGTCGCGCCAGATCGTCATCGTTCGAGGCGCAGGCTCGAGCCCCCACCAGTTCCCGGGAACATCGTCGAGCGATATCGGAAGCTCCTGATTCCTGATGTCAACCGGCCACCGCGATCTCCAGCGGCTGCCGTCGAACATCGCAAATGGCGTGACGATACCGTCGCGCCGCAACATCCCGATGACGAATTTTTCGGGCCTCTCCTGGAGCGCGGGAACGTGAGGCTCCAGCGCGAGAAGAACGATGACGATCCATGTCGCGCGCTTCATGTTCACGCACCGCTCCTACACAGCCTTGGCGCGCTCACGTTTGAGGCCCGCGCTCCGTTCGATGGCGCGTTCGAGCAGCCAGCAGAACAGCGCCCACGACAGCCCGATGAGCCATCCCGCCAGCACGTCTGTCGGGTAATGGACGCCGAGGTACACGCGCGTGGCGCCCACGAGCAGCGTCGTGAGCATCGCCACGAACATGCAATAGAACTTCACGAGCCGCCGTTCCGCGACTCGCATCAGCAGCGCGCCAAGGGTGAGGAACACAGCGGCTGACGTGAGGGCGTGCCCACTGGGGAAGCTCAGGCTCACGACCTGACGTAAATGTGGCACGACGGTCGGTCGCGGGCGAGCGAAGAACTCCTTGAGGAGATCGTTCAGCAGCCACCCGCCGGCGCTCGCGAGGAACACGAACAGCGCGTTGCGATACAAGCCCTGAAGCACGAGAAAACCGACGACTGCAAAGACGGTCAGACCGAGGACGGTAGGCCCTCCGAGTGCGGTGACGTCGAAGGCCGCGAGCTCGAGCCAGGGTGGACCGATCGGCTGGGATGGATTGTCGGCTTTGCGAAGGGCCTGAAGGAGCCG
The DNA here is from genome assembly GCA_035537955.1 of Vicinamibacterales bacterium. Taxonomy (GTDB): domain Bacteria; phylum Acidobacteriota; class Vicinamibacteria; order Vicinamibacterales; family 2-12-FULL-66-21; genus JACDCA01. The sequence goes on along the minus strand of DATLLF010000051.1, from coordinate 321 downwards.
CTTGTCGAACTCGAGCGTGTCCCCCTCGAGTACCTCGCCGGCGAGGTACGTGATGAGCAGGACGACCGCGAGCAGCGCGAGCGAGCCGAGGAGCAGCCACAACTCCTCACGATCGCGCGGGAGAAGGCGGGTCTTGATCGCCAGGAGACCCGCCTTCGCCTTCGCCATGAACTCAGATTATTGCTTTTTTTCAGTCGTCGCCGTCTTTGGCACGAGCTTGATCGAACCTGCTGCCGCTCGCGCCTTCAGCACCGCCATCAGATCGTCAAGAGACAGTGGCTCGAACTCTCCTGTGAGGAAGTCACGGATCTCGAGTGCGGT